>DASVZX010000451.1:0-10619 GCA_036391435.1 Anaeromyxobacter sp. | reverse complement strand
AGACGTTCGGGACCGGCGACACCTCGCCCGCGGGCCGGATGAGCACCTGGCGCGGCTTCACGCCGTTCGCCGGGCCCACGATCCCCTCGCGCTCCATGCGCTCGACGATCTTGGCGGCCTTGTTGTAGCCGAGCCGCATCTCGCGCTGGAGCTTCGAGACCGAGACCTCCTCCATCCGCGACACGAGGTCGATCGCCTGGTCGTAGACGGGATCGTCCTCGTCGTCGTCGAACGCGCCGCGGTCGCCGCCCTCGCGCGCCCGGAGGATCGCGTCGTCGTAGACCGGCCGCCCCTGCTCCTTCAGGAACCCGACGACGCGGTGGAGCTCCTCCTCCGAGACGAACGCGCCCTGGACGCGGGTCACGGGCTGCGTCGCGGTCAGGACCAGCATGTCGCCGTCTCCGAGCAGCGACTCGGCGCCGGGTCCGTTGATGATGGTCTGCGAGTCGTGGCGCGAGGCGAGGCGGAAGCTGATCCGGGCCGGGAAGTTGTTCTTGATCATCCCGGTGACGACGTCGGTGGACGGCCGCTGCGTGGCGACGATGAGGTGGATGCCCGTCGCCCGCGCCTTCTGCGCGAGGCGGGCGAGCGAGATCTCGACCTCGCGCGGCGCGGTCATCATGAGGTCGGCGAGCTCGTCGATCACGACGACGATGTACGGGAGCTTCTGCGGGACCTTCCGCTCGTCGCGCGCCGCCGCCGGATCGGCGGGCGGCGGCGCGGTGGGATCCTCGAACTCGGGCGAGGCGGCGGCCGGCGCCTCGGCGGCCGCCTGCGCCTCGGCGGCGGCGCGCGCGGCGGCCTCCTCCTCCGTCTCGCCCGCCGTCACGTCGACGACGACGAGCCTCTTCGGGGCGGGGAGGTCCTTGTCCGCGAACGTCCTCCCCTCGGCGCGGAGCTTCTCGGCCTTGTGGTTGTAGGACTTCAGGTCCTTCGAGCCGGTGTCGGCGAGGATCTGGGTCCGCCGCTCCATCTCGTCCACGGCCCACTGCAGCGCGCGGGACGCCTTCTGGGGGTCGGTCACGACCGGCAGGAGCAGGTGCGGGATGTCCTCGTAGGTGGACAGCTCCGTCATCTTCGGGTCCACCATGATCATCCGCACCTCCGCCGGCGTCTGCCGGTAGAGGAGCGAGAGGATCATCGTGTTGAGGCCGACGGACTTGCCCGCGCCGGTGGTGCCCGCGATGAGGAGGTGGGGCATCCGCTGGAGATCGACGCAGTAGGGGAGCCCCTCGATGTTCTTGCCGAGGCCGAGCGGGAGGAAGCCGCCCGCGTGGGCGAACGACTCGGACTCGAGGATCTCGCGCAGGTGGACCATCGCCCGGTCGCGGTTCGGCACCTCGATGCCCACGACGCCCTTCCCCGGGATGGGCGCGATGATGCGGATCCGGACGGCGCTGAGCGCCATCGTGAGCTCCTTGTCGAGGTTCTCGATGCGCGCGAGCTTCACGCCCGCGACGGGAGAGAACTCGTAGAGCGTCACGACCGGCCCGGGCCGGATGTGCTTGATCGCCCCGTCGATGCCGTGCTGGCGGAGCGTCGCGACGATGACCTCGGCGATCCGGGTGAGGGAGCCGGCGTCCACGTCCTTCGCCTTCTCCTCGTGCGCGTCGAGGAGGGCGGTGGACGGGAGCTGGAAGACGTCGCCCGCCTTCGTGAAGGCGAACGCGGGCTCCTGCTTGTCCTTCTTCTTCCGGCCGGCGCGCTCGAGCATCGCCTGCGAGACGACGATCTCGGGCTTCACCGGCGGGAGCGGCTCGGGGGAGGAGGGCGGCTCCGGGGCCTCGTCGAGCGGCGCGGCGGCGGCGTCCTCCTCCGGGCTCGCCTCGGCCGCGGCGTCGGGGTCCTTGCGCCTCCGCCGGCGGCGCTCGGGCGCGGCCTCCTCGACCGCGTCCTCCGCGGCGACCTCGGCCGCGACCTCGTCGACCCAGGCCGGGTCGTCGAACCCGCCCGTGCGGCGGACGTGCTCGAGGGCGAGCGCGCCCGCGACCGCGCGGGCCTCGGCCCGGTCCTGGTCGCCGTCGGCCTCGATCTCCGCGGTGTCGGCGAGGGCCTCCGCCTCCTCCTCCGCGCGGCGGGCGCGCTCCGCCGCCTCCTGCTCGCGCAGCTCCGCGATCGCGGCGCGGTGCTCGGTGACCGCCGCGGCGAGGCGCGCCGAGAGGAACCCGACCACCGCGCGCGCCGCGCCGAGCGCGCCGGACGCGACGGCCGTCACCTTCACGTCGGTCGCGACGATGAGCGCGACGAGCCCCGCCGCGACGACGACGATGGCGCTGCCCCACGTGCCGAGGAGGGACGCGGCGGCGCGCGCGAGCGCGGCCCCGACGGCGCCGCCGGCCGGGAACGAGGCGGCCGCGTGGCCGTCGAGGGCGAGGTGGCCGAGCGCCGCGACCGACGCGATGAGGACGGCCCACGCGACCGCCGCCACGATGGTGATCCGCGGGGTGGCGCCCCGGAACAGCTTCAGCGCCGCCGCGCCGAGGGCGACCGGGAGGACGAGGGCGGAGAAGCCGAGCACGCCGTAGGTGGCGGCGGCGGCGCGGTGGCCGAGCGGGCCGCAGAGGTTCGACGGCGTCATCGCCCGCGCGATGAGCGCGCCGTCGAGCGACGAGAAGGTCGCGAGGGCGAGCCCGAGCACCGCGCCCCCCGCGAGCAGCACCACCGCGGACACGTCACGGGCCATGCCGGTCCGGGGCGGCGCCCCGCCGCGCGAGCCTCCGCGCTTGCCGCGCTCACGCTCGGAAATCTTGCGGTTTCCCTTGGGCTTCCCCATCGCGCCGCCACCTGTCCCGGGTCTCCGCCGCAGAACGCGCGGACGGGGCCTGCCTCGTCGAGGATATCGGGGGGTCCCACCCGGTCAATTTTTCTGCGGGCCCGCTCCTCGCGTAGAATGCCCCGAGAACCGCCCTTTTCCCGCGAGCTTCCATGGACGTCCGCTGCGAGCGCTGCCGCGCCCAGTACGTGTTCGACGACGAGCAGGTGACCCCCGCCGGGCTCACCGTGCAGTGCACGAACTGCGGACACGTCTTCAAGGTGAAGAAGAAGGAGCTCGTCGTCACGGTTCCGGTGAGGCCCGAGGAGCTCGAGGGCGTCCCGCTCCCCGCCACCGCCGCAGCCCCGAAGCCCCCGGGATCGGGGGCGCCCCCGCCCGCCGGCGCGACCGGCCACGAGGAGCGGCCTCGCGAGGCGCCCCGCGAGCCGCCGCGCGAGTGGCGCGTGCGCCAGGCGAACGGGAACATCTTCACGTTCCGCGAGCTCACGACGCTGCAGAAGTGGATCATCGAGCAGAAGGTCTCGCGGGACGACGAGATCTCGCTCTCCGGCGACCAGTGGAAGCGCCTCGGCAACATCGCCGAGCTCGCGAGCTTCTTCCAGGTCGTCGAGGCCGCCGAGCGCGGCAAGGCCGCGCCCGCCGTGACGCCGGTCCCGATGCCGCTCCCGGTCTACGGCGTGACGCTGCAGGCGCCGCCGGCGTACGCGCCGCCGCCCGCCTTCGGCATGCCCTACGGGACGACCCCCGCGCCCGCGCCGCTGCCGGCGGCGGAGCACCGGCAGGAGCCGCTCCCGGCGGCCCCCGGGCCGGTGCCCACCGTCGAGGTGGATCTCGGGCCGGAGGAGCTCGCGTCCGTGAGGAAGGGGCGCGTCGGCCGCGCCGCCCTGGCGATCCTCGTGCTCCTCGTCGCGGGGGGCGGCGTGGCGTGGTTCCTCGCGCCGGGCCTCTTCGCTCGGCTCCTCCCGCGGAGGGCGCCCGCGGACGCCGGGGCGGTCGCCGTGCCGCTCACGATCGAGCTGAGGCCGCCCGCGCCGCCCGCGCCCGAGGCGGCGCCCCCGCCCGCGACGACCCCGCCCCCCGTCGCCGCGCCGGAGCCGGTGCCGGAGCCTGCCGTCGAGCCGCTCCCCGAGCCGATCGGGAGGCCGCCCGCGAAGGCGCCGGCCGTGCCGAGGGGACCGAAGGCGCTCCTCGCGCAGGCGGAGACGCTCCGGGAGGCGGGGAAGCTCGAGCGGGCGCTCGACCTGTACGGGCGCGTCGCCGACGAGGACCCCTCGAACGTCGAGGCCCTGACCGGCCGCGCTTTGTGCTATTTCGACCTCGGTCGCTACCCTCCCGCGGAGGCGAGCTTCCAGGCAGCCCTCGGGATCGCTCCCGACGAGCCGGATGCACTGTTGGGGCTCGCCGAGACCTATCGGTGGCAGGGGAAGGCCGAGGACGCCATCAGGTACTACGAGAAGTACCTCGCCAAGCATCCGGGCGGCGAGGAGGCCGGCGTCGCCCGCCACGCACTCGAGGAGCTGAGGAAATAGCCATGTCCGACAGGGGAACCCCGGGGAAGCCCTCCAACACCGAGGACGAGTACTTCGTCCGGGAGGACGCGGAGAAGAAGCGCCGCATGGCGCTGCAGGCGAAGAAGGAGAAGGAGGTCGGCGAGCTGAAGCGGCTCAAGGACCTTCACTGGATGCACTGCCCGAAGTGCGGCCTCGACATGCACGAGGTGAGGCTCCGCGGCGTGGACGTCGACGTCTGCTTCGGGTGCAACGGCGTGTTCCTCGACCAGGGCGAGCTCGAGCACCTCGAGAAGCACGAGTCGAAGGGCGTGATGAGCGCGATCCTGAACTGGTTCAAGCCCGAGACGAAGAAGCCCGTCTAGGATCCGGCCGTGGCGCTGTCGCTCGAGGAGGTCCGGCGCATCGCCGCCCTCGCGCGCCTCCGGCTCTCGCCGGAGGAGGAGGAGACGTTCGCCGTGCAGCTCTCGGCCATCCTCGGCCACGTCGAGCAGC
Source organism: Anaeromyxobacter sp. (assembly GCA_036391435.1). Classification (GTDB taxonomy): domain Bacteria; phylum Myxococcota; class Myxococcia; order Myxococcales; family Anaeromyxobacteraceae; genus Anaeromyxobacter. Next base: position 5,843 of record DASVZX010000451.1, on the reverse strand, counting down.
TGCGCGAGCTCGACGTCTCGGGCGTGGAGCCGATGACGCACGCGCTCGCCGAGGGGGCCGTCCCGCTGCGCCCGGACGTGCTCCAGGAGAGCCTCGCGCCGCGCGACGCGCTCGCGAACGCGCCCGCGCGCGAGGGGACCTGCTTCAAGGTGCCGAGGATCATCGAGTGAGCCCGGCCCCGGACGACCTCACCGCCCTCTCGCTCCGCGAGGCGGGGTCGGGCATCGCCGCCCGGGCCGTCTCGTCGCGCGAGCTCGTGGAGGCCGCGCTCGCCCGCATCGCGGCCCGGGACGGGAAGGTGGGGGCGTTCCTCGCCGTCACGGCCGGCCGCGCCCGCGCGGCGGCCGCCGAGGCGGACGCGCGCGCCGCCCGGGGCGAGCGCCGGTCCGAGCTCGACGGCGTGCCGATCGCGCTCAAGGACCTCTTCGCGACGAAGGGCGTCGCCACGACCGCCGGGTCGCGCATCCTCGAGGGCTTCCTGCCGCCGTACGACGCGACGGTCGTCGAGCGGCTCCAGGCCGCGGGCGCGGTCCTCGTCGGCAAGCTCAACATGGACGAGTTCGCGATGGGCTCGTCCAACGAGAACAGCGGCTACCGGCCGTGCGCGAACCCGTGGGACCTCTCCCGGACGCCCGGCGGCAGCTCCGGCGGGAGCGCGGCGGCGGTGGCGGCGCGCTTCGTCCACGGCGCGCTCGGCACGGACACCGGCGGCTCGATCCGGCTCCCCGCGTCGTTCTGCGGCGTCGTCGGGGTGAAGCCGACCTACGGCCGCGTCTCCCGCTACGGCGTCGTCGCGTTCGCGTCGTCGCTCGACCAGGTGGGGCCCCTCGCGCGCACCGTCGAGGACGCGGCGCTCCTGCTCGAGAAGATCGCCGGGCACGACCCGCGCGACCTCACCTCCTCCCCCCGCCCCGTGGACGACTACCTCGGCCGGCTCGAGGAGGGCGCGCGGGGGCTCCGGATCGGCGTGCCGAGGGAGTGGTTCCAGGGCGGGCTCGACGCCGGCGTCGAGCAGAGCGTCCGCGGCGCGCTCGCGACCTACGAGAGGCTCGGCGCGAAGCTCGTGGAGATCTCGCTCCCGCACTCGAAGTACGGCATCGCGGCCTACTACCTCATCGCGCCCGCCGAGGCCTCCTCGAACCTCGCGCGCTACGACGGCGTCCGGTTCGGGCTGCGGGCCGAGGCGCGGGGGCTCAAGGAGATGTACGCCGAGACGCGCGAGCGCGGGCTCGGGGCCGAGCCGAAGCGGCGGATCATGCTCGGCACCTACGCCCTGTCGAGCGGCTACTACGACGCCTACTACCTGCGCGCGCAGAAGGTCCGCACGCTCGTGCGCCGCGACTTCGACGCGGCGTTCGCCGCGTGCGACGTGGTGGCCGGGCCGGTCGCGCCGTCCGTCGCCTTCAGGCTCGGCGAGAAGACCGCCGATCCGCTGCAGATGTACCTCGCCGACGTGTTCACCATCACCTGCAACCTCGCCGCGCTCCCCGGCCTCTCCGTCCCGTGCGGCCTCGAGCGGGAGAGCGGGATGCCGGTCGGGCTGCAGCTCGTCGGCCGGCCGTTCGACGAGGCGACGCTGCTCCGCGCGGCGCGCGCGCTCGAGCGCGAGGTCGGCCCGCTGCCGGCCCCGGCGCTGGGATAGAGGAGGCGCCCGGATGCCCGTCTCCGACTTCCAGGTCGTCCTCGGGCTCGAGGTCCACGCGCAGCTCCTCACGCGCAGCAAGATCTTCTGCGGCTGCTCGACCGAGTTCGGCGGCGAGCCGAACACGCACACCTGCCCGGTGTGCCTCGGGATGCCCGGCGTGCTCCCGGCGCTGAACGAGCGGGTCGTCGAGCTCGCGGTCCGCACCGGGCTCGCGCTCGGCTGCGCCATCCAGCCGAAGAGCGTCTTCGCGCGGAAGAACTACTTCTACCCGGACCTCCCGAAGGGCTACCAGATCTCGCAGTACGAGCTGCCCATCTGCGTCGGCGGCGGGGTGGACATCACCGTCGAGGGCGTCGAGAAGCGGATCCGGCTCACGCGGATCCACATGGAGGAGGACGCCGGCAAGAACCTCCACGACGTGTCGGCGGACGGCGCGTCGGGCGTCGACCTCAACCGGGCCGGCGTGCCGCTCCTCGAGATCGTCTCGGAGCCGGACCTGCGCTCCGTCGACGAGGCCATCGAGTACCTGAAGTCGCTCCGCGCCGTCCTCGTCACGCTCGGCGTCAACGACGGGAACCTGCAGGAGGGCTCGTTCCGCTGCGACGCGAACGTCTCGGTCATGCGCAGGGGCGAGGACCGGTACGGCACCCGGTGCGAGATCAAGAACATGAACTCGTTCCGGTTCCTCCGGCAGGCGATCGACTACGAGGTGCGCCGGCAGGTGGAGCTCGTGGAGTCCGGCGGCAAGGTCGAGCAGGAGACGCGCCTGTTCGATCCGGACCGCGGCGAGACCCGCTCGATGCGCTCGAAGGAGGAGGCGCACGACTACCGCTACTTCCCCGAGCCGGACCTCCCGCCGGTCGTGGTCCCGCAGGCGCTCGTCGAGCGGGTGCGCGGCGAGCTGCCGGAGCTGCCCCGCGCCCGCGCCGCCCGCTACCGGAGCGAGCTCGGGCTCTCCGCCTACGACGCGGGGCTCCTCGTCGCCGAGAAGGGCACCGCGGACTTCTTCGACGCGGCGCTCGCCGCGTACGGCGCGGGGCCCGAGGCGGCGAAGAAGGTCGCGAACTGGATGAACGGCGAGGTCGCGCGGCTCGCGAACGAGCTCGGCGTGGAGCCCGCGCGCTCGAGGCTCGACCCGGCGAGCCTCGCGGCGGTGCTGAAGCTCCAGGACGCGCAGACCCTCGGCGGCCCCGGCGCGAAGCAGGTCGTCGAGGAGCTCTTCCGCAGCGGCGGCGAGCCCGCGGAGATCGTCCGCGCGAGGGGACTCGCGCAGGTGTCCGACACGTCGGCGATCGAGGCGGCGGTCGACCGGGTGCTCGCGGCGAGCCCGGCGGAGGTCGAGCGGTACCGCGGCGGGAACCGCAAGCTCCTGGGGTTCTTCGTCGGCCAGGTGATGAAGGAGACGAAGGGGAAGGCGAACCCGGCCGTGGTGAACGCGCTGCTCGCGCGGAAGCTCGGGGGCTAGGCCTTGGCGCGCTGGACGGGATGGGGGGCCGGCCCCGCCGGCGCGGGCTCGACGGGCGGGCCGAGCCGGGTGTTCCTCGCGCTCGCGCTCCTCGCCTGCCTCGCGGTCGCGGTCGTCACGGCGCGCGACCGGAACCTCGTCGGCGCGGCCGTCGCCGCTGCGGCGACGGTCTACTTCGCCCTGCGGCTGTTCGCCGGGCTCGGGAGAGGGACGCGATGACGAGGGAGCCGCTCCGGCCGGTGCTCTACGACGAGGCGAGGGACGTGGTGCGCCTGCTCGACCAGCGCCTCCTCCCGGCGGAGGAGCGCTGGCTCGAGCTCGCGACGTCCGGCGAGGTCGCTGCGGCGATCCGGGACCTCGCGGTGCGCGGCGCGCCGGCGATCGGCGTCGCGGCGGCGTACGCGCTCGCGGCGGACGCGCGGCGCGGCGCCGAGCCGCGCGCGCTCCGCGAGGCGGCGGAGCGGCTCGTGAAGGCGCGGCCGACGGCGGTGAACCTCGCCTGGGCGGTGCGCCGCATGTCCCGGCGCATCGGGCTCGGCGCGGCCGAGCTCCTCGCGGAGGCCCACGCCATCCGGGACGAGGACGAGGCCGCCTGCCGCCGGATCGGCGCGCTCGGCGCGCCGCTCCTCCCGCCGCGGGCGCACGTCCTCACCCACTGCAACGCCGGCGCGCTCGCCACGGCCGCCTACGGCACCGCGCTCGGCGTGGTGCGCGCCGCGGTCGAGGCGGGCAACCCGATCTCGGTGTTCGCCGACGAGACCCGCCCGTTCCTGCAGGGGGCCCGGCTCACCGCCTGGGAGCTGCAGCGCGACGGGATCCTCGTGACGCTCCTCACCGACGGCATGGCCGGCTGGCTCATGGCGCGCGGCGAGATCGCCTGCGTCGTGGTGGGCGCCGACCGGATCGCGGCGAACGGCGACGTCGCGAACAAGATCGGCACCTACGGCCTCGCGGTGCTCGCCGCGCACCACGGCCTGCCGTTCTACGTCGCCGCGCCCTGGTCGACGGTGGACCTCGAGACGCCCACCGGCGCCGACATCCCCATCGAGGAGCGCGCCGACGACGAGGTCCTCCGCATCGCCGGGCAGCGGATCGCGCCGGCCGGCGTCCCGGCGCGCTACCCGGCCTTCGACGTGACGCCCGCGGCGCTCGTCTCCGCGATCGTGACCGAGCGCGGCGTCGTCCGCCGGCCCCTCGACGCGGGGCTCCGCGCGCTCGCGGGCGAGTAGGCTATCATCGGCGGGCATGGGCGAGCTCGGCGCGACCCGCGTCTTCGGCCAGCACGGCCGCGGCGGCATCGTCGTCATCGGCCTGAAGCGCCGGCCGATGCGGGACCTCTACCACTGGCTCGTGACGGGCTCGTGGACGCGCCTCATCGTCGTGTTCGCCGCGGTCCACTTCGCGACGCTCGGGCTCTTCGGGGCGGCGCGCCTGCTGGTGGCGCTCCGGCTCCCGCTCGAGGGCTCGCTCCTCGAGGCCCTCTCGCAGGCGGCGGTGACGCCGGGCCCGGCGCCCTCCGCGCTCTCGGCGCGGGGGATCGCGGCGGCCACGCTCTCCGGGCTCGACGGGTTCCTCCACTGGGTCGAGCTCGTCATCGCCTCCGGCATCGTGCTCGCCAAGTTCTCGCTCGTCCGCGCGCGCGTGCTGTTCTCGAACGTGGCCGTCGTCGCGCCGCACGAGGGCGGGCAGGCCCTCATGTTCCGGATGGCGAACGAGCGGACGAGCCACATCGTGGACGCGAAGCTCACGGTGATGCTGGTGCGGAACGAGGTGCAGGACGGCGAGCCGGTCCGCCGCGGCCACGATCTCGACCTCGTCCGCGGACGCTCGGCGCTCTTCTCGCACGCCTGGACGGCCCTCCACGTCCTCGATCGCGGCAGCCCCCTCCACGGCGAGAGCGCGGCCTCCCTCGAGGCGGCGGAGGCCGAGGTGATCGTGAGCCTCTCCGGCTACGACGAGGGGCTCGTGAAGACCGTGCACGCGCGCCACGTCTACCGCGCGAGCCGCATCCGCTGGGGCGCGCGGTTCCGCGAGATCTCGCGGCAGCTCCCCGACGGCCGCAGCGCGATCGACTACCGGAAGTTCCACAAGACGGTGTCCGTCGAGGAGGGCGCGGCGCCCGAGCGCGAGCGCACCCCGGCGCGGCGGTCCCGCGAGGCCCGCTGAGGGCTCCGCCGGGAAGCCCGGCCCGGATTACGATGGGCCCATGGCCACCCGGACCTGCGCCGCCTGCGGTCGCGCGCTCGGCTCGAATGCGGACTGCATCTCCTGTCGCGACGCCGCGGCGAGCACCCTCGCGCGCGAGGCGGCGGACATCACCCCCGCCTCCGTCGCCCGCCACGCCGAGGCGGCGGGGCGGTTCGTCGAGCGGCCGCCGTGGTACGCCCGCCGCACGCCGGGGCACCTCCGCGCGAAGCTGCGGCTGCTCTGGATGGTCCTGCGGGACTACGCGAACGGGACGTACCGCCAGGTGCCGTGGAAGGCGGTCGCGGCGATCGCGGCCGCGGTGATCTACGTCGTCTCGCCCTTAGACCTCATCCCCGACTTCCTCGTCCCGCTCGGCTTCACGGACGACGTCGTCGTGCTCGCGCTCACCTGGGGGCTCGTGAAGCGCGAGCTGCGCGACTACTGCGCCTGGAAGGGGCTCTCCCCGGCGCACTTCGGGCTGTAGCCGGCCGGCGCGGCGCGCCCGCCCGATCGCCGCGCCGCGCGGCGGCGGGCGGGCCCCGGCGG
>DASVZX010000450.1:0-8453 GCA_036391435.1 Anaeromyxobacter sp. | reverse complement strand
CCGCGCCATGCCGGCCCAGGCGGCGGCGCCGCCGGGGGCGAGGCGGATCGCCTGCGCGAAGCTGTCGGCCGCGCCGAGCGGATCGCCGAGCTGCTCCTGCGCCGAGCCCAGGTTGAGCCAGGCCGAGGTGGAGTCGGGCTCGAGCGCGAGCGCGCCGCGGAACGAGGCCGCCGCCTCCGGGAGCCGCCCGAGCCGGGCGAGCAGCACGCCGCCGCTGTTCCACGCGATCGACGCCTCGCCCTGGACGGGCGCGAGCGCCCGGGCCCGCTCCATCGCGCGCAGCGCCTCCTCGAGCCGGCCCGCGTCGTCGAGCGCCATGCCGAGGCCCAGCCACGACGCCCAGTCGTCCGGGTTGACCTCGACCTGCCGGCTCCGGAGCGCGAGCGAGTCGCGCCACGTGGCCGCCTGTCCGTGGGCGACGATCGCGCACGCCAGCACCGCCACTCCCGCGAGGCCGAGCCCGAACGCGCGGCCCCACCGGATCCGCTCGAGCGCCGCGGCCGCCTCCCAGATCACCGCGACCAGGATCCCGACGAGCGGCACGTACGTGTAGCGATCCGCGTGGGCCTGCATCCCCACCTGTACGAGCCCGATCACGGGGACCAGCGTCCCGAGGTACCAGAGCCAGCCGAAGAGCAGGTGGGGCCGCTCGCGCCGGGTCGCCCAGGCGACCGCGGTGATCGCGGCGAGGAGCAACGCGGCCGCGAGCGGCTGCCAGGGCCGGAACCCCTGGCCGACGTAGGTCGGGTGCGGGTAGAAGGCCGCGAGCCGGGCGGGCCAGAGCGCCTGCGCGAGGTAGGTGACGTAGGAGACGGCGGCGTTCGCGAGCCGCGGCCAGAACGGATAGTCGCCCGTGTTCCCCATCGCGCCGCCCCGCGCCTGGGCGACCAGGGTGACGGCGCAGGAGGCGGCGGAGAGCGCGAGGAGGGGGAGCTTCTCGCGCAGGAGGCCGGGCACGGCCTCGCGGCGCACCCGCCCCGGCTCGCCGGGCACGTCCGGGTCGGCGGCGCGTCCGAGCGGCCACCCATCGAGGAGCAGGAGCACCGCCGGAACCGTGACGAGCATGGGCTTCGCGAGCAGGCCGAGCGCGAAGAGGGCGCAGACCCCCGCCAGCGTGGCCGCGCGCGGGCGGCGCGCGTGGCGCACCCAGGCGATCAGCGTGAGGAGGAGCAGGAACGTGCTCAGGACGTCCTTGCGCTCCGAGATCCAGGCGACCGACTCCACGTGGAGCGGGTGGACGGCGAACAGCGCCGCCACCACCGCGGCGCGGACGGTCGCGCCCGTCGCGACCCGGAGAAGCCGGAACAGGAGGAGGGCGTTCGCGAGGTGGAAGGCGACGTTGACCGCGTGGTGCGCGCCGGCGTCGAGCCCGAAGAGCGACACGTCCGCCATGTGCGAGAGCCAGGTGAGCGGGTGCCAGTTGGCCGCGTACAGCGACGTGAAGGCCGCGCCGGCGCCGCGCCACGAGAGGCCGCCCAGCACGAGCGGGTTCCGCAGCACGTACTGCGGATCGTCGAAGTTCACGAACCCGAAGCCCGCGGTCTGGCCGAAGACGGCCAGGACCAGGATCCCGAGCGCCGCGGCCACCCCCGCGCCATCGCGAGCCGCCCTCGTCACGGCGCGGGAGCATAGCAGCGAACCGGCCGGCACCGGTCGAGCCGCCGGGCGCCCGCCGGCAGGGGAGGGCGGGTTGCCGCTCGGGGTCTCCGGGGTAAACTCGGGCGCGACGTGCAGCCCGAGCCCTCGCCGATGGAGCCGCCGCCGATCGCGGACGCGGCCGCCCCGCGATCCCGCGCCGCCAGCCTCGCAAGCCTCGCCGGCGCCGCGGCGCTGTTCGTGCTCGTCGCGGCGGCGTTGCAGTGGAACACGGGGAGCCCCCTCGACGGGGACACGGCGTACCACGTCGCGGTCGGGCGGCTCATCGCCCGGCACGGGATCCTGCACGCGTTTCCCTGGACGCCGTTCTCGTGGCTCGCGGAGCACTACGCGGACAAGGAACTCGCCTTCCACCTGGCGCTCGCGGCCGTCGCCGGCCTGCCGTGGGCGACGGCCGCGCGCGCCGTCGGGACGATCTGGTGTGCCGGCCTGCTCCTCGCGCTCCACCTGATCCTGCGGGCCGAGAAGGTCCGCCTCGCCTGGCTCTGGGCGCTGCTGCCGCTCGTCGCGTCGTCGCTGTTCCTGTTCCGGGTCACCGTCGTGCGCCCGCACGTCGCCTCCGTGGCGCTCGCGGCCGCGATCCTCTGGGCGGCGGTGCGCGGGAGGCCCCTCGTCGTCGCGGCCCTCTCGGCGCTCTATCCGTGGTTCTACGTGGCGTGGCCGCTCGCGATCGCGATGCCCGTCGTCGCCGGCGCCGCGCGGGCGCTCCGCCGGGAGCGGCCGGACTGGAAACCCGTCGCAGCGGCCGCCGTGGGGCTCGCGATCGGCGTCGCGCTGCACCCGAACGCGGCGAACCTGTTCGGCTTCACCCGGATCCAGCTCGTGGACGTCCTCGTGCGCGGGGCGTGGGGCCGCGAGGCCGTCCGGGAGCTCGGGGACGAGTTTCGCGCGGCCACGGCCCGGGAGTGGGCGACGCTGCTCGCGGGCGCGGTCGGGGCGCTCGGCGCCGCCGCGGTGCTCGCCTGGCGCGCCGCCGACGACATGGCGAGGGCCTTCGCGATCGCCGCCGCCTGCTTCCTGGCGGCCACGGTCCGGACGATCCGCTTCGGGGAGTACTTCGTGCCGTTCTCGGTGCTCGCGCTGGCGTTCGCGAGCCGCGCGATCCGCTGGCGGTGGTTCGCGCCGGTCACGGCGGCCTGCCTGGGACTCTACTCGGCCCCCGCGGCGCTGACGCTCCTGAGCGACGTGCGCGAGGCGCGGCCCTTGATGGCTCCGGAGGTCGAGGCGCAGCTCGCCGCGGCGATCCCTCCGGGCGCGCAGGTCTTCACCTGCGAGTGGGAGCACACGGGGACCCTGATGCTCGCGCTGCCCGAGCGCCGCTTCATGGTCGCGCTCGACCCGACCTTCTTCTACGCGCTCTCGCCCGGCCTCTACGAGAAGTGGTTCGCGCTCCCGCGGCAGCCGCCGGAGCACCCGGCCGGCGTCATCCGCGAGACGTTCGGCGCGCGCTACGTGGTGTGCCGGTGGCAGGATCGATCCCGGAAGTTCTTCAACCGGCTCGCGCTCGACGGCGACGTCCGCTCGCTGCTCATGTCCGCCGACTGGGAGGCGTACGACCTCGGGCCGTAACCTCGCGCTTGCGGCGGCGGCGGCCTGCGAGCGCGGACGCGAGGCCGCGCGCAGCGGGCCGGGCGAGGTTCGACACGCCTGCGTCCTGCGGGGTACATAGCCGCGATGGACGCCCGCCCACCGTTCGTGGATCAGACCGCCTTCGTGACGCCCGAGCCGGACGAGCACGGGACGCGGCTCGCGGCCAGGTGGCCCGTCGCGGCCGGCGCCCTCGTCGCGGTCGCCGCGCTCGCGGTCTACGCGAACGCGCTCGGCAACGGGTTCGTCTACGACGACGACCTCATCACGCTGCAGAACCCGGTCATCCGGAGCCTGACGAACGTGCCCGCGATGTTCGGGCACGGCTTCTGGATGGGCGGCTACAGCCCGATCCTCTACCGTCCCGTGCTCGAGGTGCTCGCCGCGAGCGTGTACGCCGTGGCCGGGCTCGCGCCGTGGGCCCACCACCTGCTGAACGTCCTGCTCCACGCGGCGGCGTCGGTCCTCGTCTTCCTGCTCGCGGAGCGGGTGCTGCCGCCGACGCGGGGGCGGACCGGCGCGGCGCTCGCGGGGGCGCTCCTCTTCGCGCTCCACCCGATCCACGTCGAGGCGGTGACGTGGGTCGCCGGGCTCTCCGACCTCGCCTTCACGGTGGCGTCGCTCGGCGCCCTGCTCTTGCACGCGCGCGCGCGGGCCGGGGCGCCGCGGCTGCTCGGCCTCGCCGCGGCCGCCTTCGCGCTCGCCGCGCTTTCCAAGGAGCCGGCCCTCGCGCTGCCGGTGGTCCTGCTCGCGCTCGACCTCGCGGTCGCGCCCGGGCGGCCCGCGTCGGATCGCGCGCGCTGGATGGCGCCGTACGTCGCCGTCGCGATCGGCTACGTCGCCCTGCGCGTGTCGGTGCTCGGGGCCGCGCTGGCCCCCCCGGTGGACGCCGAGGGCTCCCCGCTGCTGCGCGCCCTCGCCCTGTCCGGGCGCTACCTCGCGAAGCTCGTCGCGCCCGTGCACCTCACGGCGGTATACCTCGACGACCCCGTGCGATCGCTCGCGGACCCGCGCGTCCTCGTCGCGATCCCGGCGTGCGCCGCGTTCGCCGCCGCGGCGGCGTGGGCGTGGAGGCGCTCGCGCGCCGCGCTGCTCGCCCTGGCGCTCGTCGCCGCGCCGCTCGCGCCGGTCGTCGCCGCCGCCTGGAGCGGCGAGCGGCAGATCTTCGCGGAGCGCTACCTGTACCTCCCGTCGGCGGGGCTCGCGATCGCGGCGGCGCTCGCGCTCCAGGGGCTCCTCGCGCGCCGTCCGCGGGCCTCCGTGGCGGCGGTCGCGGCTCTCGCGCTGGGCTGCGGCGGCGCGGTCGTCGCGCGGAACCGGGTCTGGAGGAGCGACCGGACGCTCTGGACGGACGTGACGCGCAAGACGCCGGGGTTCGCGCCGGCGCAGGCCTTCGTGGCGTTCGATCTGTTCCGGCGGGAGCGGCGGGACGGCGAGGCGCGGGAGCACTTCCGCGCCGCGATGCAGGCCGATCCGGCCATGGCCCGCTCCATCCCCGAGTCGCTCAACGGCTTCGCGATCCAGGAGCTGCGGGAGGGGCGCACCGACGAGGCGGTCCGCGAGCTGCGGCTCGCGATCGAGCTCGCCCCCGGGCTCGCGAAGGCGCACGCGAACCTGGGCGTCGCGTACGCGACGGGGGGGCGGGTTGACGAGGGGATCGCCGAGCTGGCTCGCGCCGTCGAGCTCGAGCCGGAGAACGCGGCGTCGAGGGCGAACCTCGAGCGGGCCCGGAGCATGCGCGCGGCGCGGGACGGTGCCGGCCCGCGCGCGCCGTGAGCCCGGCGCGGCCTGTTGCCGCGGGGCGCGCGGTCAGCGGCGCTGCCCGAACCCCGCCACGACCCCGAGCGACACCGTCGTCCCGCCGACGCGGTCGCCGTACGTGTCGCGCACCGTCCCGAGCGCCGTCGTCGTGTTCAGGGCCACCCCCACCGTGCGCGGGAACCTCGATCGCGCCCACCGCAGCTCCGCCGTCGCGCCGAGGACCGGCACCACCGCGATCGAGGGCTCGTAGCGCATGTCGATGCCGCCGACGGCGAGGAGCTGCAGGTCCAGGCGGCTCCGGAGCGGGAACACGTAGCCGCCGCCGAGGAGCGCCGCGAGGCTCCCGAAGCCGCCCCCGGTGGCCCACTGGAGCCCCTCCGTCCAGACGAGCGCGTCGACGCGCGTCGCGAGCCGGAGGCTCGTCGCCGCGGACGTCCGCCCCGCGCCGGCGAGCATCCCGAACCCGACCTCGCGCGAGGAGCTGAAGCTGGCGTCGCGCAGCGCGGCGAGCTCCTCCGTGGAGAGCGTCACGGCCTCGCCGCCCGGCGCGAGGCGCGGGGGCTCCGGCGGCTTGCTCGCCTCGACGGCCAGGCTCTTCGCGGCGACGGGCGGCGCGAAGACCCGGGAGCTCGTCGCCGACGCGATGCGCGCGCCGCCGGGGCCGCGGTACACGAACCGGACCCGCTCGCCGGGAGACACGATCGGGGGTCCCTCGGCCTGCACGTGGCAGTCGCGGCACGACGTGGGGCCGCGCTTCGCCTGGACGTGGCAGGCGCGGCAGGTTTCGTGCGCCGAGCGCGGCGTGAACGCGATGCTCGAGACGACGCCGGGGCCGTGGCAGATCCTGCAGCTCACCTTGCGCTGGAGGTGCGCGCGGTGGTCCACCATCACCGTGCCGAAGGTCCGCGTCTCGAGGAACACCCGATCCGGCGGAGGGGGGAGGGCGGCCTCGGCGAGCCCGCCGGCCTGGTCGGCCGGCGGGAAGGCGAGCGCGACGAGGTCCGGCTGCGCGGGGGTCCCCGCCAGCGCGAACGCGACGACCGCGGCGGCGGCGACCGGAGACATGGGCGTCAGGGCTCGGCTGCAACCCCCGTGCTCGAATAGAGGGCTCCGTGGTCCACCCAAGCACGCGAGATCACGATGCTCTCGTGTGGAGATGCTGGGGTATTTGGCGCACCTGTGGGGGAAGCGGCGCAAGGCTCGCACCGCGGGGCCCGGGAGGCCGGCCGCGCGGTCGGGCCGCGTGCGCGCGCGGGGAGGGGTGTGGCAGGATGCGGCGTTCTTCCAGCCATGAAGACCGGCCCCGATCACGTTCCGGGCGCGCTCGGCGCGGGCGCGATCGCCTTCGCCGCGGCGCTGGCGTTCCTGCCCGCGCTGCGGGGCGGCCTCGTCTTCGACGATCACCTGCTGCTCGGGCCGACCGGCCTCGCCCGCGGCCCGCTCCGGGACATCTGGTTCTCCACGGCGCCGCTCGACTGGTGGCCCCTCAGCTTCACGACGCTCTGGGCGGACGTGCGGCTCTGGGGCGCGGCGCCGCTCCCGATGCACCTCGAGAACCTGCTCCTGCACGCGGCCGCCGCGATCCTGCTGTGGCGCGTCCTCCGCGCGCTGCGGGTCCCCGGGGCCTTCCTCGGCGCCCTGCTGTTCGCCGTGCACCCCGTCGCGGTCGAGTCGGTCGCGTGGATCTCGGAGCGGAAGAACGTCCTCTCCGCGCCCCTGTTCTTCGGGTCGGCGCTGGCGTGGCTGCGCTTCGAGGAGCGGGGCGGCCGGAGGGTCTGGGCGGTGGCGCTCGCGCTCTTCGCGCTCGCGCTCCTCGCCAAGACCTCGACCGTGATGCTCCCGGTGGTCCTGCTCGGCGCGGCGTGGGCGCGCGGCTCGCTCGACCGCCGGAGGCTCGCCGCGCTCGCGCCGATGTTCGCGCTCGCGCTCGGCGCCGGGCTCGCGACGCTCTGGTTCCAGGCCCATCGCGCCGCGGAGGGGTTCCTGCTCGCGCCGCGGGGTCCGGCCGAGCGGCTCGGCGGCGCGGCGTGGGCGCTCCTCGCCTACCTCTGGACGGCGTTCGTGCCCGCCGCGGCGGCGGTCGTGTACGGGCCGTGGCCCGCCGGCCCGCGCGACCCGCTGTTCTACCTGCCGCTCGCGGCCTGCGCGCTCGGCGCCGCGCTGCTGTGGAGGTTCCGGCGGGGGCGGGTGCGCGCCGCGGGGCTCGCGCTCGCCTACCACGCCGCGATGGTCCTGCCCGTTCTCGGGCTCGTGGACATCGCCTACTTCCACGTGGGCCCGGTCTCGAACCACCTCCAGTACCTCGCGCTCGCGGGTCCGGCCGCGCTCGGCGGCGCCTCCCTCGCGTGGCTCGCGCAGCGATGGGGGCCGCGCCTCCCGGCCGCCGTCGCCGCAGCGCTCGTGCTCGGGCTCTGCGCCTGGACCGCCCGTCGGGCCGCGGCGTTCCGCGACGACGTCAGCCTGTGGGAGGCCGCCGTCCGCGAGTCGCCGCGCAGCCTGTACGCGGTCTGGATGCTGAGCGATCGCCTGGCGGATCGCGGCGAGCGGGCCCGGGCTGCCGCGGCGCTCGCCGCCGCGGCCGAGTCGTCGCCGGACGCCGGCACGCGCCTGCGGGCGCGGGCGCTCTCGCTCTTCCACGCCGGGCGCGTGGCGGACGCGCTCGCGGCGGCGGACGAGGCCCGCTCCGCCCGCCCGGATCCCGGGTTCGACCTGCAGCTCGCGAGCCTGTCCGTCCGCGCCCGCCATCCCGACGAGGGGCTCGCGCTCCTCGAGCCGCTCCTCGCGTCCGGCGGCCGCTCGCCCGAGGTCTTCTACTGGGCGGGCGCGGCGCACGCGCAGCGCGGCCGGCGGGCCGACGCGATCCGCGTCCTGCGCGACGGGGTCCGCGCCTATCCAGCGACGGCGTCGCTCCGCGTCGCGCTCGAGGCGCTGCTCGCCGCCGGCGGCGCGCCGCCGCCCCCCTGACCCGCGCTACTGGCCCGCCTTCGCCTTCGTCGTGGGCGCCTTGGCGGCCGGCTGCGGCGCCGGGTGCTTCAGCCCGGAGGAGAGCCGCTGCATGATCTCGGGCATCTTCTGCTCGAACCGCGCCTGGGTCTGCTGGGCGACGTTCCCCGTGACGGTCGGCAGCACCTTGAGGGACTTCTCGCCGAGCGGGGTCCGGTAGAACGCGAGCAGGTCCGTCAGCTCCGCCTCGCTGAACGCGCCCGAGAGCGCCTTCGCGTGCATGGCGACGAGCTCGTCGTAGGGGAGCGCCTTCGCGACCTCGCCGTGCACCTTGGCGCCGAAGTCGGGCGGGAACTTGAGCTGGCTGCCGGGGTGGCCCTGGAGCCGCGCCTGCACGTCCTGCGAGAGCATGTCGACGGCCCGCGACCACTCGTCCTTCGGCAGGACGAGCCGGGCGATGTCGGTCGCCCGCGCCTGCGCCGCCGGCGTCGCCTGGACGGGCGCCG
>DASVZX010000449.1:0-2559 GCA_036391435.1 Anaeromyxobacter sp. | reverse complement strand
TGCGGGTCCCGGCGCGCCGCCGCGCTGCGTTCCTCGCCGCCTGCGCGCTCGACGACGCGGCCGCGCGGGCGCTCGGCGAGGACCTCGCCCTGGAGGCGGCCGTGCTCGAGCTGGCCGAGCGCTTCGTGCCCGACGGGCCGTCGTGGGAGGAGGGGCTGGCGCTCGCCGCCCGGCTCGGCGGCGCCTGGCTGGAGTCGGCCGCGTCGTGTGTTGGCACGAGCGCCCGCACATGACGACCGGCGTCTTCGACCTCTTCAAGATCGGCATCGGGCCGTCCTCCTCGCACACGGTCGGCCCGATGCGGGCCGCGCGCGCCTTCGCCGCCGCGCTCGAGGAGAAGGGGCTCCTCGAGCGGACCCGCCGCGTGCGCGTCCAGCTCTTCGGGTCGCTCGGCGCGACCGGCCGCGGCCACGGCACCGACCGGGCGATCGTGCTCGGGCTCCTCGGCGAGACGCCGGACGGCGTGGACGTCGACGACGTCCCGCGGCGCCTCGGCGCCGTCGCGGGCGCGGGGCGGCTCGCGCTCCTCGGCCGGCGCGAGATCGCGTTCCGCGAGGCGGAGGACCTCGCGTTCGAGGCGAGCGCCCTGCCCTTCCACCCGAACGGCATGCGGTTCCGCGCGCGCGACGCGGCGGGCGCGGACCTCCTCGCGCGCACCTGGTACTCCGTCGGCGGCGGCTTCGTCGTCGAGGAGGGCGCGCCGATCCCGACCGCCGGCCCCGCGGTCCCGCTCCCCTTCCGGACCGCGGCGGAGCTGCTCGGGCGGTGCGCGGAGCGCGGCCTCTCGC
The DNA here is from genome assembly GCA_036391435.1 of Anaeromyxobacter sp. Classification (GTDB taxonomy): domain Bacteria; phylum Myxococcota; class Myxococcia; order Myxococcales; family Anaeromyxobacteraceae; genus Anaeromyxobacter. The sequence continues at coordinate 1,771 of DASVZX010000449.1, read as the reverse complement.
CGTCCGCCGTCATGCGCGCGAACGAGGAGGCGCGCCGGAGCCCGGACGAGGTGCGGGACGGGCTCCTGCGGATCTGGCGGACGATGGAGGCGTGCGTCGAGCGCGGCTGCCGGACCCCGGGCGTCCTCCCGGGCGGCCTCGGCGTGCCGCGCCGCGCGCCGGCGCTCCACGCCGACCTGACCGCGCGCGGCCGCCCCGGCGGCGATCCGCTCGCCGCGATGGACTGGGTGAACCTCTGGGCGCTCGCCGTGAACGAGGAGAACGCCGCGGGCGGGCGCGTCGTCACGGCGCCGACGAACGGCGCGGCCGGGATCGTGCCGGCGGTGCTGCACTACTACCGGCGCATGGTGCCCGGCGCGTCGGACGAGGGCGTCGTCCGGTTCCTCCTCACCGCGGGCGCGATCGGCGCCCTCTACGAGGAGAACGCCTCGATCAGCGGCGCCGAGGTCGGCTGCCAGGGCGAGGTCGGCTCGGCCTGCTCCATGGCGGCGGGCGCGCTCGCCGAGGTGCTCGGCGGGACGCCGGCCCAGATCGAGAACGCCGCGGAGATCGGGATGGAGCACCACCTCGGCCTCACCTGCGACCCGGTGGGCGGGCTCGTCCAGATCCCCTGCATCGAGCGGAACGCGATGGCGGCCATCCAGGCGATCAACGCCGCCCGCATCGCGCTGCGCGGCGACGGCCGGCACGTGGTCTCGCTCGACGACGTCATCGCCACCATGCGCGACACCGGCGCCGACATGAAGGAGAAGTACAAGGAGACCGCCCGCGGCGGCCTCGCGACGCACGCGGGCGACCGGCGCGTCCGGATCGGCGTGAACCTGCCGGAGTGCTGACTTGTCGCGCCTACGGCTCCGGCTTCCGCAGGTCGGCGCCGGAGACCCAGCCCGCCGCGGCGAACCCGCCGACGATCTGCGCCTCCTCGACCGCGAGCACGTGGAGCGCGAAGTCGAGGTTCATGAGCCCCCGCGCGCTCGGGTGGCGCGCCAGGTAGCGGGCCCGGGCGTCCTCCTCGTCGGCGGGCGGGACGCGCTTCACCCGGCCGAGGATCGCCGCGCGGGCGGCCGTCCGCGGATCCTTCGCGGCGGCCGACGCGTCGTGCAGGAACAGGCACGCGCGCGGGTCGGCGCCGAGGTTCCTCGTGTGCTGCGCGAGCGCGGAGAGGAGCAGGAGCGGCTCGCCCTCGCGCGAGAGCGCGAACAGAACGAGCGAGGCGAACGGGTGCCCCGACGGGGCGAGCGCCGTCGCGAGCACCGCGGCGCGCTCCTCGCGCAGGAGCGCGCGCGCGAGCTCCGCGCCGCCCTTCGCCTCGAGCCCCTGCTGCGCGCCCCGCTCCGCCTCGCTCACCCTCTCGTCGGCCATGCCCTGCATCTTGTCCGGGCGACTCGCTCCGTTCCCCTCCCGGTTGGGGAACGGGGCGCGTCACAGCGCCACGAGGCCGAGCCGCGCCGCCTTCACGATCGCGGCGGAGCGGCTCTCCGCGCCGAGCTTCGCGAGGATCGCGTTCACGTGGAACTTGGCGGTGTGCTCGGAGATCCCGAGCCGCGCGGCGATCGCCTTGTTGCCGAGCCCCTCCGCGAGGAGCCCGAGCACCTCGCGCTCGCGCGCCGTGAGCCCCTCCGCGTCCCCGGCCGGCTCGGGCGGCCGGAGCCAGTCGCCCGCGAGCGAGGCGTCGAGCGCGGCGAGGCCGTGCGCGGCCGCGACGGCCGCGGCGGCGAGCGCGTCCGCGCGCGCCCCTCGGAAGAGGACCGCGCGGGCGCCCGCGCGGATC
>DASVZX010000448.1:0-4580 GCA_036391435.1 Anaeromyxobacter sp. | reverse complement strand
CCGGAGCTCAGGACGACGCGCTGCCCGGGGTGGCGCGCCTGCATCTCCAGGAAGCAGGCGCGCCCGTCCATCCCGGGCATCGCCAGGTCGAGGAGGATCGCCGCCGGCCGGGGCGAGCGGTCGAGCCACTCGAGCGCCTCGCGCCCGCCGCCGACGAGGGCCGGCTCGAACCCGAGCGACGCGAGCATCTGGCCCACCGCCCTCCGCACGACCTCCTCGTCGTCCACGACCAGGACGACGCCGCGGCCGCGCGGGGAGGGGGCGGGCGTCTCGGCGGGTGCGCCGGGCGCACCCTCCCGCGCCGGGAGGGACACGGTGAACCGGGCGCCGGCGCCGAGCTCGCTCTCGACCCCGAGCGTGCCGCCGTGCGCCTTGACGATCCCGTACGCGGTGGCGAGGCCGAGCCCGGTGCCGCGCCCCTCGCCCTTCGTCGTGAAGAACGGCTCGAAGATCCGCTCGAGGTGCTCCTTCGGGATCCCGACGCCGGTGTCGCTCACGGTGAGGAGGATCCGCCCGGCGCCCGCGCCGGCCGCGCCCTGCGCGGTGGCGATCGCGAGCGTTCCGCCCTCGGGCATCGCGTCGCGAGCGTTCACCGCGAGGTTCAGGATCACCTGCTGGAGCTGGCCGGCGTCGCCGCGCACCGTGTGGGCGGAGGCGTCGAGGCGCACCTCGAGCCGGATCGACTTGTCGAGCGTCCGTGCGAGGAGCGCCGCGACCTCCCGCACCACCGCGTGCAGATCCACCGGCTCCTGCCGGTGCCGCCCGAGGCGCGCGACCGCCAGCAGCTGGCGCGTCAGCGCCGCCGCGCGCTGCGCCGCCTGCGAGATGGTGCGGGCCGCCTCCGCCTGGGCGCTCCCGGGCGCGGCCTCCTCGGCGAGGACGTCGGCGTAGCCGAGGATCCCGACGAGGAGGTTGTTGAAGTCATGCGCGACTCCCCCGGCGAGGAGCCCGATGGCCTCGAGCTTCTGCGACTGCCGCTGCGCCTCCGCGGCGCGCCGCTGCTCGCGGTGCGCGACCTCGAGCTCCGCGGCGCGCGCGGCCACCTCGCGGCGCAGGATCGCCGGCAGGGCGAGGACGCGGTACGCGAGGACGCCCAGGAGCAGCGCGACGAGGAGGAACGTCGCCTGCCTTCCGGTGCGCGCCGGCGCGCCGCGCCACCCGCCGCGCGGCGCGATCCCGAGCGCCCAGCTCTGGCCGGTGAGCGCGACCGGCACCCGCACGGGATCGACGAGGGGCGCGGCGCCCTCCGGCGCGACGTGCTCCCGGACTCCCCACGGATCCTCGCGCGTGAGCTCCCACCCGAATCCGGCGTCCTCGAGAGCCCGGAGCCGGCTGTGCGTCACGAGATCCCGGACCCTCAGGATCGCGCTCGAGAGCCCCCACAGCCGCTCGGGGTCGCCCGGCGCCCGGACCGGCACGCGCACGGCGACGCCGGCGCCGCCCTGGACGAGCTCGAACGGACCGTACGTGAGCGGCGCGCGCGTCTCGATCACCCGGCGCGTGTACGCAGCGTGACGCTCGCTCCGCAGGAGGTCGAGGCCGTAGGCCGCCTCGTTGCCCGCGAGCGGCCACAGGTGGCTGATGACGTAGTCCCGCGCGAGCTGGAGGTTCAGGATGCCGCCGTCGAGCTGGAGCAGGCGCGTCGCGACGCCGGTGAGCTCGCCGTCCGACGCGCCCTCCGTCACCATCGCGGCGAGCGCGGTGGCGGACGCGAGGGAGCGCTCGAACTCCTGCTCGATCGCGTGGGCCGACACCTCCGCCAGCTCGCCCGCCGCCTGGCGCCGCTGCTCGTCCTCGTGCCTCGCGAGATACCCGTCGAGCCAGGCGCTCGCGGCGACCGCGGCGACGAACACGGCGACGGCCTGGAGGAGCGCGCGGCGTTCCATGTCGGGCGGGAGCGCTCGCGCCGCGGAGCGGGCGCAGCGGTTCACCGTCAGGCAGCATACCGCGAACGCGGGAGGCGGGCGGCCGGACGTCGCGCGGGGGGCATCCCACACCGGCGCCGCGCCGCCTCCGCCCCGCCGACGGCGACCCGGCGACCGGTCCGCGCGCCGGCGCGCGGGCGCGACCCGACTGGTCCGGCGCGCGGGGCCGCGAGGTGCGATACGAGATCGCTCCCACACCCTTTCACCGGGAGGAACGACCCCATGCGAACCATCCTCGCCGCCGCCGCCCTCGCCCTGGCGACGTCCGCCGCCGCCGCGGGCAGGCTCACGCTGACGAGCACCGACGTGAAGCCGAACGGGACGCTGGCCGACGCGCAGGTCTTCGACGGCATGGGCTGCACCGGCGCGAACCTCTCGCCGGAGCTCGCCTGGAAGGATCCCCCGGCCGGCACGAGGAGCTTCGTCGTGACGGTCTACGATCCCGACGCCCCCACCGGCTCGGGGTGGTGGCACTGGGTCGTCTACGACGTCCCGGCGAGCGCGAGGGAGCTGCCGCGGGGTGCGGGCAGCGGGCAGGGCCAGCTGCCCGAGGGCGCGAAGGAGGGCAGGACCGACTTCGGCAAGCCGGGCTTCGGGGGCGCGTGCCCGCCGCCGGGCGACAAGCCGCACCGGTACGTCTTCACCGTGTACGCCCTGAAGGTGGACCGGCTCGACGTCCCGCAGGACGCGTCGCCCGCCATGATCGGCTTCATGACGAGGGCGAACGCGCTCGGCAGCGCGAGCATCACCGCCCGCTACGCCCGGAAGAAGTAGGATCTCGAGCCCCGGCCGGCCGCCGCCGCCCCCGCGGCGGCGTCGGCCCGGCGCGTTGAACCGAGGAGTTCTTATGCGGCGGTTCGCGATGGTCGTGCTCGGCGCGGCGCTGCTCGCCGGCGCGGGGTGCAGGCGCGCGCAGCGTCCCGGAGAGCCGGTGAAGATCACCGTGACGAAGAACGGCTACGAGCCGTGGCGCGTCCGGGCGTGGAAGGGCGTGCCCCTCACGCTCGTCGTGACCCGGACCACGGACGAGACCTGCGCCACGGAGGTCGTCCTCCCCGAGTACGGCATCGACCGGAAGCTGCCGCTGAACCAGCCGGTCACGATCACGTTCACCCCGACGCGCACGGGCGAGGTCCGCTACGCGTGCGCCATGAACATGTTCCAGGGCGTGATCGACGTCCGCTGACCGGCGGCGGCCTCCGCTTCAGCGCCGCCGGCCCGACTCGTCGATCCAGTGGAAGCGGTGCAGGAGCCGGTGGAGCACCGGCGCGGCCGCGATCCCGACCGCGACGAGGAAGACGAGGCCGCAGTAGAGGGCGTACGCGCCGGCGAACACCTTCCCGGAGTCCGTCCGCGGCGAGTCGACGGGCCCCATCCCGCCCATGAGCATCGCCGCGTTCAGGAAGGCGTCGATCCAGCCGAGCCGCTCGAAGTGCGCGTAGCCCGCCATGCCCGCCCCGAGCGACGCGACGACGAGCCCGGTCGCGACGAGGACGTGCGTCGCGAGGCGGCGCAGGAACCGACGGAGCGGAATGGGCGGCGCGGTGCGGTGCTCGTACACGCGGCGGAGCATGGCACGGACGGCGCCCGCCCGCCGCTCCGGCGGGACGGCGCTCGCCGGGGCGCCCCGGCCGGGGCGACCTCAGGCCGTCCGGGGGCCGGCCGCCCGCAGGCGCGCGGGCGGGCGATCGGGCCACAGCGACGCGACGATCACCACGAGCCCCGCCAGGATCGCGGTCCACCCCGGGACGCGATCGGGGTAGGCGAACACGAAGGGCGACAGCACGGCCCACGTGCCCAGCACGGTGTTGAGCCGGCGGAACCCGACCCCCGCCATCGCGAGGAACGCGACGAGGAAGATCGTCAGCCCGACCCCGAGGTCGCTCGCCTGCTCGGCGCCTCGCCCGAACAGCCCGGCGAAGACCAGCAGCAGGCTCATCGCCACGTTGACCCACCGGCTCGACATGTTTTGACCTCCAACCATGAGATAGGGCCGGAGGCGTCCGGTTTCACGGGACGGGGGCGACCGTCGTCGACGCCGGCGCTCAGCGGGCCAGGAAGGTCCTCACCGCCGCCCAGTCCTGCTCGTGCAGCGCCCCCACCCGGACGCAGCGGAGCCAGCCCGCGGGATCCACGAGCGCGTGGACGGGGATCGCCGCGCCGCGGTCCACCCCGAGCGCGTCGAGGAGCGGCGGGAGGTCCTCCTGCGACCGGAGCCAGCGGACGGCGCCCGGGAGGCCCCTCGCCCGGGCGGCCCGGAGCGCGTCCGCGGCGTCGCCGTCGTCCACGCTCCACAGCTCGAACGCGACCGGGACGCCGTCGCGCGAGAGCCCCTCGCGCCAGCGGCCGAGCAGCTCCATCTCCTCGACGCACGGCGCGCACCAGGTGGCCCAGAGGTTCACCCACCTCCACGCGCCGCCGGCGAGGTCGGGATCCGGCGCGCCCGGCCCGGGGAGCGGGCGCGACGGGGGCGCGATCCAGCGTCGCGCGCCCTCGCCGCCGGGCGGGTAGGTCCGCTCGCAGAACGCGAGCTGCGCCGCGGCGGGGGCCGCCGCCTGCCGGGGCACTCCCTGGACGCGCTCTGCCGTCGCGGGCTCCGCCGGCCGCTCGCGGCACGCGCCCGCGAGCGCCGCCGCGGCGAGGAGCCCGGCGAGC
>DASVZX010000447.1:0-3611 GCA_036391435.1 Anaeromyxobacter sp. | reverse complement strand
CGGCTCGAGGAGGAGGCGGCGCGGCTCGGGCGCCCGGCGCTGCACGCCCGGCTCGCGGCGGTGGATCCCGCGGCCGCGGCGCGGATCCGTCCGAACGACCTCGTCCGGATCGTGCGGGCGCTCGAGATCGCGGCGGGCGGGTCCCGGCCGTCCGATCTGCACGCCGCCCACGCGTTCCGCGAGGACCGGCACGACGCCGCGCTCGTCGCGCTCGACCCGCCGCGCGAGGAGCTGCACGCCCGGATCGACGCGCGCGTCCGCGAGATGTTCGCCTCGGGGATGCTCGACGAGGCGCGGCGCCTCGTGGCGCGCTTCGGGAGCGCGACCCCGGCGAGGCTCCCGATCGGCTACGCCGAGGCGATCGCCGTCGTGCGCGGCGCGCTCGATCTCGAGGAGGCGATCCGGCGCGTGCAGGTCGCGCACCGGCGGTACGCGCGCCGGCAGATCGTCTGGCTGCGGCGCGAGCGGGGCGTCGCCTGGATCCGGCCGCCGTACGACCCGGAGGCGTTGGCGCGGCGCGTCGAGGGGCGCTGAGCGCCCGGCTGGCGGAACCGTGCGTTCGCAAGACGCCGTGCTATAAGCGCCCCGTGGCCAAGGCACCTTTCGCGCTCGAGTTCGAGCGCCCCCTCATCGCCCTCGAGTCGAAGATCGCGGAGCTGAAGGAGCTCTCCGGCGGCGCCCGCGTCGACTTCTCGGACGAGATCCAGAAGCTCGAGCGCAAGGCGAAGAAGCTCCAGGCGGAGATCTTCAGCGAGCTCTCCCCGTGGCAGACGGTCCAGCTCGCGCGCCACCCGAACCGGCCGTACACCCTCGACTACGTGAGCCGGCTCTTCACCGACTTCTTCGAGATCGAGGGCGATCGCCGCTTCGCCGCCGACCGCGCGATCGTCGGCGGGTTCGCGCGCTTCGACGGCGAGCCGGTCGTCGTGATGGGCCACCAGAAGGGCCGGGGCACGAAGGAGAACATGATCCGGAACTTCGGGATGCCGCGCCCCGAGGGCTACCGGAAGGCCCGGCGCCTCTTCGATCTCGCCGAGCGGTTCCGCCGGCCGGTCCTCATCTTCATCGACACGCCCGGCGCCTACCCGGGCATCGGCGCGGAGGAGCGCGGACAGGCCGAGGCGATCGCGGTGAACCTCGAGGTCATGTCGTCGCTCTCGGTCCCGACGATCTCGGTCGTCATCGGGGAGGGCGCGTCCGGCGGCGCGCTCGGCATCGGCGTGACGAGCCGGATCCTGATGCTCCAGTACGCCTGGTACAACGTCATCTCGCCGGAGAGCTGCAGCTCGATCCTCTACCGCGACCCGACCCAGGGGAAGAAGTCCGCCGAGGCGCTGAAGCTCACCGCGAAGGACCTCGCCGGGTTCGGGATCACGGACGAGATCGTCCCGGAGCCCGCCGGCGGCGCGCACCGGGACCCGGACGCCGTCGCGAAGAGCGTCGGCGACGCCGTCCGCCGACACCTCGCGGAGCTGAAGAAGCTGGCGCCCGAGCAGATCGTCGTCGATCGGTACAAGAAGTACCGGGCGATGGGCGTGTTCACGAGCGAGGAGTAGCCGGCCGCTCGTTTCACGAGGCCGGGCACGGGAATCGGGGGCGGGGCACCGTGGTATAAACCACGCCCCATGCCACTCGTCCCCTCGTACGTCGCGTCGCTCACGCCCTACGCCCCCGGCAAGCCCATCGAGGAGGTCGAGCGCGAGTACGGCGTCCACGGCGTCGCCAAGCTCGCCTCGAACGAGAACGCCCTCGGCCCGTCCCCGAAGGCCGTCGCCGCCGCCCGCGAGGCGATGGCGCAGGTGAACCTCTACCCGGACGGCTCCGCGTTCCGCCTCCGCAACGCGCTCGCCGCGAAGCTCGGCGTCGAGTCGAGGGAGGTCTTCGTCGGGAACGGCTCGAACGACCTCATCGAGATCCTCGTCCGCACCTTCGTGCTCGAGGACGAGGAGGTGCTGACGAGCGCGCAGAGCTTCGTCGCCTACAAGCTCGCCGCCCAGGAGCACGGGCGGAAGCTCGTCGAGGCGCCCATGAAGGCGCGCTTCCACTACGACCTCGAGGCGATCAAGAAGCTCCTCTCGCGGCGGACGAAGCTCGTGTTCCTCGCGAACCCGGACAACCCGACCGGCACCTGGCTCACCGCCGCGGAGCTCACGCCCTTCCTCGACGCGGTCCCGAAGGAGACCCTCGTCGTGCTCGACGAGGCGTACGTCGAGTTCGTCGACGCGCCCGGGTTCCCCGACGCGCTCGCGCTGCGCAGGAAGTACCCGAACCTCGTCGTGCTCCGGACCTTCTCCAAGATCCACGGGCTCGCCGGGCTGCGGCTCGGGTACGGCGTCGCGCGGCCCGAGGTGGTCGAGTACGTGGACCGCGTCCGGGCGCCCTTCAACGTGAACCTCGTCGCGCAGGCCGCCGGCGTCGCCGCGCTCTCCGACGCCGAGCACGTGGAGCGGAGCCGCGCCCTCGTGCTCGAGGAGCGGCCCTTCCTCGCCGCGGGGCTCGCCGCGCTCGGCGCGACGGTGGTCCCCTCGCAGGGGAACTTCGTCCTCGCGGACTTCCCCGGGAGGCCGGGGAAGGAGCTGTTCGAGGCGCTCCTGCGCGAGGGCGTGATCGTGCGGCCGATGGGCGGCTACGGGTTCCCGACCGCGCAGCGGATCACGGTCGGGCTCCACGCCGAGAACGAGCGGGTCCTCGCCGCGCTCCGGAAGGTGCTCGGGAAGTGACGTGAGCCCCCGTCCGTTCATCGTGGCGATCGACGGGCCCGCCGGCGCGGGCAAGTCGACCGCCTCGCGGCTGGTGGCCGCGCGGCTCGGCTTCGCGATGGTGGACACGGGCGCCATCTACCGGACGGTCGCGCTCGCCGCGACGCGGCGCGGCGTCGCGCTCGACGACGACCGCGGGCTCGCGGGCGTGCTCCCGGGCGTCGAGATCCGGTTCGCGCCGCCCCCGTCGGCGGGCCTCGGCCAGCGGGTGCTCCTCGGCGACGAGGACGTCTCCGCCCTGATCCGGACCCCCGCCATGTCGCTCGGCGCGAGCAAGGTCTCGGCGCGGCCGGTCGTGCGCGCCGGCCTCCTCGAGCTGCAGCGGCGCCTCGCGCTCGCGCCGGGGAACGCCGGCGCCGTGCTCGAGGGGCGCGACATCGGGACGGTCGTGTTCCCGGACGCGGACGTGAAGTTCTTCCTGACCGCCTCGGCGGAGGAGCGCGCGCGGCGCCGCCACGCGGAGCTGCGGGCGAGGGGCGAGCCGCAGAGCTTCGACGAGGTGCTCGCGGATCAGCTCCGCCGCGACCGGGACGACGCGCAGCGCGCGGTGGCGCCGCTCAGGCCCGCCGACGACGCGACGGTGATCGACACGACCGGGACCGCGCTCCCGGACGTCGTCGACCGCATCGTGCGCGCGGTGGGCGCGCGGCGCGGGGCGCCGCGGGGGTGACGAGCGCGATGGATCCCGCCGGGCGCGACTACGGTCCGAGGGAGTGCGGGAGCTGCCGGCTGTGGCGGCCCATCCTCGAGGACGCCCGCGGCCCCATCGGCCCCTGCATGCTCAAGGTGCGGACCGGCGACTTCCCCGGCACCGCGCCCGCCTGCGAGCGCCACCTGTCGCGCGCGGAGGCG
>DASVZX010000446.1:0-7211 GCA_036391435.1 Anaeromyxobacter sp. | reverse complement strand
GAACTTCCCCTCCTGCGCGGCCTTGCGCAGGTCGCGGTTCGTCGCGGCGACGATCCGGACGTCCACCCCGATCTCCTCGTTGCCGCCCACCCGGTGGAACTTCCGCTCCTCGAGGACGCGGAGCAGGTCGAGCTGGAGCTTTGGGCCGATGTCGCCGACCTCGTCGAGGAACAGGGTCCCGCCGTCGGCCTGCTCGAACTTCCCCTTGCGGCGGGCGAGGGCGCCCGTGAACGAGCCCCTCTCGTGCCCGAACAGCTCGGACTCGAGGAGCGTCTCGGTGAGCGCGGCGCAGGACACGCCCACGAAGGCCTGCTCGGCGCGCGGGCTCTCGGCGTGGATGGCGCGCGCGAGCACCTCCTTGCCGGTGCCCGACTCGCCGAGGACGAGGATCGTCGAGTTCGAGCGCGCCGCGGTGCGGGCGAGCTCGAAGACGGACTGCATGGCCGGGCTCTTCGAGAGGAGGTCCCGGAACCGGTACTCCTGCTTCAGCGCCTGCCGGAGGACGACGTTCTCCCGCACGAGCGTCTGCTGGCTGACGATCTTCTGCATCATGATCGACAGCTCCTCGGGGTCGAACGGCTTCACGAGGTAGTCGTAGGCGCCGGCCTTCATGGCGGCGACCGCGGTGTCGACGGTCGCGTAGGCGGTCATGATGACGACCGCGAGGTCGGGCAGGATCTTCTTCGCCTCCTCGAGGACCTGCAGCCCGTCCATCCCGGGCATCTTGAGGTCCACGATCAGGATCGACCAGCGCTCCGCCTTGAGCCGCTCGAGGGCGGAGGGCCCGTCGGGCGCGACGGCGACGGTGTAGCCGTCCTTCTCGAGCCAGCCCCCGAGCGACTCGCGGACGATCTCCTCGTCGTCCACCACCAGGATGCGCGTCCTCTCGTTCGACATGGCCTAATCCCCTCCGTTCAGCTCCCGGAGCCGCGCGCGGCACTCGGCGCACGGCTCCGGCGACTTCTCGTCCACCTCGCGCACCGCCGGCGAGCGCGACATGACGCACCCCGCCGTCCCGCAGTGCACGAGGCCGAAGGCGTGCCCGACCTCGTGCACGGCCTCCTTCGCGAGCCGCTCGACGAGCAGCCGGCGGCCGAACAGCTCCACGTCCTCGGCGAGCCGCGCGGTCGAGACGACCGCGGCCTTCCCGCCGAGCTGCGCCTCCCCGAACACGTAGGTGAGGATCGGGATGAAGAGGTCGCGGTCGGTGACCCCGAGGACCTTCCCCTCCCGCGGCCCGTTCTCCACGAGCCAGCGCAGGATGGCGCCGGACGCGTGCTGGCGCCGGCGCGGGTCGAAGGCGTGGCGGGGCCGCTCGGGCCCGGTCCAGGGGAGGACGGGCCGCTCGAACGCGCGGGCGAGGTGGCGGTGCACGTGCTCCACGAGGTCCCGCTGGGCCTCCTCCTCACCGATCCACCAGACGAAGATGGGGACCATTCATCGCGTTCCCTTCGGCGGCAGCCGGATGCCGATCCGGGTGCCCTTCCCCACCTCGGTCTTCAGGTCGATCTGGCCTCCGTGCCGCTCGACGATGCCGTACACGACGGAGAGGCCGAGGCCGGTCCCCTTCTCCTTCGTCGTGAAGAACGGGTCGAAGATCTTGGTCAGGTGATCGGGCGGGATGCCCGGCCCGGTGTCCTGGAAGGCCACCTCGACCCAGCGGCCGCTCTCGATGACGCCGCTCTCGATGGCGAGCTTTCCGCCGCGCGACATCGCCTCGCAGGCGTTCATGATGACGTTGACGCAGGCCTGCCGCAGCTGGCCGAAGTCGGCCTCCACGAGCGGCACCGGCTCGAGCCGCTTCTCGAGCGCGACCCCCTGGATCTGGATCTGGTTCGCGAGGAGCTGGACCGCCTCGTCCACGACGAGGTTCACGTTCACCTCCTTGACCGCGAGCGGGCGCTCCCGCGCGAAGTCGAGGAGGTTGCGGACGATGGCGGAGCAGCGCTCCGTCTCGCGCTGGACGAGGAGGAGGTGCTTCACGAGCACCTTGCGCGTCGCCTCGTCCGGCGGGCCCTGCTCGAGCGTGCGGACGATGAGCTTCGCGAAGGTGAGGATGCCGGCGAGCGGGTTGTTGATCTCGTGGGCGATGGAGGCGGAGAGCTTGCCGAGCGAGGAGAGCTTCTCGTTGCGGACGAGCTGGTCCTGGGCGTTCTTCAGCGCGGCGGTCCGCTCCTCGACCTGGCGCTCGAGGTCGTGCATGAGCGCGTCGAGCTGGTGCTTCGTCGTGCGGAGCGAGCGCGTCATGTCGTTGAACGAGGTGGCGAGGAGCCCGAGCTCGCCCTCCCACGTCACCGGCACCTCGAGCTCGAGCTGGTCGCGGGCGACCCGCCGGGTCGCCTGGACGAGCGCCGCGACCGGCGAGATGACGTGCTGGCGCGTGAAGAGCCACACCGCGAACCCGAGCGTCGCCGCCGCGAGCGCCGCCGCGAGCAGGGTCCGGGTGCGGAAGCCGGCGGTCTCCGCGTCGAGCCGGTCGAGGGAGACGCCGATGTCGATGACGCCGAGGACCTTGCGCTCGGGCGGGTGGGCGTGGCACGCGGCGGTCGAGCAGGCCCCCTCGTTGTAGAGGGGCGTCACGATGCCGAGCACGCGGTGGCCCTCCACGGTGAAGACGCGGCTGCGGTCGGCCAGCTCGAGCCGGTGGATCGGCTGGTCGTCGGCGTGGCACGCCGAGCAGGCCTCCGCGCGGCGGTCGACGAGCTTGCCGACCTCGTCGCGCTCGGTCGAGAAGGTGATCCGGCCGTCCTGGTCCATCATGCGGACCATCGCGATGCCGGTCTGCCGGCCGATGTCCTGCATGATGAGGTAGGCGTCGCCCCGGCGGTCCTGGAGCATCGCGCGGTGGAGCGCGTTGTTGATGGTGCGGCTGAGGAGGTCGGACTCGGCGGTCACCTGGGCGAGGAGGTGGCGCTGCACCGAGAGCTCGGCGAAGAAGAACGCGCCCACCATCCCGAGCGCGACGAGGCCGATCATCACGAAGAGCTTGGTCGAGAGCCGGTGCAGCCACGGGATCTCGAAGCCCACGGCCCCGAGCGACGACGGCGCGATGTCGCGGGCCAGGCGCGCGAGCGCGCGCTCGTCGCCCTCCGGCGGCTGCTGCGGCGGGGGGCCCGGCGTCGTCCCCGCCGGCCCCTCGCTGCCGGGGCTCGTCACCACGTCGCCCATCTCGCCGACCTTCCCGGAAGGTGCCGTTCACGCTGCGCGAATCACGACCACGATGCGCCCGCGTCCCCATCGGAACCTTGTCGCGAGTCAACAGATTGTTCAATTTCTCCCCGGCACGATTGCACCCGTTGGGGCGTGATTGCCGCGACATTTCGCCCGCGTCAGGCGGCCGCACCGCGAGCGCGCCGCGTTGATCCGGGCCAAGATCGCGGATAACCTGCGCGGTCCCGTGACAGAACCGCGCGCCATCCTGCTCGTGAAGTGTCCAGACCGGCCGGGCATCATCGCGGCCATCTCGAGCTTCCTGTTCCGCCACGGCGCGAACATCACCGACTTCGATCAGCACACGTCGCACGACGAGCCGGCGGTCTACTTCACGCGCCTCGAGTTCCAGACGGGCCGGATCGACCTGCCGCTCGACGATCTGCGGCAGGCCTTCGAGTTCGACGTCGCCCGGCCCTTCCAGATGGAGTGGCGGCTCGCGCTCTCCTCGGTCCGCAAGCGCGTGGCGGTGCTCGTCTCGAGGCACGACCACGCCCTCATGGAGCTCCTCTGGACCTGGAAGCGGGGCGAGCTCCGCGCCGACGTGACCACCGTGATCTCGAATCACCCGGACCTCGAGCCCGCGGTGGCGCCGTTCGGCGTCCCGTTCGTCCACGTCCCGAACACGCGCGAGACGCGCGCCCCGGCCGAGGCGCGCATGACGGCGCTCCTCGAGGGGAAGGCGGAGCTGGTCGTCCTCGCCCGCTACATGCAGATCGTCTCGCCCGAGCTCGCGGCCCGGTGGTCGAGGCGGATGATCAACATCCACCACTCCTTCCTCCCGGCCTTCGCCGGCGCCGACCCGTACCGGCAGGCGTACGACCGCGGCGTGAAGATCGTCGGCGCGACCGCGCACTACGTGACGCCGGAGCTCGACGGGGGCCCGATCATCGAGCAGGACGTCGGCCGGGTGTCGCACCGGGACTCGGTGGAGGAGCTGAAGCAGCTCGGCCGCGACCTCGAGCGCCGCGTGCTCGCCCGGGCCGTCCGGTGGCACTGCGAGGACCGGATCATCGTCCACGGGAACAAGACCGTCGTCTTCTCGTAGGCCAGCCCGAGCCCGAGCCCGAGCCCGAGGAACGCCGGGGGCGCTGGCGCGTCCGCGGAGCGGGTGCGCATCGTTCGAGCCGGGAGGCTCCGATGACCGCCCGCACGCTCTCCTTCCTCCTCGGCCTGTGGGAGTTCTTCACCGCGTTCGCGATCCCGCGCGCGCGGCCGTCGTTCGCCGTCGCCTGGACGCTCGGGCTCCTGGGGACCGTCCTCGCGGCCGTCGCCATGTTCCGGCGGCCGGCGCGCTTCGGGACGCTCGCCGTCGGCCTCGCGGTCCTGGCGTCGGCGTTCGTCCTGCACCACCGGACGCCCTACGCCTGGTGGAACGACGTCATCGTCGGAGCCGCGCTCGCGCTCGTGTCGCTCGTGCCGGGGACCATGTACTCGCTCAGGCGAGCGCGCGCGGCGACCTGATCTATCCCCCTCTCCCCGACCGGGACCTGCACGGACCGCGCGGCCCCACCACCCTTCCCCGGTGCCGACCCCCGCGCCCCCCGAGACGCTCGACCGGCTCCGCGCCGAGCTCGCCCGGCGCGCGGCGGCGGCCCAGCGCGAGCTGTGCGAGGCGCTCGAGGCCCTCGACGGCGCGGCGCGCTTCTCGACCGACGCCTGGGAGCGCGCGGGAGGGGGCGGCGGCGTCGCCCGCGTCCTGCAGGACGGCGCGGTCCTCGAGAAGGCCTGCGCGAACGTCTCGGACGTCCACGGCGCGCTCGCGCCGTCGCTCGGCGCGCGGCTCCCCGGCGACGGCGGCGGCTTCGCCGCGGCGGGGCTCTCCGTCGTCATCCACCCGCTCTCGCCCTTCGTGCCGACCGCCCACCTCAACGTGCGGTTCCTCGCCCGCGGCGGCGCCGGGTGGTTCGGCGGCGGGGCGGACCTCACGCCCTGCTACCTCTTCGACGAGGACTGCGCGCACTTCCACCGGGTCCTGCGCGAGCTGTGCGACCGCCACCTGCCGGGCCGGCACGCGGCGCTGAAGCGCGCCGCCGACGAGTACTTCTTCCTCCGCCACCG
This sequence comes from Anaeromyxobacter sp., assembly GCA_036391435.1. Taxonomy (GTDB): domain Bacteria; phylum Myxococcota; class Myxococcia; order Myxococcales; family Anaeromyxobacteraceae; genus Anaeromyxobacter. The sequence continues at coordinate 1,940 of DASVZX010000446.1, read as the reverse complement.
CGGCGAGCACCGCGGCGTCGGCGGGATCTTCTTCGACGACCTCGGCGGCGACCTCGACCGCGCGCTCGCGTTCGTCTCCGAGCTCCCCCGCGCGTTCCTCGCCGCCTGGCTCCCGATCGCCGGGCGGCGGCGGGACCTGCCCTGGGGCGAGCGGGAGCGGCGGTGGCAGGAGATCCGGCGCGGCCGCTACGCGGAGTTCAACCTCGTGCTCGACCGAGGCACCGCCTTCGGCCTCGAGACGGGCGGCCGGATCGAGTCCGTCCTCGTGTCGCTGCCGCCCCGGGTCCGCTGGGCGTACGACCACCGGCCCGAGCCGGGGAGCCGCGAGGCGGCGCTCGTCGAGCTCCTGCGGGCGCCGCGCGACTGGGCGTAGCTCCGCTCCGGCTACGGGTCCCGGGCCGCGCCCGGCCGGTCCGGCGCGCGCGCCCCGCGGCCGGCCTCCTGCGCGAGCCGGCGGGTCTTGAGCCACGAGAACGCGATCGCGCCGCCGAGCAGCGCGGCCACGACGGCGAGCGAGAGCGCCGCGCTCACGGGCACCCACCGGGCCGCGATCATCTTCGCCCCGATGAACACGAGCACCATCGCGAGCCCCGCCTTCAGGTACTCGAACCGGCCGATGAGGCTCGCGATCGCGAAGTAGAGCGACCGGAGCCCGAGGATCGCGAAGATGTTCGAGGTGAAGACGATGAACGGATCCAGCGTCACGCCGAAGATCGCCGGCACCGAGTCGAGCGCGAAGACGACGTCGGAGATCTCGATGAGCGCGAGGCAGAGGAACAGCGGGGTGGCGACCCACCGGCCGCCCTGGCGCACGAAGAAGCGGTTGCGCTCGAGCACGGGGGTCGCGGGGATGACCCGCCGGAGCGCGCGGAACGCGAGGCTGTGCTGGGGCTCGTGCTCCGCCTCCTCGTGGAAGAAGAGCTTCACGCCGGTGAACAGGAGGAACGCGCCGAACACGTAGAGCAGCCCGTGGAACCGCTGCAGGAGCGCCGAGCCGCCGAGGATCATCCCGCCGCGCAGGACGAGCGCGGTGAGGATGCCCCAGAACAGCACCCGGTGCTGGAGGTGCGGCGGGATGCGGAACGTCGCGAAGACGAGGACGAAGACGAAGAGGTTGTCGACCGAGAGCGACTGCTCGATGAGGTAGCCGGTCAGGAACTCGGTCGCGCGGGTCGGGCCGAAGCGCCACCCCACGAAGCCGTCGAAGGCGAGCGCGAGGATCGCCCAGACGACGACCCACGCCAGCGCCTCGCGCACGGGGACCGGCCGGTCCTCCCGGTGGAAGATCCCGAGGTCGAGCGCGAGCAGGACGAGGACGACCGCGAGGAAGCCGGCCCACAGCCAGGGGTTTGCGACGGTCTCCATGCAGGACTCGGCGGTGCGGCGCACGTTCTACGCCCGGAACGCCCGAGAGGCGAGCCCGGCGGCCGCCCGTTTGCCCCGCCCGGCCTTCCCGGTTATGCACGGTGGAGCCCCGGAGATCGAGATCGATGAGCCCGCCGAAGGTCACCGTCTACACGAAGCACAACTGCCCGTTCTGCGTCCGCGCGAAGCGGCTCCTCGACAAGAAGGGCGTCGCCTACGAGGAGATCGACGTCGAGGGGAAGGACGACCTGCGGATCTGGCTCGCCGAGACGAGCGGGCAGAAGACGGTCCCGCAGATCTTCGCCGGCGAGCGTTCCCTCGGGGGATTCTCGGACCTCGACGCGCTCGACCGCGAGGGGAAGCTCGACCCGATCCTGCGCGGGGAGGACTGACCCGACCGCGCGGCGCGACGCGAGCTCCCGCGATCGAGGGGCGCCCGCCCCGTTCGTTGACGCGCACGGGGGACTGGTCCAGAGAGTGGAGGCGCCATGCCCCTCCACCCTCCTCCCCGCAGAGGGCGGCGCGCGAGCGCGTCCGCGATCGCCGTCGCCGTGCTCGCCTCGGCCTGCCTGCCG
>DASVZX010000445.1:0-8978 GCA_036391435.1 Anaeromyxobacter sp. | reverse complement strand
GTGCCGCGCCCCCTCGGACGCGATCCGCGAGCGCCGCAGGAGCGATCCGCTGCGCCAGGAGCGGCATTCTCGCGCCGGGTGCCGCACGCGAGTCATCGGACAGTGAAACGCGGTCAAGCGCCTTCGTCGTCCCGCTTGGGTCCCGCTCGCGGCACGTTCACCACCGGTGAGCCGATCATGCGGGGTCGCCGCGTGATCCGCGGCCCCGCCCCGCTCCCCGGACTCCCTCGATGCCCATTGCCGCCACTTGCCGCCGCTTCGCCGCGAATTCGCGCGGCCCGCCGCCCCCCCGGAACTCCCTCGATGCCATCGCGACCACCCGGCGGAACCGCCGCCCATTCGCGCCCCGCGCCCCGGGACCTCGACGCCCCGCGCCCAGCCAACTTTTCGCGCGGAGGCTCCCTCCCCGCCCGCGCCGCTCGGCCCCCGCGAACCCTCGCGTACAATCACCCCGATGCGTCGCCTCCTCGCGCTCCTCCTCCTCGCGACCCTCGTCCGCCCAGCGCTCGCCGGCGACCCGGCCCCCACGACGCTCGTCCTGGCCGCCCGCAGCATCGGCTCCCGACGCGGGGATCCCCCCGAGCGCCGCGCCCACGCGGCGCTCCTCGTCACCTTCCCCGGTCGTCCGGGCGGCGTCATCGTCCAGGGCGGCAAGGAGAAGGTCCACGGGTTCTTCCGCGACGGCGCGCGGGTCGTCGGCTACGTGATCCCCTGCGCCGACCCGGCCATCGAGTTCACGCGCGCCTACGGCGCGTTCTGGGGCGAGGCCAGCGTGCGCGACCTGCCGACCACCGTGCTCGCGCGGTTCAGCGTCCCCGGACTCGACGAGGAGCGGATCCGCGCGATGGTCGCCGCCCTGAACGACGACCTCGCCCCCCGCGAGTACCGGCTCGAGGCCGGCCCGAGCTCCAACAGCTTCGTGAGCCTCTTCCTCGACGCGCTGAAGCTGCCCCTCCCGCCCGTCGGTGGGGCGGAGTTGCCGGGCTGGGGCTGGCGGCCCTAGCCCCCGGGCCGCGCGCGTCATCCTCCGGCGCGAACGCCGCGCAGCGCGGTCCAGGCGCGGCGCAGAGGCGCAGCGGCGCGGGTCGGTCCGGCGCATTACCTCTGTGGCATGTGGCACGTTTGGAACGGCGGCGGATACGGGTGGGGCGTCGGAATGCTCGCAATGGCGCTGTTCTGGATCCTCGTGGTCGTCGCGATCGTCCTGGCCGTCCGGGCGCTCGGAGACCGAGCGCGCTATGCGGGGCCTCCCGGGAGCCCTCCCGCTGGGCCGGCGGGCGCACCGCGCGAGACCCCGCTCGAGATCCTCCAGCGGAGATACGCGCGCGGGGAGATCGACAAGCGGGAGTTCGAGGAGAAGAAGAAGGACCTCTCCTGAAGCCCGTCGCGACCCGAGCTGGGATCCTCGCGGCGCCCCCGGTCGCGAGCGGCGCCTCGCCGCGTCACGCGTTCTTCCGGGCGATGATCGCCGAGAGGACGAGGAGGACGAGCGCGAAGGCGCGCCGCAGCAACCGGTCGTCGAGCCGGCTCGCCACGCGCCGCCCCAGGGTCGCGCCCGCCGCGCCGGCCGCCGCGAACGGGATCGCCACGGCCCAGTCGATCCTTCCGCGGCCGATGCTGGCGGCGAGGGCCATCGCCGACGCGAGCGACACGACGACGAGCGAGGTCCCGATCGCCTCGCGGGTCGGGAACGCCAGCACGACGATCAGCACGGCGACGATCGCGAACCCGCCACCGACGCCGAAGAACCCCGTCAGGAAGCCGACGACGATCCCCGCCGCCCCGAGCTTCGCGCACGAGCCGAGGTCCGGGCGGAGCACGCACTCGCGCGCCGCCGCCGCGCGCGCGCCGGGCGGCCGCCAGATCAGGACCGCGGCGACCCCGAGGACGCCCGCGAACGCCAGCAGGAACTCGCGCCCGCCGACCCGCGCCCGCAGGAAGGAGCCGGCGACGGAGCCCACCGACGCGACCGCCGAGAGCGCGAGCGCCGTCGCGACCCGGACCGTCCCCGCCCGCCAGTGCGAGACCGCGCCGGTCGCCGCCGTGAGGCCGACGACGAGCAGCGAGGTGGTCGCCGCGGTCCCCACGTCCTCGCCGAGGAGGTACACGAGGATCGGGACCGTCACCGTGGAGCCGCCCGCGCCGAGCGCGCCGAGGAGCCCCCCGACGAGGAGCCCGGATCCGGCGCTGACGATGAGCTCGCGCATCGTGTGCACGAGAGCCTAGCCGATCGCCGCGTCACCACGCGATGAGCGCGATCGCGGCGAGCACCGCGGCGATGCCCGCGCCCTGCGGCCGCGTCACCCGCTCGCGGAGGACGACCGCGGCGAGCAGGACCGTGCTCGCCGGGTACATGGACGACAGCACCGACGCCACGTCGAGGCGCCCGGACCGCGCGGCGAGGACGAAGAACGCGTTGCCGCCGGCGTCGAGGACGCCGGAGAGGAGGACGAGCGGGACCGCGGCGGCCGCGGGACGCCAGGCGCCCCGGCGCGCGAGGGCGACGCCGAGCGCGAGCGCGGCCGACGTCGCGCGCGCGGCGGCGAGCGGCCAGAACGTGCCTCCCTCCACGGCGCGGTGCATGAGCACGAGGAAGCCGCCGAAGCCGCACCCGGCCAGGATCGCGAGGGCCAGCCCGGCGCCGCCCTCCCCGGTTTCCCCCGAACGCGCGACGAGCCAGATCCCGGCGAGCGCGAGGACGAACCCGGCCAGCCGGGCGGCGGGCGGGAAGCCTTCCGTCGCCATTCCCCACGCCACCGGGATCGCGGCGGAGAGCACGGCCGACACGGGCGCGACCACCGCCATCCGGCCGATCGCGAGCCCGCGATAGAGCGCCGCGAGCCCCACCGCCCCCGACGCCCCCGCCGACACGGCCCACGCGATCGCCGCGGCGCGTGGCGCGCGCTCGCCGAGGAGCAGCGCGGTCGCGGCGATGAGCGCCGTCCCCGCGAGCTGGCCGAGGACGAGGACGCCGAAGACGGGCGCCCTCCGCGACGCGAGCCCTCCGCTGAAGTCGCCCGCGCCCCACGACGCGGCCGACGCGAGGCCGAGCAGGACGGCGGCGGGGCTCGAGCGCATGCCGCGCGAGACTAGCCCGTTCCCGGCGGGGGGCGCGCGCTTCCGCCCGCGGCCGAGCGAGCGCCCTCCCGGAGGGGCCGCGACCCGTGCGCGCCGCGAGCGCGCGCACGCCGGCCGCGCAATATGAGGTCCTCCTTCGCCCCGGGCTCCGATCATGCGCGAACCGCCTCCGCCGCCGCTGCAGCGTCTCGTCCTCGCGTTCTACGCGTTCTTCGCGGTGCTGTTCCGCGCGGAGGTCGCGTCGGCCGTCTCTCGCCTCCGGGAGCAGCGCCGCCTCGCGCTGCCCTTGCACACGTCCGCGCCCGAGCCGCCCGCGCCGGCATCGCGCGAGGCGCCCGCGGGCACGCCCACCGACGGCGCCGCGGCGACGGCCCGGTCGGACGGGAACGGCGCCGCGCGCGACACCCCGCCGTCCGCCCCCGCGCCCTCGCCGACCGCCGGCGCCGAGCGCGCTGCGCTCCGCCTCCTCGCCGCGCTCCAGCGCGAGGGGCGGCTCGTGGACTTCGTCCAGGAGGACCTCACGGGCTTCTCCGACGACCAGATCGGCGCGGCGGCCCGCACCGTTCACGCAGGGTGCAAGCGAGCGATCGAGGAGCACTTCCGGCTCGAGCCCGTCTACCCGGAGCCGGAGGGCGCGACGGTCACGGTCGCCTCGGGGTTCGATCCCGCCGCGGTCCGGCTCACGGGGAACGTCGCCGGGGCGCCGCCGTTCCGGGGGCAGCTCCGGCACCACGGCTGGAAGGCGCGCGACGTGAAGCTCCCGGCCGCGCCCGACGCCGCGGACCCGTCGGTGGTCGCGCCGGCGGAGGTCGAGCTGTGACGGCGCGGTGGGCGATCGGGATCGACCTCGGGACGACGAACACCGCGCTCGCCTTCCGTCCCCTCGACGGCGACGCGCCCGTCGAGGTGTTCGGGATCCCGCAGCTCGCGCACGCGTCGTCGGTCGAGCCGCGGCAGCTCCTCCCCTCCTTCCTCTACCTCCCCCACCCCGCCGAGCTCCCGCCCGGCGCCGCGGCGCTGCCGTGGGCCTCGGAGGACGGGATCGTCGGCGAATGGGCGCGCGCCCTCGGCGCGCAGACGCCCGTCCGGCTCGTGTCGTCGGCGAAGAGCTGGCTCTCCCACCCGACGCTGGACCGGCGCGCGGCCGCGCTCCCGGCCGGCAGCCCCGACGAGGTCCCGAAGGTCTCTCCCCTCGACGCCTCGGCGCGCTACCTCGCCCACCTCCGGGCCGCCTGGGACCACGCGGTCGCGAGGGGCGATCCCGCCCTGGCGCTCGCGGCGCAGGCGGTGACGCTCACCGTGCCGGCGTCGTTCGACGCGGTCGCGCGCGAGCTCACCGTCGAGGCCGCGCGCGCGGCCGGGCTCGGCGACGTCGCGCTGCTGGAGGAGCCGCAGGCGGCGCTCTACGCCTGGGTCGACACGATGGGCGACCGCTGGCGGCGCGAGGTCGGGCCGGGCGACCTCATCCTCGTCGTGGACGTGGGCGGCGGGACCACCGACTTCAGCCTCATCGCCGTGGTCGATCGCGCGGGCGACCTCGGCCTCGAGCGGATCGCGGTCGGCGATCACATCCTCCTCGGCGGCGACAACATGGACCTCGCCCTCGCGCACGTGCTCGAGGCGAAGGTCGCGACGGCGGGGCGGAGGCTCGATCGCTGGCAGCTCCTCGCGCTCACCCACGGGACGCGCGAGGCGAAGGAGGCGCTGTTCGCGGATCCGGGGAAGGCGTCGCTCCCCGTCGCGATCCCCGGCCGCGGCTCGTCGCTCGTCGGGGGGGCCCTCCGGACCGACCTCGCGCGCGAGGAGCTGCTGGGGACGCTCGTCGACGGGTTCTTCCCGCGCGTGGCCGCCTCGGCGCGCCCGGCGGCGGCGCGGCGCACCGGGCTCACGACCCTCGGGCTCCCGTTCGCCGCCGACGCCGCGGTGACGCGCCACCTCGCCGCGTTCCTCGCGCGCCACCGCGAGGCGCTCGCCGGCCAGGCCCCGGCGGGCGTGACGCTCCGCGGGAAGGCGCTCCTCCACCCGACCGCGATCCTCTTCAACGGGGGCGTCATGAAGGCGCGCGAGCTCGAGGCGCGGATCCTCGAGGTCGTGACGGAGTGGGTCCGCGCCGAGGGCGGCGACGCTCCGCGCCCGCTCCCCGGGGCCGACCCCGACCTCGCGGTCGCCCGCGGCGCGGCCACGTACGGCCGCGTGCGCGCGGGGCACGGGATCCGGATCCGGGGCGGCACGGCGCGCGCGTACTACGCCGGCGTCGAGGCCGCCATGCCCGCCGTCCCCGGCCGCCCGCCGCCCCTGCACGCGCTCTGCCTCGCGCCGATCGGCATGGAGGAGGGCACGCGCGCGGACCTCGCGGGCGAGGAGCTCGGCGTCGTCGTCGGCGAGACCGCGACCTTCCGGCTGTTCTCGTCGGCGCTCCGGCGGGAGGATCGGACGGGCGACGTGGTGGAGGAGGTGGACGCGCTCGAGGAGCTCCCCGCCGTCGAGACCGCGCTCCCCGGCGAGGGGCACGCGCCGGGCGAGGTGGTGCCGGTCCGGCTGCGGGCGCACGTGACCGAGCTCGGGACGCTCGAGCTCGAGTGCGTGGACCGCGCCGGCGCGGCCTGGCGGCTCGAGTGGAACCTGCGCCAGGCGCCGGGCGCGGACGCCGCGGCGGCGACCGGGGCCGCGGACGCAGCGCCCGGCGCGTGACCGCGATGGCCGCTCGCTGGCTCGTCGGGATCGACCTCGGGACGGTGAACACCGCGCTCGCCGCGGTGGACCTCGCCGCGCCCGGCGACCTCGCCGACGCCGTCGCGGCGCGGCCGATCCCGCAGCTCGTCGGGCCGGGCGAGATCGCCGATCGCCCGCTCCTCCCGTCGAGCGCGTACCTGCCCGGGCCGGAGCTCCCCGCGGGAGCCGCCCGGCTGCCGTGGGAAGCGGGTGAGCCCGCCGCCGTCGTCGGCGCGTGGGCGCGGGAGCAGGGCGCCCGGGTCCCCGGCCGCCTCGTCACCTCCGCGAAGAGCTGGCTCGCGCACCCTCGCGTCGACCGCACCGCCGCGATCCTTCCGTGGGGCGCCCCGGAGGGCGTGCGGCGCCTCTCGCCCGTCGACGCGAGCGCGCTCTACCTCGGGCACCTGCGCGCCGCGTGGGATCACCGGCACCCCGACGCGCCGCTCGCCCGGCAGGAGATCGTCCTCACCGTGCCGGCGTCGTTCGACGAGGCGGCGCGGGAGCTGACGCTGCGCGCCGCCGAGCGGGCGGGGCTCGGGCGTCCGCGCCTCCTCGAGGAGCCCCAGGCCGCGTTCCACGACTGGGCGGCCCGCCACCGCGGCGATCTCGAAAACGCGCTCGGCGGCGCGCGGCTCGTCCTCGTCGTGGACGTCGGCGGCGGGACGACCGACCTCACCCTCATCGGCGCGCGGCTCCGCGCGGACGGTCCGGAGCTGATCCGCGTCGCGGTCGGCGATCACCTCCTCCTCGGCGGCGACAACGTGGACCTCGCGCTCGCGCGCCGCGCGGAGGAGCGGATGCGAGCGCGCGGCGTCGATCGCCTCGACCCGGCGCGGTTCGCGATGCTCGTGCACGCGTGCCGCCTCGCGAAGGAGCGGGTCCTCGCGCCGGGCGGGCCCGAGCGCGCGCCGGTCGCGGTCGCCGGTTGCGGTAGCCGCCTCGTCGAGACGGCGGCCTCGACGGAGCTCGGCAGGGACGAGGTCCGCGCGCTCGTCCTCGAGGGCTTCCTGCCGCGGATCCCGGCGCGCGAGCGCCCGCGCCGCGCGCCGCGGACCGCGGGGCTCGCCGAGCTGGGGCTGCCGTACGAGCCCGATCCGGCGATCACGCGCCACGTGGCCGCGTTCCTCGCCGCGCACGCGTCCGAGGCGCGCGGCGCCCGCGGCGGCGCGGAGGGGCTCCCGCGGCCGGACGCGATCCTCTTCAACGGCGGGTTCTTCACGCCGTCCGAGGTTCGCGAGCGCCTCCGGGAGGTGGTGTCGTCCTGGTTCCCGGAGGCGCCGCCGATCGCGGCGCTCGACGCGCCCGCGCTCGAGGTCGCGGTGGCGCGCGGGGCAGCGTACCACGCGCTCGTGCGACGCGGGCTCGGGCTCCGCATCGGCGGCGGCAGCGCGCGCGCGTACTACGTCGGGATCGACGCGCCGGGCGGGCGGCAGGCGCTCTGCGTCGTGCCGCGGCACCTCGACGAGGGCGCGCGCGTCGCCGTGCCGCGCACGTTCGCGCTCGCGCTCGGCCGGCCGGTGCGGTTCGAGCCGTACGCGAGCGCCGGGGCGAGGACCGAGGCTCCGGGCGACGTCGCGCCCGTCACGGACGATCTCGCGCCGCTGCCGCCCGTGGAGACCGTGCTCCAGCCGCCCGCCTCCGGCGGGGCGGCGCCGCGGTCCCCCGCGACGTCGGAGATCCCGGTGCGCCTCGAGGCGGTGCTCACGGAGATCGGCACGCTCGAGCTCTGGTGCGTCGCCGCCGACGGCGGCGCGCGCTGGCGGCTCGAGTTCCAGCTCCGGGGCCGCGGCGGCGCCGACGAGCGCCGCAGCGAGGTCGCCGCGCTGCCGCGCCGCTTCGACGAGGCGCGCGCGCTCGTGGACCTCTTCTACGGCAAGAAGGCGCCGGCGGAGCGCCGCGACGTGAAGGGGCTCTTCCGCGCGCTCGAGAAGCTGCTCGGCCCGCGCGAGGGCTGGCCGACGCCGGTCGTCCGCGAGCTGTGGGGCGCGCTCCACGCCGGGCGCGCCCGGCGGCGGCGCAGCGCCGACCACGAACGGCTCTGGGTCCAGCTCACCGGCTACTGCCTGCGCCCCGGGTTCGGCGCGCCGCTCGACGCGTGGCGCGCCGCCGAGACGTTCCAGGCGTATCGCGAGGGGCTCCAGCACCAGGGCGATCCGCACGCGTGGCAGGCGTGGTGGGTGCTGTGGCGGCGGATCGCCGGCGGCCTCGAGGCCGCCGCGCAGCAGCGGATCTTCGAGACGGTGGCGCCCTTCCTGCCGCCGCCGGACCCGCGCCGGCCGGTGCGCGTCCCCGGCGTGAAGCCGGAGGCGGTGGACGAGATGATCCGGCTCGCCGGCGCGCTCGAGCGGCTCGATCCCTCCGAGAAGGTGGAGGCCGGGGAGTGGATCCTCGCGCGCGCGGAGAAGGACGGCCCCGCGCCGCACCTGCTCTGGGCGCTCGGGCGGATCGGCGCGCGCGTGCCGTTCCACGCGAGCGGGCACCTGTGCGTCCCGGCCCGCACGGCCGAGGAGTGGATCGCGCGGGTCCTCGCGATGGGCGCGGCGGCGGCTTCCGACCGGGCGTTCGCCCTCGCGCAGCTCGCGCGGCGCAGCGGGGACCGCGCGCGGGACGTCGACGACGCGGTCCGCGCCGAGGTGCTCCGCGCGCTCGCGGCGGCGGGGGGCTCCGGGGCGACGATCCGCTCGGTCCGGGAGGTGGCCGCGGCGGGCACGGAGGAGGAGTCGAGGATCTTCGGAGAGAGCCTGCCGGCCGGGCTGCGGCTCATCGAGGCGGAGGACGCGGGCGAGGGACCGCCGGGCGCTGCGCCGGCCGCGCCCGGCTAGGCGCGCGACCCGATCTCTCGACCCGATCTCTCGCGCGCGCGGGCGCGCTCGCCCGGCTCGCGGTCCGTCGCACCCCCCCGCGCGTGGGACAGCCCGGTGTCCCGGGATCGCCCGGCTGGGCGACGGCCCGCCCGGGCGCTACCCTGCGCGACCGCATGGTGACGGTGACCGAGCCGCTCGCGATCGAGTGCCCGAGCTGCGGGCTCACGCGCTCGTTTCGCGCCGGGAGCGCGCCCCGCCGGTTCCCGAGCCGCTGCCCGAGGTGCGGCGCGAGCCTCGTGACCGGCGCGGGACCCGAGCCGGACCCGGTCTCCGCCGCGTTCGGCGCCGCCGTCCCCGGCGCGCCCGCCGCGCCCGGCGGCGCCC
>DASVZX010000444.1:0-11312 GCA_036391435.1 Anaeromyxobacter sp. | reverse complement strand
CCCGCTTCCGGGCGGCGCGGCGACCGCGGCGCTCGCCCTCGCCCGCGGCCCGATCGTCGTCGTCGAGCGCGGCGCGCTCACCGGGCTCGATCCCGGCTCCGGCCGCACGCTGTGGCGGCTCGCGCCGCCCGGCGCCGCGCGCCTCGAGGTCGCGCCGTTCGGCGGCATCGCCGCCGCCGGCGCGGACACCGGGTTCGTCTACGGCGTCGACGCGGCCGGGCGCGTCGCGTGGCGCGTCCGCGTCCCGGGCCCCGTCGCCCGGCCGCCCGCCCCGGCGGGGCGCGCCTGTCTCGCCCTCGCGGAGGCGGACCCGGGCGCGGCGCTCCTCGCGATCGATCCCGCGTCCGGCGCCCGCCTCTGGGAGTCCCGCCTCGACCTGACGCCCTCGGGACCGCCGATCGCCTGGGGCCGCCGCATCGCCGTCGCGGGGACGATCGGGGGGGACCCCGCCATCGCGGCGCTGGAGCGGACCGGCGCGCCGGCCTGGACCGTCGCCCCGCCGCTCCTCGCCGGGCCGCCGGCGCTCGCCGCGGCGGGGGCGCTCCTCGTCGCGCGGGACCCGGGCGGCGCGGTCGTTGCGCTCGGCCGCGACGGTGCGATCCGCTGGAGTCGCCCGGCCGGCCCCGGGCACGTCGAGCTCGGGAGCGCGTCCCCCGCGATCGCGCGCGCGACGGTGGTGGTCCCCGCCGCCGACGGCCTCGCCGCCCTCGACGCGCGGACGGGTGAGATCGTCGGCGCGATCCCGGGCGCCGCGCCCTCGAGGCTCGCGGTCGACGCCGCGCTCGGGGTGACCGCGATGGACGCGGACGGCGTCGCGAGCGGCTGGAGGCTCGCGACGCACCTCAGCGTCGTGTGACCAAGCCCCCTCTCCCCGGCCCTCTCCCCTGGCGCTGCCGGCGGGAGGGGGGGAGTCCGAGCGTCGCGCGCCGGTGCCCGGCAGAGCTTGGGGCGCTGTGCACGGGCCCGGGGCTCACACCCCGAGGAAGAGGCGCTTCCCGAAGTTCAGCGCGAGGTCGGCGTCGAAGATCTTCTGGGCCGCCGTCTCGATGTCGTACGGCACGCGGTGGTACTCGACCGTGCGCGCGTCGGTGTCGTACAGGACGAAGCTCGCGCGGTTGTCGCAGTCGCGCGGCTGGCCGACCGAGCCGACGGAGATGACGTACTTGTACCCGCGGCGCAGCCCGAACTTCGTCGCGACGACCTCGGTCACGTCCCCCGCCGCGTTGAGCGCGAACGCCTTGCAGAGGTGGGAGTGCCCGATGAAGTTCACGTCGGCGAGGTCGGCGAGGTGCGGGAGCAGCTCGCGCGCCTGCTCGATCGCGAACACGTACTCGTACGCGTCGGGGGCGACCGGGTTCCCGTGGCTGAACTGGACGTTCTCGAGCCGGTGAGCGTAGGGCAGCCCGCGGAGCCACTCCATGTTGTCGGGGGAGAGGCGCGACGCCGTCCAGTCGAGCGCGTGCCGCGCCGCGTCGTAGTAGAAGCTGTAGTCCATCCGGCCCGTGACCGCGGCGTCGTGGTTTCCGAGGAGCGTCACCTCGGCCACCTTGCGGACGAGGTCGCAGCACTCGTTCACGCTGGCGCCGTAGCCGACCACGTCGCCCAGGCAGACCACGCGGTCCGGACGGCTCCGCTCGAGCGCGGCGAGCGACTGCGTCAGCGCCTCGAGGTTGGAGTGGATGTCGGAGATGATCCCGATGCGCATGCGCGGTCCGCTTCCCGGACGCGAGGTTCGGGATGGTAGCTGCCGGAGGGAGGGGGGTCAATCCGCGGACGGCGGGGCGAAGAGGTCCACCTCGAGGTCGTCGAAGTGGGAGAGCTGCCTCGCCTCGGCGAACCGCGCCCGGATCTCCTCCGGAGCGAGGGTCCGGAGCCGCTCGAGCGAGAACTGCTCGACCGTGAAGCTCGCGAGCACGCTCCCGAGCACGATGGCGCGGCGCATCGTCGCGTGGTCCTCCCGGCGGCACCGCGCCAGGTAGCCCATGAACCCTCCCGCGAAGCTGTCGCCCGCGCCGGTGGGGTCGAACACCGCCGGCAGGGGGTACGCCGAGGCGGAGAAGACCTCGTCGCCGGAGAAGAACAGGGCCCCGTACTCGCCTCGCTTCACCACCACGGACCGCGGCCCGAAGGACAGGATTCGACGCGCCGCGTTGACGACGTTGTGCTCGCCCGCCAGCTCGCGGGCCTCCGCGTCGTTCACGAACAGCATGTCGACGCGCCGCAGGGTCTCGAGCAGGCTCTCGCGCTTGGACTCGATCCAGAAGTTCATCGTGTCGCAGGCCACGAACCGGGGCGCCCGCACCTGGTCGAGCACGGCCCGCTGCAGGTCGGGGTCGATGTTGCCGAGGAAGACGTACTCGGAGTCGCGGTAGTGGGCCGGCAGCGCGGGCCGGAAGTCGGCGAACACGTTGAGCTGCGTGTCGAGCGTGTGCGCGGTGTTGAGGTCGAACTCGTACCGCCCCCTCCAGCGGAAGGTCCGGCCCGGGACGCGGGTGAGCCCGGCGAGATCGACGCCGCGAGAGGCGAAGAACCGGACGTGCTCCTCCGGGAAGTCCTGCCCCACGACCGCGACCATGCGCGCCGGGCCGAAGAAGCTCGCGCAGACGGAGAAGTACGACGCGGAGCCGCCGAGGACGTCGTCGCGGCGTCCGAAGGGCGTCTCGAGGGAGTCGAGCGCGACCGACCCGACGACGAGGAGGGACATGGCGCCCCTATTTAGCAGGAATGCGCGCGCCGCGGATCGCCCGGCCCGCCCTCCGCGGCGAGCTGGCCGCAGGCGGCCGCGATGTCGCTCCCGCGGCTGCGGCGGACGACGACGGTGAGGTTCCGGGCGGCGAGCTCCTCCTGGAACGCGCTCACGCGCCCCGGGGGCGGCGCCTTGAACCCGAGGCCCGGGTTCTCGTTGTAGGGGATGAGGTTCACCTTGGCCGGGATGCCGCGCACGAGCCTCGCGAGCCGCCGGGCGTCCTCGAGGTCGTCGTTCACGCCGGCGAGCATCACGTACTCGAACGTGATCCGCCGGCCGTTCCGCGCCGGGAACGCCCGGCAGGCGGCGAGGAGCTCCGCGAGCGGGTAGCGCCGGTTGACGGGCATGATCGCGTCGCGCTGCGCGTCGGTCGTCGCGTTGAGCGACACGGCGAGCTTCACGAGCGTCTCCTCCCCGAGCCGGCGGATCCCCGGCACGAGCCCGGAGGTCGAGACCGTGACGCGCCGCTGCGAGAAGTTCGGGCCGTCCTCCGCGAGGAGGAGGTCGAGGGCGACCTTGAGGCTCCGGTAGTTCGCGAGCGGCTCGCCCATCCCCATGAAGACGAGGTTCGTGAGCGGCCGCGGCGCCTGCCCGAGCCCGAGCTCGACGAGCCGGCGGTTCGCGCGGTGCACCTGGTCCACGATCTCGCCGGGCTCGAGGTTCCGCGCGAGCCCCATCGTCCCGGTGAGGCAGAACGTGCAGCCGACCGCGCAGCCGACCTGCGACGAGACGCAGAGCGTCCGGCGCTCCGGCTCCGGCATGTACACCGACTCGACGAGCTTCCCGTCCCGCGTCCGCCAGGTCCACTTGATGGTGCCGTCCGCGGCGCGCTGCTCGCGCGCCGGCTCGAGCGTCGTGAGCCGGGCGCGGGCGGCGAGCGCCTCGCGCAGCCCGCGGGGCACGTCGGTCATCTCGTCCAGGGTCGCCGCGCCGCCCCGCTGGAGCCAGCGGAAGAGCTGCCGCGCCCGGAACGGACGCTCGCCGAGCGACGACACGAGGGCGGAGAGCGCGTCCAGCGGGAGCGCGCGGAGATCGGGGCGTTCGTCGTGCGGGATCACGGCCCACGGTCTCTAAGGCGACACGCCCGCCTGCGCCGGGGCGGCGGCGCGGCGCGCGATCTCGACCTTCGTGACCCGCCGCTCGTCGCCGGCGCGGACCGTGAACGTGAGGCCGTCCCACGCGACGGTCGCCCCGACCTGCGGCACCCTCCCCGCCTGCGCGGTGACGAAGCCGCCGAGCGTCTCGTAGTCCACCTGCTCCGGGAAGCGGATCTCGGGCCGCTCCTCCGCCGGCGCGCCGTTCCCGGCGGCCTCCGGCGCGTCGTTCAGCACCGCCTCGAGGTCGTGCAGCGGGACGGCGCCGTCGGCGAGCCAGACGCCCGGCGAGAGCGCCTTCACCGGCGCCGTCTCGACGTCCGCCTCGTCCTGGATCTCGCCGACGATCTCCTCGATGACGTCCTCGAGCGTCACGATCCCGCTCGTCCCGCCGAACTCGTCCACCACCACCGCGAGGTGCGTCTTGCGGCGCTGCATCTCCTTCAGGAGGCGGGAGATCTTCATCTGCTCCGGGACGAAGAAGGCCGGCTTCAGGAACTTCGCGATCGCGATCGGACGGCCGTACCGGACCTCGCCGACGATCTCCCGGACGAGCAGGATCCCCACGATCTCGTCGATCGAGCCCTGGTAGACGGGCATCCGGCTGTACGGGTTCTCCGCCACGATCCGCACGAGCTCGTCCGGGGACGCGTCCTTGTCGACCGCGACCACCCGGGTGCGCGGGACCATGATCTCCTTCGCGACCCGGTCGGCGAACTCGAGCACGCTGTTGAGGAGCTCCTCCTTCACCGCGTCGAGGACGCCCTCCTTCGTGCCCATCTCGATGAGGTACTCGATCTCCTCGCTCGTCACGCCCGGACCGGTGCCGGCGTCGCTCCCGAACCACGAGACGACCCAGCTCGTCGCCCGCGTCACCGCGGTCGACACCGGCCACAGCAGCGCGACGACCGCCCGGGCGGCCGGCATCATCGCGAGCGAGACCCGGATCGGGTGACGCTTCGCGAGCGTCTTCGGGACGATCTCGCCGAAGAAGAGGATGACGAGCGTCATGATCGCCGTCGCGGCGGCGACCCCGGAGGCGGCCTTCCAGCCGCCCGCGGAGGCGAGCTCCGCCCCGACGGCGCCGGCGAGGGCGCCCGCCCCGACGTTCACGAGCGTGTTCCCGATGAGGAGGGTCGAGAGGACGCGCTCCGGGTGCTCGATCCATACCGACAGGAGCCGCGCGCGGCGCCCGCCCTCGTCCCGCAGCTGGCGCGCGCGGGCGTCGCCGAGGGCGGTGAGCGCGGTCTCGGTGCCCGAGCAGAACGCGGAGCCGACGAGGAAGAAACCGGCCAGGAGCCATTCCCATGTCGACACCGCGTCCAACGCGCGCTCCTCCACGGGGACTTCGGTCCCCGAGACGACGACGCCCGTCCCGGAAGGGGACGGGCGAGGTCCAATTCTAATCGGAAACGGCCGGCCGGTCCGTACCTGGCAGGGGCCCGATCGTCCGTTCGTCAGGTATTACGGATGGTTACCTCTTCTTCCACTCGTACCGCTGGACCTCGATCTCGGGGAAGAAGTAGGCGACCTCGACCTTCGCGTTCTCGAGGCTGTCCGACCCGTGGACCGTGTTCTTCTCGATGTCGGTCGCGAAGTCCTTGCGGAGCGTCCCCTCGGCCGCCTTCTTCGGATCGGTCGCGCCCATGATGTCGCGGTTCTTCGCCACGGCGCCCTCGCCCTCGAGGACCATGAGGACCACCGGGCCGCTCGTCATGAACTTCACGAGATCGCCGAAGAACGGGCGGGCCTTGTGGACGGCGTAGAAGCCCTCCGCCTCGGTCTTCGAGAGGAGCTTCATCTTCATCGCGACGGGCTTGAGGCCGCTCGTCTCGAACCGGCTGACGACGCGGCCGATGATGCCCTTCTCGACGCCGTCGGGCTTGATGATGGACAGGGTGCGCTCGATCGCCATGTGCGTCCTTCCTCCTGGAGAGTGGGTCGTGAGAACCTGCGGTCAGGACGGCTCGCGCTCGCGCTTGGCGGCGCGCTTCGTCGCCTTGCCCCCGCGCTGCGAGGGGGGCGCGCCCTGGGCCGCGGCGCCCTTGCGCGAGGCGGGGGCGAGCGGGGCCGGCCGCTTCGCGGCGGGCGGCTTCGGCTTCGCGCGGCCCTTGCGGGAGAGCGCGTCCTTCATGGCGCGGCCGAGGAGGTGCGGGCCGTCCACGACGGTGATCCCGGCCTGCCGCATCGCCTCCATCTTCGCTTCGGCCGTGCCCATCCCGCCGGAGATGACGGCGCCGGCGTGGCCCATCCGCTTCCCGGGCGGCGCGGTGCGGCCCGCGATGAACCCGACGACCGGCTTCGTCATGTGGTCGCGGACGAAGGCGGCGCCCCGCTCCTCCTCGCCGCCGCCGATCTCGCCGATCATGATGACCGCCTCGGTCTGCTCGTCCTTCTCGAACGCCTCGAGCACGTCCACGAAGTCGGTGCCGTGCACCGGGTCGCCGCCGATCCCGACCGCGGACGACTGGCCGAGGCCGAGGTCGGTGAGCTGCTTCACCGCCTCGTAGGTGAGCGTGCCGGAGCGCGAGACGACGCCGATCGCGCCGGGTTTGTGGATGTGCCCCGGCATGATCCCGATCTTGCACTGGCCCGGCGTGATCACGCCCGGGCAGTTCGGGCCGACGAGGCGCGTCCGGGGCTTCCCGGCGAGGTAGCGCCGCACGCGCACCATGTCGAGGACCGGGATCCCCTCGGTGATGACGATGACGAGCGCGACGCCCGCCTCGGCGTTCTCGATGATCGCGTCGGCGGCGGCGGGGGGCGGCACGAAGATCGCGGTCGCGTCGGCGCCGGTCTCGCGCACGGCGGCCTGGATCGTGTGGAAGATCGGGACGGTGCCCTGGAAGCGCGTGCCGCCGCGGTTCGGCGTCACGCCCGCCACGATCCGCGTGCCGTAGGCGAGCATCTGCTCGGTGTGGAAGCTCCCGGCCGAGCCGGTGATGCCCTGCACGAGGACCCGCGTGTCCTTGTCGACGAAGATGCTCAACCGTCCTCCGGGCCGACGAGCGGCCGGCCTCCTATGCCGCCTTCGCGGCGACGACGACCTTCCGGGCGGCGTCGCCGAGGTCGTCGGCGGGGATGATCTTGAGCTCGCTGTGGGCGAGGATGTCCTTGCCCAGCTGCACGTTCGTGCCCTCGAGCCGCACGACGAGCGGGATCGAGAGGCCGACCTGCTTGGCGGCGGCCACGATCCCGTTCGCGATGACGTCGCACTTCATGATCCCGCCGAAGATGTTCACGAGCACCGCCCTCACCTGGGGGTCGGAGAGGATGATCTTGAACGCCGCGGTGACCTTCTCCTCGTCGGCGCCGCCGCCGACGTCGAGGAAGTTCGCGGGCCGGCCGCCGGAGAGCTTGATGACGTCCATCGTCGCCATCGCGAGGCCGGCGCCGTTCACCATGCAGCCGATGTCCCCGTCGAGCGCGATGTACGAGAGGTCGTACTCCTTCGCCTGCGTCTCCTTCGGATCCTCCTCGTCCGGATCGCGCATGGCCGCGATGTCCGGGTGGCGGTAGAGCGCGTTGTCGTCGAAGGTCATCTTCGCGTCGAGGGCGAGCACCTCGCCGCCGACGGTGATGACGAGCGGGTTGATCTCGGCGAGCGAGCCGTCGGTCGCGACGTACGCGTTGTAGAGACCGGTCGCGAAGCGCACGAAGGCGGAGACCGAGTCGCCGACGAGCCCGAGGCCGAAGGCGAGCCGGCGCGCCTGGAACGGCATGAGCCCGGTGAGCGGGTCGATCCACTCGCGCAGGATCTTCTCGGGCGAGGCCGTCGCGACGTGCTCGATGTCGACGCCGCCCTCGGTCGAGGCCATGACGGCGAGCCGCCCCACCTCGCGGTCGAGGGTCATCCCGAGGTAGAGCTCGCGCGCGATGCGGCAGCCCTCCTCGATGTAGACCTTGCGGACCTCCTGCCCCTCGGGGCCGGTCTGCGGGGTCTTCAGCATCATGCCGAGCATGGCCTCGGCGTGCTGGCGGGCCTCGTCGGGCGATCGGGCGAGCTTCACGCCGCCGCCCTTGCCCCGGCCGCCCGCGTGGATCTGCGCCTTGACCGCGCAGATGCCGCCGCCGAGCTGCCGCGCGGCGCCCTCCGCCTCGAGCGGCGTCACGGCGAGGTAGCCGCGCGGGACGGCCACGCCGAACTTCCGGAGGATCTCCTTCGCCTGATACTCGTGGATCTTCACCGGCTTTCCCGCTCCTCGAGGCTGTCCCCGCGCGCCGCGGGTGGAGAGGTATACAACCGATCCCGCCCGCCCGCGACTCTTCCCGAGCCCCACCCCGCACCCGAAGATGGGCCGGGCGCGGGCGCGTTCACGGGAGGGCCCCGGCGGGCACCGCCGGGATCGCTACAGCTTCGTCTCCGAGACCGACTTCCGCACGGACTCGACGGACTTCGCGAGCATCGCCTTCTCGTCGTCGGCGAGCTCGAGCTCGATCACCCGCTCGACCCCGCCCGCGCCGATCACGGCCGGGACGCCGACGAAGAGCCCCTTCACGCCGTACTGCCCGTCGAGGTAGGCCGAGCAGGGGAACACGCGCTTCTGGTCGCGCAGGTAGCTCTCGGCCATCGCCACCGCGGAGGCGGCCGGCGCGTAGAAGGCGGATCCCGTCCCGAGCAGCGCGACGATCTCGCCGCCGCCCTTCCGGGTGCGCTCGAGGATCGCGTCGAGCTTCGGCTTGTCGAGCACCTGGGTGATGGGCGTGCCGTTCACGGACGAGTAGCGCAGGAGCGGCACCATGTCGTCGCCGTGACCGCCGAGGACGCAGCCGACCACGTCCTGGGGCGCGACGCCCGCCGCGTCGCCGATGAAGTACTGGAGGCGCGCCGTGTCGAGCACCCCCGCCATGCCGACGACCCGGCTCTTCGGGAAGCCGGTGATCCTGTACAGGGCGTAGACCATCGAGTCGAGCGGGTTCGTCACGACCACGACGAACGCGTTCGGGGCGTGCTGCTTGATGCCCTGCGCGACCTTGGTGATGGCCTCGAGGTTCACCTTGAGGAGGTCGTCGCGGCTCATGCCCGGCTTGCGGGGCACGCCGGCCGTCACGATGCACACGTCGGCGTCCTTCACGATCGAGTAGTCCGTGGTGCCGCCGCCGTGGATCTCGACGTCGAACTTCAGGATGCCGCGGGTCTGCTGCAGGTCGAGCGCCTTGCCCTTGGCGACGCCCTCCATGATGTCCACGAGGACGACGTCGCCGAGGTTCCGCTGGCCGCACAGCAGGGCCATCGTGCCGCCGATCTGTCCGGCGCCGATCAGCGCGATCTTCTTCCGGGCACCCATGGGATCTCCTCCGGCGGGGCTGGCGCCGCCGCTACATGTGCTTGACGATCTCGTCTCCGAACTGGGAGCACTTCACCTCGACGACGCCGGGCACGCCCTCCTGCGCCATGAGGCGCGCGAAGTCGTAGGTGACGCGGTGCGCCCCGATCGCGCCGTCCATGCCCTTCACGATGAGATCGGCGGCCTCGCTCCAGCCGAGGTGGCGGAACATCATCTCGCCCGAGAGGATCACCGAGCCGGGGTTCACCTTGTCGAGGTCCGCGTACTTGGGCGCGGTGCCGTGCGTCGCCTCGAAGATGGCGTGGCCGGTGACGTAGTTCGCGTTGCCGCCGGGGGCGATGCCGATCCCGCCGACCTGCGCCGCGAGCGCGTCGGAGAGGTAGTCGCCGTTCAGGTTGAGCGTCGCGACGACGTCGAACTCCTCGGGGCGCGTGAGCACCTGCTGGAGGGTGATGTCGGCGATGGCGTCCTTGACGAGGAGTCGGCCGTCCGCGAGCGCCCCCTTCTGCTCGGCGTTCGCCGCGTCCTCGCCGCGCGAGGCCTTGGTGCGCTCCCACTGCTCCCAGGTGTAGACCTTCTCCCCGAACTCCCGCTCGGCGAGCGCGTACCCCCAGTTCCGGAACGCGCCCTCCGTGAACTTCATGATGTTGCCCTTGTGGACGAACGTGACGCTCTTGCGCCCGAGGCGCAGCGCGTAGGCGATCGCGGCGCGGACGAGCCGCTCCGTCCCCTCGCGCGAGACCGGCTTCAGCCCGATCCCGGAGCTCGCGGGGAAGCGGATCTTCCTGTACTCGCGCGGAAACTCGCGCTCGAGGAAGGCGAGGATCTTCCGCGCCGCGTCGGAGCCCGCCTCCCACTCGATCCCCGCGTAGATGTCCTCGGTGTTCTCGCGGAAGATCACCATGTCGACCTTCTGCGGGTTCTTCACGGGCGACGGGACGCCCTTGAACCAGCGCACCGGTCGCAGGCACACGTAGAGGTCGAGGAGCTGGCGGAGCGCGACGTTGAGCGAGCGGATCCCGCCGCCGATGGGGGTCGTGAGCGGCCCCTTGATGCCGATGATGTACTCGCGGAACGCCTGGACGGTCTCGTCGGGCAGCCAGTTGTTGAACTTCGTGAACGCCTTCTCCCCGGCGTACACCTCGGTCCACGCGATCTTCCGCTCGCCGCCGTAGGCCCTCTCGACCGCCGCGTCCAGGACGTGCTGGGTCGCGCGCCAGATGTCGCGGCCGGTGCCGTCGCCCTCGATGAAGGGGATGATCGGACGGTCCGGGACGGACAGCTTCCCGGCCACGAGCGCGATCTTCGCGCCGTCCCTCGGCACCACCGGCTTCGCGTCTGCCATCGAGCGGGCCCTCGTGTGCGAAAACGGAAGACTCGGCCTCTTATCACCCGCCGAAATCGGGTGTCTAGCGC
This sequence comes from Anaeromyxobacter sp., assembly GCA_036391435.1. Lineage (GTDB taxonomy): Bacteria > Myxococcota > Myxococcia > Myxococcales > Anaeromyxobacteraceae > Anaeromyxobacter. Next base: position 768 of record DASVZX010000444.1, on the reverse strand, counting down.
GAAAGCCCGCCAAAGCGCGGAAATATCGGGACGTTATACGACCCCACCGGTCGACGAACACGGGCCGGAGCGCCGGGCTACCGCGCCGCGCGCAGGCGGTCCCGCACGTCGGCGTAGCGAACGAGCCGGACACCGGAAGCCTCGAGCACCCGCCGCGCCTCGGGGTCGCACAGCGCCGCGAGCTCGATCTCGCGCTCGGCGCCGAACGAGGTTCGCGCGTGCGAGGGCGCGTGGCCGGGGTGGGCCATGAGCTCGGTGACGCCGTCCGGGAGCGAGGCGAGCGCCGCGAGGAGCGCCTCGCGCGACCACGCGGGGCGCCGCGCGGCGTCGCCGAGGAACGCGTCCGCGGCGAGGACCCCGCGCGCCCGGAGCGCGCTCCGCATGCCCGCGTCGATCGCGCGGACCGGCAGGCCGAGCTCGGCCGCGACCGCCGCGAACGCCTGGAGGACGCCCGGCGCGGCGTGGGCGTGCTTGTGGCTGTCGAGGTGCGTCGGGTCCGCGCCGCGGAGCGCGCGGAACGCCGCGAGCTGGCGCCGCAGCGCCCGCTCGGCCTCGGCCCGTCCGGCGTCCCGGTCGATCACCGCGTGGAGCCCCACGCCGAGCGAGGGCGGCGCGAGGCCGAGCGCGCGGGCGGCGAACGGCGTCTCCACCATCGCCGTCGCCGACGTGACGATCCCGCGCGCGTGGGCCTCGAGGATCCCGCGGTCGATCTCCGGGTCGTAGCCGAGGTCGTCCGCGTTCACGACGAGGGCCTTCGACATGGAGGGG
>DASVZX010000443.1:0-4796 GCA_036391435.1 Anaeromyxobacter sp. | reverse complement strand
CGCCCGCCCGGGCGCGAGCCCGACCGCGAGCTCGACCGCGAACGCGACCCCGACCGCGGCGCCGGAGCGCCAGGGGTTCCTCGCGCGCCGCCGCGCCGAGAAGGCGGCGCGGAAGGCGCGCCGCGAGGCGGCGAAGAGGCGCAGCTAGGAGCCCGCCACCCTCAGCACGGCCTCGGATCGGCCCACTCCCAGAGCAGCGCCCCCTCGTCGCCGACCGTCTGCAGCAGGGCGACGCAGGCGCCGACGTCCACCGCGGGGGGGACGTCCACGGCGACGAGCTTCGGCCGGAGCGTCTCGTGCGTGCACCCCATCTCGAGGAGGCGCCCGAGGAGGTGCTGGATGCGCGGATGTGCCACGTCCACGGAGGGGTCGAGCGCGGCCCGGAGCGTCCGGTGGCCGCTCTTCTCGACGACGTCCTCGAGGCGCGGCGACTCGTCGCCCGGCGGCGGCAGGGCGACGACGACGTCGTCCCGCGAGAGCCCGTAGGCGAAGAACGGGCAGCTCTCGACGCGGAAGCGGTCGCTGCCGAGAGGCTCCGCCCAGAGCCAGTCGTCCGCGGGACCGGCCGCCGCCCCGGCGTCCAGCGGGACGCGGATGCGGACCAGGGCGTCCGGGCTCTCGAGCTCGGTGGACATGCCTGGACGAGCCTAACCGGGCGACGCGAGCCTCGCCGCGATCGCGTCCGCGAGGTCGAGGGCGGTGTACCGGGCGGGCTGCGCGCCGGGCTCGAGGCCGGCCGCCCGGAGCGCGTCCGCCGTGGTCGGGCCGATCGCGGCGAGGACGACGCGGCGGAGGAGCGGCGCGTCCGCCCCGAGGCCGGCCACGACCGCGGCCACCGCGGACGGCGACGCGAACGCGACCGCGTCCACCTCGCCCGCCGCGATCCAGGCGGCGAGCGGCCGGATCGAGTCCGGCGGCGCGGGCACGGTGCGGTACGCCTCGACCGCGGCGACGTCCGCGCCCGCCCCGCGCAGGCCGTCGAGGAGCTCCGGGCGGCCCTCGGCCGGCCGGGGGAGGAGCACGGCGCGCCCGGCGACGTGCGGCGCGAGCGCGGCGGCGAGCGCCTCGCCCGTCGCCTTCGCCGGGACGAGATCGGGCTCGCGCAGCGCGCGCGCGACCGCCTCCGCGGTCGCCGGCCCCACGGCGGCCAGGCGGGCGCGGCCGAGCGCGGCGGGATCGAGCCCGAGAGAGAGAGCGCGCGCGACCGTCTTCTCGACCGCCGTGGCGCTCGCGAACACCACCCACGCGAACCGCCCCGCGTCCCGCAGCGCGGCGTCGAGCGGCGCCGGGTCGGCGGGCGGCGCGAACGCGATGGACGGGATCTCCCGCACGGCGGCGCCGAGCTCGCGCAGGCGCGCGGCGAGGGCGTCCTCGCCCACCTTCCCGCGGGTGACGACGACGGTGCGGCGATCGAGGCGCGGGGCCGGCACGGCCGCTAGGACTTCTTCGCCTTCGGCGCCGCGAGCCCGGGCGCCTTCCCCGCCGCCGCGCGCAGGATCGCCGCCGCCCCCTTCGACAGGAGCTCCTCCGCGAGCGCCTCGCCCATCCCGCGGGCCCCGGCGGCCGGACCGCTCCGCTCGCCGCGGATCACCTGGGTGCCGTCGAGCGAGGCGACGAGCGCGCGGAGCCGGACGCTCCCGCCCTCGACCGTCGCGTGGCCGGCGATGGGGACCTGGCAGCCGCCCTCGATGCGGGCGAGGAAGCCGCGCTCGGCCTCGGTCCGGATCCGCGTCGCGGGGTCCTCGAGCCGCGCGAGCCGCGCGCGCGTCGCCGCGTCCGCGCCCCGCGCCTCGAGGGCGAGGGCCCCCTGCGCGACGGCGGGGAGCATCTCCTCGGGCGAGAAGACGTGGGTCGCGTGCTCGGCGAGGCCGAGGCGGCGGAGACCGGCGTAGGCGAGCACCACCGCGTCGAGCTCCGCCGCCGCCTTCCTGAGCCGCGTCTCGACGTTGCCGCGGACCATGTGCATCTCGAGGTCCGGGCGGAGCGCCTTGAGCTGGGCCACGCGGCGGAGGCTGGAGGTGCCGACCTTCGCGCCCCTCGGCAGGGCGGCGAGCGTCTTCCAGCGGGGCGAGCAGAGCGCGTCGCGCGGATCCTCGCGCTCGGGCACCGCGGCGACGAGGAGCCCCTCCGCGAGCACCGCCGGCAGGTCCTTCATGGAGTGGACGGCGACCTCGGCCTCGCCGGCGAGGAGCGCGTCCTCGATCTCCTTCACGAAGAGCCCCTTCCCGCCGACGTCGGCGAGGGGCACGTCGAGGATCTTGTCGCCCTTGGTCACCACCTCGTGGAGGCGGACCTCGAGGCCGGGCTCGTTCGCGCGGAGCAGGGCGGAGACGTGGTTCGCCTGCCACTTGGCGAGCGGGCTGCGGCGGGTCGCGATGCGGATCATGTCGGTCGGTCTGCCTTTCACTCGTTGCTGGCGGCGCTCGGCGTGGACGTGCCGCGCCGCTCGCCCTCGCGCCGCTCGCCCTCGCGGCGCTCGCCCTCGCGGCGGTCCAGCTCGGCCGGCTTCGCGGCGTCGCCCTCGATCCCGAAGAGCTCCGCGGCGGCGCCGGCGAGGGTGCCGTCCCCCGAGGCGGCGGCCTCCTTGAGCCGCGCCGTCGGGCCGTGGAGCAGCTTGTTCACGATCGCCTGGGCCATCGCCTCGACGCTGCGGCGGCCCCGGTCGTCGAGCTTCGCGCCCACCTGCGACAGCGTGCGCTCGGCCTCGGCGCGGGCGATCGCCTCGGCGCGGCGGCGCAGGTTCACGAGCACGGGCAGCGCCGCGCGGGTCTCGCGCTCCTTCGCGAACGCGAGCACCTCGGCCTCGATGATCGCCTCGGCCCGCGTCGCCTCGCCCTTGCGCGCGGCCTGGGTGGACTCGACGACCTTCTCCATGTCGTCGACGTCGTAGGCGTACACGTCGCCGAGCTCGGCGGCGGCGGGATCCACGTTGCGCGGCACCGCGAGGTCGATGAGGCAGATCGAGCGGTGCCTGCGGGCCTTCATCGCGGCGGCGACCGCGTCCCGGGTGAGCACGTAGGTCGGCGCGCCGGTCGACACGATGACGACGTCCGCCTCGACGAGCAGGCGCGGGAGCTCCTCCCACTGCCGGAACGTCCCGTGGACCTGGTCGGCGAGCGCGAGCCCGCGCTCCGGCGAGCGGTTCGTGACGAGGATCCGGTCGGCGCCGAGGTCGGCGAGCGCCTTCGCCGAGAGGGTCCCCATCTTGCCGGCGCCGGCGAGGAGGATGGCGCGGCCCTTCAGGTCGCCGAAGATCTTCTCGACGAGCTCGACCGCGACCTGGGACATCGAGATGGTGCCCCTGCCGATCTCGGTCTCGGTGCGGACCCGCTTCGCCGTCGCGAAGGCGCGGTTGCACAGGCGCGAGACGTACGCGCCCGCCGCCTGGACGGCGCTCGCGAGGCCGTAGGCCTCCTTCACCTGCCCGAGGATCTGCTGCTCGCCGAGGATCATCGAGTCGACGCTCGCCGACACCCGGAACAGGTGGCGCACCGCCTCGACGCCGCCCTTCGCGTACAGGTGGTCCCCCGCGTTCGCGGCGCGCGAGGTGAAGAAGCGGCGCGCGGGCGCGTCGCCCTCGGCGCGGACGTAGACCTCCACCCGGTTGCACGTGGAGACGATGAACGCCTCCTCGACGCCGTCGGACTGGCGCAGCTCGAGGAGCGCCGACTTGAGCGCCTCGCCCGAGAGCGCGACGCGCTCCCGGACCTCGATGGGAGCGCTCTTGTGCGACAGCCCGACGAGGAAGAGGTCGCGCGCGCTCACTGGGCACCTCCCGCCGGAGGGCGCATGCCGTAGTCGCCGGCGTGCCGCGTCACGCCGGGGACCGCCTTCAGGCTCACCATCGAGCCGAGCACGAGCACGAAGCCGACGAGGGTGAGGAGCGCGTAGCGGCGGCCGTGCCAGCCGTTGTGCCGGAGCTGGACCATCCCGCCGTACAGGATCCAGATGACGAGCGAGGCCACCTGCTGCGGGTCCCAGGACCACGCGCTCTTCCACACGGCGCTCGCGGTGATGGTCCCCGCGACGAGCGCGACCGTGTAGACGACGAAGCCGGCGCGGACGAGCCGCTGCACCATGCGGTCGAGCGCGTCGAGCGACGGCAGCCGCCCGAACAGCGCGCCGAACCGCTTTCCCTTCACCTCGCGCTCCTGCAGGAGGTACATGGCCGCCGCGGCGAAGGCGATCCCGAAGAGCGCGACGCCGAGCCCTGCCGCGAGGATGTGCGCCGTGAGCGCGGGGTAACGGAGCCGCTCGGGCATCATCTCCGGGTGGGCGGGGTCGCCGAACAGCGCCGGGACGAGGACGATGAGGACGACCGGGGTGATGAACGCCCCGAGCGTCGGCAGGTGGTAGAAGCGCTGCAGGAGCAGGTACGCGCCCGCCGCGAACCAGATGACGAGCACGAGGCCGCCGCGCAGGCCGAAGAAGTCCGCGCCGCCGTACTCGGCGCAGCCGACGCCGATCGCGACCGCCTGGACGCCGAACGCGGCGGCGAGGAACCAGAACCCGATCGTCGCCGCGCGCGCGTGGCGCGGGCGGGCGAAGTAGGCGATGTACGCCGCGGCGGCGCCCGCGTAGAGGGCGGCGGCGATGCGGAGGATCACGATGCTCAAGACAGGTTCTCCAGGAGGAAACGAGCGAGGGCCTCCGCTTCCTTCCGCTTCTCCTCGAGGTCCCTCGGGAGCGGTCCGCTGCCGAGCGGCCGGGCGCGCGGATCGCCGGCAGCGCCGGGCTCCGCCGGGCGCGCGGCTGTCCCGCCGGCGGCCGGCCGGGCGGCGGGCGGGGGTGGCATC
>DASVZX010000442.1:0-20192 GCA_036391435.1 Anaeromyxobacter sp. | reverse complement strand
GTGCCGCTCTCGCCGCACAGGAGCACGGTGGTGGGCGCCGCGGCCACGCGGACGACCATCGCGCGCGGCTCCTCGGCGGCCGGCGAGCGCCCGATGATCTCGGGATCGCGCGGGGCGCGCGGCCCGAGCTGGTGCCGCAGGACGCGGTTCTCGGCGAGGAGCGCGCGGCGCTCGAGCGCCTTGGCGACGACGAGCTTCAGCTCCTCCACCTTGAACGGCTTCAGGAGGTAGTCGTACGCGCCGAGCTTCATCGCCTGGATCGCGTTCTCGGTGGTCGCGAAGGCGGTGACCATCACGACCTCGGTCGCCGGGGAGCGCTCCTTCACGGCGCGCAGCACGTCGACGCCGGACTCGGCGCCGAGCCTGAGGTCGGTGATGACGAGGTCGAGCCCGCCCTCGTCGAGGCGCCGGAGCGCGCCGGCGACGTCCGCGGCCGCGGCGACGCGGTGACCCTGCTTCTGCAGCAGGATCTCGAGGAACTCGCGCATCGAGGCTTCGTCGTCGACCAGCAGGATCGAGGCCATCGCGCTCCATCCTACCCCGGCGGCGCGCCCGCGCCCGCCGCCGGCAGCCGGACCACGACGCGCGTGCCCTCGCCCACGGTCGACCGGAGGGCCACGGAGCCGCCGTGCCCGTCGACGATCCGCTGCACGACGGCGAGGCCGAGGCCGGTGCCCCTCGCCTTGGTGGTGAAGAAGGGCGTGAAGACGCGCGGGGCGACCGCGGACGGGACCCCGGGCCCGTCGTCCTCGACCGTGAGCACCGCGCTCCCGTCCTCGCCCGGCGCGCACGCGACCCGGATCCGGCCGCCCTTCCCGGCCTCCCGGATCGCCTGCGCCGCGTTGGAGAGCAGGTTCAGCACGACCTGGCGCAGCTGGTCGGCGTCGAACGAGCCCGGCGCGGGGACGAGCGCGCGGTCGAGCGCGAGCCCGGCCGCGACGGGGTCGGCCGCGAACATGTCGAGCGTCTCGCCGGCGACGGCGGAGAGGTCGGCGGGGCGCCGCGTCGGAGGCGTCGGCCGGGAGAACTCGAGGAACCGGGTCAGCAGCGCGTCGAGCCGTCCGGTCTCCCGGAGGACGATGCCGAGGACCCGCCCGTCCTCCTCCGTGAGCCCCTGCGCGCCGCGCAGGAGCTCCACGCACCCGGAGATGGACGCGAGCGGGTTGCGCAGCTCGTGGGCGAGCCCCGCGGCCAGCTCGCCGAGCTCCGCGAGCCGCTTCGCCCGCTGGACGGCCTCCTCCATCGCGCGGAGGTCCGTCAGGTCCTGGAAGATGACGGCCGTCCCGGAGTGGTCCGCGCCGCGCGCGCGGAGCGGGAACGCCGTGTACCCGAGGAGCCGCCGCTCCCCGCGGGAGTTCACGAACGCGACCTCCTCGCGGCCGGTCCCGGCGAAGGCGGGGAACCAGCGGGCGGCGGGCTGGCCGGCGATGTCGGCGAGCGCGAGGCCGGTGATGTGCTCGCCGGCGCGGTTCAGGAACCCGACGCGCCCCTGCGGGTCGAGCGTGAGCAGGCCGCTCGTCACCGACTGGACGATCGACTCGTGGAGCGCCGTGATCGCGGCGAGGTCGCCCTCGCTCGCCGCCAGGCGCTCCCCGGTGCTCCGCAGCTGCCCGGCGAGGTAGCCGGCGAGGGCCGCGGTCGCGACGAACGCGGAGCCGTGGGCGAACAGCGCGCCGCGGACCGCCTGCGGATCCGGGTGGAACCCGAGGACGAGCGCGCCGTACGCCGCGAGGGCGAGCGCGAGGCTGCCGACCGCGCCCGCGCGGTGGAGCACGATGCTCCCGTTCACGATCGCGAGCAGGTACATGAACACGAACACGCTGTCGGAGAGCCCGGTCGTGGCGACCACCGCGGTCGCGATGCCCACGTCGAGGACGAGCTGCGCGGCCGCGACGAGGCGCTCGGCCCGGCGGAGCCCCAGCAGCGCCGCGAAGAGGGCGGACGTCGCGTAGGTCACCGCGACGACGACGTAGAGCGGCGCCACCACGGCCGTGGCCCTCGGGCCGAACTGCCAGTTCACCGCCGCCGTCCCGCCGAGGAGGACGGTGATGCTGGCGATCCGGAACAGCGTCAGCCAGACGAGCTTCCGGTGCAGCCCGTCGTCCGCCGGCGCCGGCGCCGCGCCGGCCGCCCCGGGAACGAGCGTCGATGCGGCGGTGGCGGCCACGTGCGGGGAGCTACTTGATGTTGCCGGCGATGCTGAAGATCGGGAGGTACATCGCGATGAGGAAGCCGCCGACCACGCCGCCGAGGAACACCATCATGAGCGGCTCGATCATGCTCGTCAGCGCCGAGACCGCCACGTCGACCTCGTCGTCGTAGAAGTCCGCGATCTTCGAGAGCATCTGGTCCATCGCGCCGGTCGCCTCGCCCACGCCGATCATCTGCACCACCATCGGCGGGAACACCTTCGTGTCCGCGAGGGGCGCGGCCATGTTCTTGCCCTCGGAGATCTTCGCGCGGACGAACAGGATGCTCTTCTCGACGATCTTGTTCCCGGCGGACTTCGCCACGATCTGGAGCGCGTCCAGGATGGGGACGCCCGAGGACAGCATCGTGCCGAGGGTGCGGGTGAAGCGCGCCACCGCGACCTTGCGGACGAGCGGCCCGAAGAGCGGCGTCTTCAGCGTGAACCCGTCCCACAGCTCGCGGCCGCGCGGGTTGCTCACGAACACCCTGAACCCCACCACCAGCGCGGCCGGGATGCCGACGAGGAGGTACCAGTAGTCGATGAGGACGTGCGAGATGTTGATGAGGAGCTGGGTCGGCGCGGGCATCGCGCCGCCGAAGTCCTTGAACATCTTCTCGAACGTCGGCGTCACGAACACGAGGAGGACGATCGTCACGCCGATCGCCACGGTGAGGACGATGGACGGGTACACCATCGCGCCCTTCACGCGGCGGGCGAGCTTCGCGTTCTTCTCGATGTAGGCGCCGAGGCGCTGCAGGATCGTGTCGAGGATGCCGCCGATCTCGCCCGCGCGGACGAGCTGGACGAACAGCTCGTCGAAGACCTTGGGGTGCTCCGCGAGGGCGTCCGCGAACGTGGCGCCCGCCTCCACCCTCGCCTTCACGGCGAGGAGGACGTTCTTGAACGCCGGGTTGTCCGCCTGCGTCCCGAGGATGTCGAGGGCCTGCACCAGCGGGAGGCCCGCGTCGATCATGACCGAGAACTGGCGCGTGAAGACGAGGATGTCCTTCGTCGTCACGCCGCCGATGCCCGGCAGCCGGATGTGGATCTCCTTCGGCTTCTTGCGGACCTTGACGGGCTCGATGCCCATCTGCCGCAGGCGCGTCTCGACCGCCGCGGAGTCCTGCGCCTCCATCTCGCCGGCGCGGGCCTCGCCCGACTTCGTCTTGCCCGACCACCTGAACACCGGCGCCTGCCTGGGCGCGGACGCGGGCTTCGTCTTGACGGCTGCGGCCTGGGCCATGGTCTCCTCGCTTCGACGCGGCGCCCCGATCCTATCCGACGCGGGGCGGGAGGTCGAAATCGCCTACCGCGCCACCGGGGACGCGGGCGGCCTCATCCCGCCGCCGCTCGAGAGGATGTTCTTCAGCTCCTCCTGATCGGAGGATCTCCCGAGCGCCTCCTCGAGCGTGATGAGCCGCTTCTGGAAGGCGATCGCGAGGCTCTGGTTGAAGGTCTGCATCCCGAACTTCTGCTGGCCGACCTGCATCTGCGAGTAGACCTGGTGGATCTTGTCCTCGCGGATGAGGTTCCGGATGGCGGGGTTCGGGACCATGACCTCGATGATGAGGACGCGCCCCGGGCCGCCCGCGCGCGGCAGGAGGTTCTGCGTCAGGACGCCCTCGAGCACGAAGGAGAGCTGGGCGCGGACCTGCGGCTGCTGGTAGGGCGGGAAGACGTCCAGGATGCGGTTGATGGTCTGGACCGCGCTGTTCGTGTGCAGGGTCGCGAACGCGAGGTGGCCGGTCTCGGAGATGACGAGGGCGGCCTCGATGGTCTCGAGGTCGCGCATCTCGCCGACGAGCACGACGTCCGGGTCCTGCCGCAGGATGTACTTGAGCGCCTTCTTGAAGGAGGCCGTGTCGGCGCCCACCTCGCGCTGGTTCACGAGGCAGTTCTTGTGCGGGTGCAGGTACTCGATCGGATCCTCGATCGTGATGATGTGCTCGTGCCGGTCGGTGTTGATCTTGTCGATGATGGACGCGAGCGTCGTCGACTTCCCGGAGCCGGTCGGGCCGGTGACGAGCACGAGGCCGCGCGGCTTCTTCGCGAGGTCGGCGACGATGGGCGGCAGCCCGAGCTCCTGGAAGGTGAGGATCTTGAACGGGATCGTCCGGAACGCACCGGCGACCGCGCCGCGCTGCATGAAGATGTTCGAGCGGAAGCGCGAGAGGCCCTTCACGCCGAAGGAGAGGTCGAGCTCGCTCTCCTCCTCGAACTTGTGCTTCTGCGCGTCGGTGAGGATCGAGTAGCAGAGCTGCTTCGTGTCCACCGGCGAGAGCGGCGGCGTCTTCAGCGGCACGAGCTTGCCGTCGATGCGGAGCTGCGGCGGCGAGCCGGTCGTGACGTGGAGGTCCGAGGCCCCCTTCTCGACCATCGCCTTGAGGAGCTGGTGCAGGTTCGCCATGGTTCTCCGGTCGTCGTCTGCCCGCTCCCGGTCCCTCGCGCCGGAGCGGGAGGGGGCCGGGGCGAGGGGGATCAGAACTTGTCGGGGGCGGTGTTGCCGACCGCCTCGGCGAGGTTGGTCATGCCCGCCTTCACCTTCGAGAGCGCCGACATGCGCAGCGTCCGGAACCCGAGCCGGATCGCCTCCTGCTTCAGCTCGGCCGCCGAGCAGCCCTGGATGACGAGCTCCTTGAGCCCGTCCCAGAGCGGCATCACCTCGTACACGGCCACGCGCCCCTTGAAGCCGCGGTCGTTGCAGCTCTTGCAGCCCGCCGGCTCGAACGGCTGGAACGTGCCGATCTCCTCGGCGGCGAAGCCGGCGTCGAGGAGCGCCTGGTCCTCGAGCTGGGCGGGCCGCTTGCACTCCGGGCACAGCCTGCGGCAGAGCCGCTGCGCGACGATGGCGTTGAGGGACGCGGTCACGAGGAACGGCTCGATGCCCATGTTGAGCAGGCGGGACACGGTGCCCGGCGCGTCGTTCGTGTGCAGCGTCGAGAGCACGAGGTGGCCGGTGAGGGCGGCCTTCACCCCGATCTCGGCGGTCTCGAAGTCGCGGATCTCGCCGACCATGATGATGTCGGGGTCCTGGCGCAGGAAGCTGCGGAGCGCGGCCGCGAAGTTGAGGCCGATGTCCTCGTGCATCTGCACCTGGTTGATGCCGAAGAAGTTGAACTCGACCGGGTCCTCCGCGGTGGAGATGTTCCAGGAGACCTCGTTCAGCTTGGAGAGGGCGGAGTAGAGGGTCGTGGTCTTGCCGGAGCCGGTGGGGCCGGTGACGAGGACCATGCCGTAGGGCCGGTCGATCGCCTCCATGAAGTCCTTGAGCTGCCCCTCCTCGAACCCCAGCTTCGTCATGTCGAGCTGGAGGTTCGACTTGTCGAGGAGCCGCATCACGACCTTCTCCCCGAACAGGGTCGGGCAGATCGAGACGCGGAAGTCCATCTCCTTGCCCTTGCCGAGCTTCAGCTTGATGCGGCCGTCCTGCGGCAGGCGGCGCTCGCTGATGTCGAGCTCGGACATGATCTTGAGGCGCGAGATCATGGCGTTGCGGAGCTTCATCGGCGGCTTCATCACCTCGTAGAGCACGCCGTCGATCCGGAAGCGGACGCGGAAGTCCTTCTCGTAGGGCTCGACGTGGATGTCCGACGCGCCCTTCTTGATGGCGTCGAGCAGGATGAGGTTCACGAGCTTGACGACCGGCGCCTCCTCCGCGCTCTTCTCGAGGTCGACGACGTTCATGTCGTCGGCGTCGGCCTCGACGAGCGAGACCTCGGAGTCGTCGAAGCCGGACATCACCTCGTCGAGGTCCGGCCCCTTCTCCGCGTAGTACCGGTCGATCGCCTCGCGGATCGCCTGCTCGGAGGCGACGACGACCTCGACGTTGTAGCCGGTGAGGAACTTGATGTCGTCGATGGCGAAGATGTTCGACGGGTCGCTCATGGCGACGATGAGCGACGAGCCCGCGCGGTTCACCGGGACGACCTGGTGCTTCTCGGCGGTCGCCTTCGGGATGAGCTTCAGCACGTCCTCGTCGATGTCGAAGTCCTTGAGCGAGATCGCCGGGACGCCGTACTGCTTCGAGAGGAAGTTCGTGAGGTCGTGCTCGGCGATCGCGCCCTGCTTCACGAGGAGGGAGCCGATCCGTCCACCCGTCTTGCGCTGCTCGTCCTGGGCCTTCTGCAGCTGCTGCAGGGAGATCAGGTTCTCCCGGACCAGGAGCTCGCCGAGGCGTCCGGACATGTCTTCGTTCCCCTTGGATCGGCGGGAGGAGCCGCCGAGGACGCCGTCCACCCTAGCAGGCGCTTCCTCCGAGGGTCAAGGAAGGCCCGGCGCGGAAGTACGCGTCACGACTGGAGGAAACCGGAGTAGCGGCGCCTACATCGGCGACGAGCCGAGGACGTCCCGCGCTCGTGAGACATCGGCGGCGATCTGCTGACGCAGCGCGTCGACGGACGCGAAGCGCCGCTCGTCCCTCAGCCGCGCGACGAACGCGAGCCGGATCGGCGCGCCGTGGAGATCGCGCCCGTCGAAGTCGAAGAGGTGCGCCTCGGCGACGACCGGGCCGTTCGTCTCGACCGTCGGCTTCGTGCCGACGTTGCAGACGCCGCCGTGCACGGGGTCCGCGCCCGGCGCGCCGCCGCCCACCCACGCCCGCACGACGTAGACGCCGTTCTTCGGGAGGAGCGCGGAGGTGTCCACGTTGGCGGTCGGGAACCCGAACCCCCGGCCGCGGCCCGCGCCGCGCGCGACGACGCCGTCGAGGTCGTACGGCCGGGTGAGCAGGAGCGCCGCCGCCTCCACGTTCCCCTCGAGGAGGAACTCGCGGATCTTCGTGGAGGAGACGACCAGACCGTCGGACGTCACCGGCTCGACGACGTGGAGGCGGATGCCGTGCCGGGCGAGGAGCGGCCGCAGCCCGTCGACGCGGGCGCGCTCGTGACCTGCCGTGAAGTCGGGCCCGACCACCACCTCAGCGGCGCCGATCCGGGTCGCGAGGTCGCGGTCCACGAACTCCGCCGCGGGGGTCGCCGCGTACGCGCGGTCGAACGGCTGCACCACCGTGGCGTCGACCCCCTGCGCGGCGAGCAGCTCGAGCTTGCGCGGCAGCGGCGTGATGAGCGGCGGCGCGAGCTGAGGGCGCAGCACGCGGACGGGGTGGGGCTCGAACGTGAGCACCGCCGAGCGGCCCCCGCCCGCGCGCGCGCCGTCGCGGGCGGCCGCGAGGAGCCGCTGGTGGCCGAGGTGGACGCCGTCGAAGTTCCCGACGGCGACGGCGCACCCGCGCAGCGTCCCGGCGGCCGCGGCGTCCTCGAGCGAGCGGAAGAGCTCCATGCCGCCGCCTTCATAGGGCCGGGCGGCCCCGGCGTCAAACCCGGCGCCGGAGAAAGCGCGCGCCGAAGCCCCGCGGGAGGAGCGCCCCGAGGGTCGTGTCGACGCGCGCGCCCCGCGCGCCGGCGAGCACGACGGGCAGCTCCGGACCGCCGAGCTCGGCGAGCGTCTGCAGGCACGCCCCGCAGGGCGGCGTCGGCTCCGCGGTGCCGGTGGCGATCGCGATCGCGTCGAGCCGGCGGGCGCCCGCCGCGACCGCGGCGGCGACGGCGGCCCGCTCCGCGCAGCCGGTGAGCCCGTAGCTCGCGTTCTCGACGTTCGCGCCGACGTGGATCGCGCCCCCGGCGGCCACCGCCGCGCCCACGCGGAAGCGCGAGTAGGGCGCGTAGGCGCGACGGCGCACGGCGCGGGCGGCGCGCACGAGCGCCGCGGCGTCGCCCCGGCGGCGCCCGCGTCGGCTCATCCGGCCTGCAGGTAGCGCGCGATGGCGAGCTCGTCGTCGAGCTCGATGTCGACGAACTTCACGTGCGCCCCGAAGCGCGACCCCTCCTGCGAGACCCGGAGCACCTCGCCGGAGACCCGGATCTCCTCGCGCGCGCCGGGCACGAGGAAGCGCAGCTCGAGGCGGCTCCCGACCGGCGGGTGGGCGGCCTCGAAGTAGACGCCGCCGATCCCGAGGTTCCCCGCGTACGGCTCGAACGAGCCGCCCAGCCCGGTGTCGCGGACGAGGAGCTGGATCGGGACGCGCATGCTGTCGCGGCGATCCGACTCGTCCGGCAGCGCGGCCGCCCTGTCGTCGTGTTGCATAGCGCCCTCCCTCGACGGGAGGCTACCAGCGCGCGGCGGGCCGTTCAACGCGCCGCGAGTGAGAGGAACGCCGCGACGAGCGGCCCGATCCGGTCCTTCACCTGGCCGGCGGTCCGGGCCACCTCCTCGTGCGACAGCGGGCGTCGCGCCAGGCCCGCGGCGGGGTTGGTGACGACCGAGAGCCCGGCCACGGGGACGCCCATGTGGCGCGCGGCGATCACCTCGGCGACGGTCGACATCCCCACGAGGTCGGCCCCGAGCGCGCGCAGCATCCGGACCTCCGCCGGGGTCTCGTAGGAGGGGCCGGGCATGCACGCGTACACGCCCGTCCGGAGCGGGATGCCGAGGTCCGCGGCGGCCCCCTCGAGCACCGCGCCCAGCCGGGGGTCGTACGCCTCGGAGAGGTCGGGGAACCGCGGCCCGAGGCGGTCGTCGTTGTCGCCGGTGAGCGGGTTCTGGCCGGAGAGGTTCAGGTGGTCCGTGATCCGGACGAGGTCGCCCGGCGCGAGGGACGGGTTCACCCCGCCCGCGGCGTTGGTGACGAGGAGCGCCTTCACCCCGAGGCCGCACAGCACGCGCGCGCCGAAGGCGACCTCCTCCGGCGTCCACCCCTCGTACCCGTGGACGCGCCCCTGCATCGTCGCGACGCCGACGGAACCCGCGTCGCCGGCGAGCTCGCCGAGGACGAGCCGCCCCGGGTGACCCGGCACGCGCGACACCGGGAAGTACGGGATCTCCTCGTACGGGATGGTGACCGCCCGGTCGAGCCGGGTCGCGAAGTCCCCGAGCCCGGACCCGAGGACGACGCCCGCGACGGGCGCGAGGTCGGTCTTCCCGCGGACCCACGCGAGCGCGTACGAGAGCCGCGTGGAGAGGTCGGCGCGCTTGGTCATGGATCGCTCCTCATGTCCGCTCCAGCACGAGCGGCGCCGGGGGCGGCGCCCGGCCGCCGATCCGCCACGCCGCGCCCAGCCGGGCCGCGACCCGCTCGCGGGCCTCGCTCCGCTCGCCCTCGTGCACGGTGCAGAGCGGCTCGCCCCGCTCGACGCGATCGGCGAGCTTCTTGTGCACGAGGATCCCGACCGCCGGATCCACCCGGTCCTCCACCCGCGCGCGGCCCGCGCCGAGCGCGACCGCCGCGAGCCCGATCGCCTCGGCGTCGATCTCCGCGACGAACCCCGCCGCGCCCGCCGGCACGTCCCAGGTGCGCGGCGCGCGCGGCAGCCGGCCCGGCTCGCGGATCGCGGCGGGATCGCCGCCCTGCGCCGCGACGATCTCCTCGAGCTTCGCGAGGCCGCGCCCGTCCGCGATCGCCGCAGCGACCTCGGCGCGCGCCGCGTCGCGGTCGGCGGCGGCGCCCCCCAGCACGAGCATCTCCGCCGTGAGCTCGACGGTGACCTCGCGGAGGTCGGCGGGACCGCCGCCCCGCAGGAGCTCGATCGTCTCGACCACCTCGAGCGCGTTCCCCACCGCCCGCCCGAGCGGCTGGTCCATGGCGGTGAGCAGCGCGGAGACCTTCTTCCCCATCCCGCGCCCGATGGCCGCGAGCGTCCGCGCGAGCGCGCGGGCGTCCTCGCGCGTCTTCATGAACGCGCCCGACCCGACCTTCACGTCGAGCACGAGCGCGTCGATGCCCTCGGCGAGCTTCTTCGACATGATCGACGCCGCGATGAGCGGGATCGACTCGACCGTCGCCGTGACGTCGCGGAGCGCGTAGAGCTTCCGGTCCGCCGGCGCGAGGCGCGCGGTCTGGCCGACGAGGCAGGCGCCCACGTCGCGGACGAGCGCCCGGAAGCGGTCCACCGGGAGGTCCACGCGGAAGCCCGGGATCGCCTCGAGCTTGTCGAGGGTCCCGCCCGTGTGCCCGAGCCCGCGCCCGGAGATCATGGGCACCTTCACCCCGCACGCGGCCGCGAGCGGCGCGAGCGCCAGCGACACCTTGTCGCCGACGCCGCCGGTCGAGTGCTTGTCCACCTTCGCGCCGGGGAGGTCCGACAGGTCGAGCACGTCGCCGGAGCGCAGCATGGACTCCGTGAGCGCGCGCACCTCCGCGTCGTCCATCCCGCGGAAGAAGACCGCCATGCAGAACGCGGCCATCTGGTAGTCCGGGATCTCTCCCCGCGTGAAGCCGTCCACGAGCCCCGCGAGCTCCGCCGCCGGGATCGCCTTCCCGTCCCGCTTCGCGTGGATGATCTCGTAGGCGCGCACCGCGGGAATCCTAGACGAAACGGCTCCCCGCCTCCGCGAGATCTGCACGGACGCCCCCAAGGTGAGCGGAGGACGTTCCCCGCGCCGGGGCGCGCTGCGGGGCGGAGCGGGCGCGGAACCACGAACCGCCGCGCCGCGAAGCGGCGCGAGAGGAACTTTTGCCGCCCGCCGTACGGATACGGCGAAGCGCCGGGGCGCGCCTTCTCGGGCGAAGGAGCGCAGCGCCCCCTCGGCCACGTCGCATCCTCGGCCCGCCGCAGCAACGGGCGTGACGCTGCGCTCCGAGCGAGCCGGACACGCCCGCGCGCAGCGGCGCGCACGGCGTTGCCGGCGGCCCCCGTGCACGCGCCGCCGCCACCGGCACGGGGCACCTCCGGGCGGCGCGGAGCGACGCCGCCCGACGAAGGCGCGCCCCGGCCCCGCGGAGCCGGTCGCCCGGGAGCAAGGAGCCGTCCGCCGACGCGCGGGCCCCCTCTCCCTGGCCCTCTCCCCCTGGCGCTGCCAGGGGGAGAGGGGAGCGAACGTGGACGGCGCGCCCGCTGGCCGGGCTGGCCGGAGCGCTGCCAGGGGGAGAGGGGAGCCTCCCCGGTCTACCAGAGGATCGAGTCGACCATCTCGTCGACCATGTCCCCGAGCTTCTCGATGCCGTGCGACTTGGAGAGGAACCCGTCGGCCCCCGCCTGCTCCGCGATCTGCTCGAGCTCGTCGTCCGGCTTCGAGCTGAAGAGGATGATCGGGATCTTCTCGGTGTGGAAGTCCTGCTTGAGGACCCGGACGATGTCCTTCCCGGAGATGTCCGGCATCATGAGGTCCGTCAGGATGATCTCGGGCTGGAACACCTCGAGCTCCTTCTGGAACTCCAGCAGGTTCGCCGCGATGGCGACCTTGTAGCCGCGGTCCTCGAGGACGGCCTTCTCCATCTCGAGGGTGATCGTCGAGTCGTCGAGGAGGAGGATCTTCTTCTTCTCGGCCATCGTGATCACCTACAGGGCGGCGAGCGCGTACTCGGCGGCGCGGGCGAACGCGGCCCCGTCCTCGGGGATGTCGGGATAGTAGCCCAGGAAGGCCTGCCGCTTCCCGGCCGGACGGCGCCGGTAGGCCTCGAGGGCGTTGCGGTAGGCGAGCCGCGCCCGATCGGCGTCGCGCTGCGCCTCGCGGCAGCGGCCGAGGTAGTAGTGCGCGAGCGTGAGATCCGGGTCGAGGAACAGCGCGCGCGACAGCTCGAGCGCGGCGCCGTCCGTGTCGGCGGCCGTGAGGAGGTGGATCCCGTAGAAGAGGTGCGCCTCCGCCGACAGCGGCTCGAGCGCGAGCGCCGCCTGGTAGCAGTCGCGCGCCATGTCGGTCTGGCGCAGCGTGCCGTACAGGTTCGCGAGCGTGAGCCGGACGGACAGATCCTCGCCGCGCGTCTCGAGCGACCGCTCGAGCAGCTCGCGCGCGGCGCCGAACCGGCCGTCGGAGAACAGGGCGATGGCGCCGTCCATGAACTCCTGGGGCGCGAGCGGCGGCGAGTCGGCGGGCGCCGGTCCGGGAGCCCTCGCGCCGGGGACCGCGCGCGGCGGCCCCGCCACGAACGGCAGCGGCCGCGACGGCCGCGACGGCATCTCGAGGTGGCGGACCGGCGGCGGGGAGGACGGGACGGAGCGCGGCCGGGTCGGGAGCGGCGTCGTCCGGAGCGGCTGCTCGGGGCGGCGGTACACGAACGCGCCCGCGACCTCGGTGAGCTCGAAGCCCTCGAACAGGCGGAAGAGCGACTCCGAGTACCCGAGGAACAGGTAGCCGCCCGGCGCGAGCGCGTTGTGGAACTGCGTGAGGACGCCCTGCGTCGTCGGCGTGTCGAAGTAGATGATGACGTTCCGGCAGAAGATGATGTCCCAGCCCCGGTCGGCGGGACGCGGGAACACCGTCGAGACGAGGTTGTGCGGCCGGATCGCGGCGATGAGCTGGCGCAGGTGCGTCCGCACGTGGAAGGTCTCGGGGTCGCGATCGAAGTGGCGCTCGAGGAGCGAGGGCGGGATCTCGCGCACCCGGCGCGTCTCGTAGCTGCCCCGCGCCGCGAAGGCGACCGCCTCGGGGTTCACGTCCGTCGCGAGGATCTCGAGCTGCTCTCCGTCGGCGCCGGCCTCCGCGGCGGTCATCGCGATCGAGTACGGCTCCTCGCCCGTCGCGCACCCCGCGGACCAGACGGTGACGCGCCGCCCGCCCGCCCGCGGGCGCTGCAGCAGGCCGGGGAGGAGCGCCTCGAGCGCCCGGAACTGCCGCTCGTCGCGGAAGAAGCTCGTCTTCCCGACCGTGACGAGGGGGAGCAGGCGCCGGAGCTCCTCGTCGCCGTTCGCGGAGCGCAGCAGGCGCAGGTACGCCTCCGGGTCGGGCACGCCCGCCCTGAGCTCGTCGAGCCGCGCGGCGAGCGCGATCTTGAGGGCGGAGTGGCCGTCCGGCCGGATGTGGAGCCCCACCCGCTCCTTGAGGAGCGCGGAGAGGTCGACCAGGACCTCGGTCGCGACCGCGATCATCCGACGAGCTCCAGCAGCGCGCGGGGGATCTCGTCGATGGGCAGCACGCGGTCCACCGCGCCCAGCTCGATCGCGGCGCGGGGCATGCCGAACACCGCGCTCGTCGCCTCGTCCTGCGCGATCGTCGGCCCGCCCGCCTCCTTGATCTTGCGGAGCCCCTCGGCCCCGTCCCGCCCCATCCCGGTGAGGAGGACCCCGCACGCCCGCGCGCCGTACGCGCGCGCCGCCGAGAGGAACAGGGGCGTCACGGACGGCTTGAAGGTGTCGACCGGCGGCGCGTCGGAGAGCCGCGCCACGCCCACGCCGACGAGGAGGTGCCGCCCGCTGGGCGCGACGAGGACGCGGCCGGGGCGCAGCGGCGCCCCGTCGGCCGCCTCGAGCACCACCAGGCGCGACTCGGTGCCGAGCCAGCTCGCGAGCCCCTCCGTGAACCCGTCGGCGATGTGCTGGACGACCGCGATCGGGACCGGGAAGCCGGCCGGCAGCCCGCGCAGGAGCGTCGCCAGCGCGCGGGGGCCGCCGAGCGACGCGCCGATCACGACGAGCTCGGGGCGCGTCGCCGCGCGCGGGGGCGCCGCGCTCCGCTCGCGCAGGCCGCGCAGGTGGCGGATCACCTTGACGCCGGCGAGGAGCCGGAGCCGCGAGCGCAGGAGCTGCCCGTACTCCTCGAGGTCGGTGGTCGCCTGCGGCTTCTCGAGGATGTCGAGCGCCCCGAGCGACAGCGCCCGGAACCCGACCGCCTCCTCGGGGTTGGCGGTGAGCACGAGGATCGGCGTCGGGCTCTCGGCCATGATCCGCGCGATGCCCGAGAAGCCGTCCGCGTCGGGCATGTTGAGGTCCATCGTGATGACGTCGGGCTTCACGGAGCGCGCGAGCGCGGCCGCGGCGTTCCCGTCCGCGGCGACGGCGACCACGTCGAACCCGGGGTCCACGACGATCACGCGGACGAGCAGCTCCCGGAAGAGCTCCGAGTCGTCCGCCACCAGCACGCGAATGGGGCGCTCGTGCCCGGGCGTCACGCGCCGACCCCGGTGAGCCGCTCGAGCGTCGCGGCGAAGCTCTCGGCCTCGAGCTCTCCCTTCACGAGGTACGCGTCCGCGCCGGCGTCCACCCCGCGCCGCCGCTCCTCGGGGGCGGAGAGCGAGGAGAGGATGACGATGGGCAGCTTCACGAAGCGCGGCGTCGCCTTGACGCGCCGGGTGAGATCGATCCCGTCGAGCACCGGCATCTGGACGTCGGTGACGAGCAGGTTGTAGGCGCCGCCCTGGAGCTTCGCCCAGCCGTCCTCGCCGTCGACCGCCTCGTCCACCTCGTGGCCGAGCGACCGCAGCAGCGCCGCCTCCGCCTCGCGCGCGATCGCGCTGTCGTCCACGAGGAGGATCCGGATGCGCCGGCGATCGCGGCCGCGGGAGAGCGCCGGCGAGGCGAGGCGGCGCGCCGCCCCGACGATGTCCGGCGTCGAGAGGAGCAGGGCGACGCGGCCGTCCTCGAGCGCCGCGGCGCCGGTGACGAACCGCATCCCCTTCACGAACGCGCCGGGGGGCTTCACCGCGACCTCACGCTCCCCGAACAGGCCGTCGACGACGACCGCCGCGCCCTCGGCGCCGTGCGAGACGAAGGCGACGTGCGGCCGCTTCGAGCGGGGGCCGCCGTTCAGCGACAGGAGGGGTCCGAGGGCGACGACCGGCATGAGCCGGTTCCGGTAGCGCACCGCGCGGATGCCGGCCACCTCGGTGATCGTCGCCGGGTCGAGCCGGCCGACGCTGTCCACGTCCACCGCCGGGATCCCGTAGACGTCCTCGTCGATGCGGACGAGGAGCACCTTCATGAGGGAGAGCGACTGCGGCATCCGCAGGGTGAACTTCGCGCCCTTCCCCGGCTCGGACTCGACGAGCACCGAGCCGCCGAGCGAGGTGACGCGCTTGCGGACGACGTCGAGGCCGACGCCGCGGCCGCTCGTCTCGCCCGCCTGCTCGCGGGTGGAGAACCCGGCCATGAAGATGAGGTCGAGCGCACCGCGCGCGGAGAGGCTCGCCGCCTGCTGCTCGCCGATGATGCCCTTCTTGAGCGCGGAGGCCCGGATCTTCTGGGGGCTGATGCCGCACCCGTCGTCCTCGACCGTGACGGCGAGGAGGTCGCCGTCGGTGCGCGCCGACAGCACGATCTTGCCGATGCGGGGCTTGCCGCTCGAGACCCGCTCGTCCGGCGTCTCGATCCCGTGGTCGATGCAGTTGCGCACGAGGTGCACGAGCGGGTCGTTGAGCGAGAGCAGGATGGCCTTGTCGACGCCGGTCTCGCCGCCCCGCACGACGCACTCGACCTCCTTCCCCTGCTCGCGCGCCATGTCGCGCGCTGCGCGGGGGAAGCCGGCCAGGACGCCGGAGAGCGGGATGAGGCGGGCGTTCCCGATCCGCTCGGCGAGGAGCCCGAACTGCGCCTGCGCGGAGGAGGCCGCCTCGGCCTGCACCCGCGCGAACCGGAAGGTGTCGGAGCGGAGGAGGTGGACGTCGCCCTCGATCTGCTCGACCAGCTTTCCGGTCTTCTCGTCGCGCACCTTCTCGGCGAGCGCGATCACGCGATCGGAGAGGCGCGCCCAGCGCGCGAACAGGCCGTTCAGGTCGCGCGAGCGCCGCAGGCTGCGCGCCCCCTCGACGAGCACGTCGCCGGAGAGCGCCGCGATCTCGTCGAGCCGGTCGACGTCCACCCGGATCGAGCCCGTGGGCTTCGCCCCGAGCTCCGGCTTCACCGGGGCCCCGTCGGGCTTCACCGCCTCGTGCTCGCCGGTCACCGCGGCGCGCTCGGGCGCGGCCGCCGCGCCGTCCGTCGCCCCGGGCGCGGGGGTCGCGGCGGGCGCCGGCGCCGAGGCGATGAGCGACCGCAGCCGGTCGGCCATCGTCTTCGCGACGACGCCGCCGTCCGCCGGCGCGTCCAGCATCGGCACGATGCCGTCGCAGGCCTTGAGCAGCGCGTCCAGCCTATCGCCGGGGCTCTCCGGGACGAGGACCTTGAGGAGGTCCTCCGCCGCGTGCACGACGGTCGAGATGCCGACGAAGCCCATCATGCGGGCCTCGCCCTTCAGCGTGTGGAGCTCGCGGGCGAGCTCCTGGACGAGATCCTGCGTCCCCGCCCCGCGCTCCAGCTCGAGGAGCGCGGACGAGATCTTCTCCACCCGGTCCGCGGTGGTCTCCCGGAACCTCGGCAGGAGCTTCTGGCGGATCTCTTCGGAGACGCCCATGGCGATGGCGCGGCGACGCTCCCGCTCGACGGCGTCAGTCGACCTTGAACCGCTTCACGAGCTCGGCGAGCCGCTCGGCGAGCTTGGTCAGCTCCGAGGCGGCGCCGGTCGCCTGCTTCGAGCCGGACTGCGCGGCGCGCGTCACCTCCTCGATCTCGCCCATCGACTGGACGACCTGCTCGGTCGCGGTGCGCTGCTGCTGGGTCGCGAGGTGGATGACGCGGGCGGCGTCGCTCGTCTCCTGGATGCCGGAGAGGATGCCGGTGACGCTCGACATCGCGTTCGCCCCGAGCTTCTCGCCCTCGCCCGCCATCTTCTTGTTGCCGTCGGAGGCCTCCTTCGCGGCGTGGGTCGCCTCGCGGATCTCGGTGATGAGGTTCTTGATCTCCTTCGTCGACTCCATGACGTTCTCGGCGAGGCGGCGCATCTCGGCGGCGACGATCGAGAAGCCGCGCCCCGCCTCGCCGGCCTTGGCCCCCTCGAGCGCCGCGTTGAGCGCGAGGAGATCCGACCGGTCGGCGATCTCGTCGATCACCTCCACGACGGTCCCGATCCGCTCGACGCGCTTCGAGAGCTTCGCGATCGCGTCGTCCACCTCGATGGCGTTGTGGCGGACCTTCTCCATCGAGCTCATGAACGCCTTGATCGAGCCCTCGCCGGTGCGCGCGCCGGACAGGGTCTGCTCGGCGATCGCGGCGACCATCTGCGCGTTCTCGGCGATCTGGTGCGAGGCGCCCTTCAGCTCCTCCATCGTCGCGGTCGTCTCGTGGATGGCGGACGCCTGCGCGGAGGTGGACGACTCGTTCTGGGTCGCCGCGGCGAGCACCTCGGCGGACGAGGTGGAGAGCTGGAGCGCCGCCTCGCGGATCTCGGTGACGAACTTCTTCAGGGTCTCCATCACCTGGCCGACGCCGGCGATGAGCGGCGTGAGCGCCGCGTCGGCGACGCCGAGGCGGAGCGAGCCGGAGAGGTCGCCCTGGATCACGAGCCGCACCATCGCGTCGATGGCCTCGTCCACGCCGGCCGACACCGTGTCGATGCGCTGGCGCGCCTCGCGGATCTCCGCCTCGACGTGGTCGGCCGTGGCGTTCACCGCCTTCGCGACCTCCTCGAGCGGCGTGCCCTCGAACCTCGCGAGCTCGACGCGGCCGCCGTACTGGCCGACCGAGAAGGCGCGGAGCACCGTCACGATCTCCTCGACGCCCTTGGGGCCGGGCTTCTTCGCCGCGGCGCGGGGCGCCTTCCGCTTCAGGTCCTGGGGTTCGCGCATGTCCGAGGCCTCTCTCAAGCGGCCCGCTTCGAGGCGGTGCCGGGGTGCTCGCGCACCAGGGTGGGCAGGTCGACGAGGAGGACGGGCGCCTCGTCCACGATGACGAAGCCGCTGACCGCCCCGGAGGTGAGGCAGGCCGCGGCGAAGGCGGGGAGCGGGTGGAGCTCGGCGTCGGTCACCTGGCGCACGCCGAGCACCTGGTCGACGACGAGGGTCCGCTGCTCGCCGTGCTCGTGGGTCTCGACGACGATGCCGCGCTCCCGGGCGAACGGCATGCCGAGCGGGCTGCCGACCACGAGCTCGCCCGCGGGGACGTCGCGGACGCTCGCGATCCGGACCGCGTCGAAGACGGCGCTCGCGAACACGCGCGGGCCGACCTGGAAGAGCAGGATCTCGGTCGCCTCGCTCACGCGTGGCCGCCCCCCGACGGAACGGCGCGCGCGCGGGCCGTCTCGACCAGCCGCGCCAGGTCCAGGATCGCGATCGCGCCGTTGCGGTCGCGGCCGATGGCGGAGAGGAACTCGGCGACGCCGGAGGACTCCGACGGCGGCGGCTCGAGGCTCCTGCGCGGGATCGCGACGAGCCCCTCGACCGCCTCGCTCACGACGGCGACCTTCCAGGGCCCGCAGTGGACGAGCGCCGCGCGCGTGCTCGCGCGGATGGGGACGGCGGCGTGCCCGACCAGCTGCCCGATGTCGAGGACCGGGAGGACCTCGCCACGGTGAGTGAACACGCCGGGCAGGAAGGACGGGGCCGCGGGGAGGCGCGTCAGCGGCCCGACCCGGACCACCTCCGTCACGAGCGGCGCCTCGAACGCGTAGCGACCTCCGAGCAGCCGGAGGCAGAAGAACCATGCCTCCGCACCGCCCGCGGGGCCCGCGGGGTCGCCTGGCGCTGGCGCTATCGGATCTCCCATTCCCGCTCGGGATTATCCTCTCGCCTGGGACGGAGGGGCAAGTCGGTGCTATTGTCGCGCGCGCGAGGGACGCGGCCTTGAAGGTGCTCATCTGCTGCGACAGCGAGATCGTGCTCCAGATGGCCGGCATGGCGCTCGAGGCGTCCGGGCACCAGGTCGTGCTCGACCGCGAGCCGGCCCGCCTCGTCCCGCAGGCCGGCAACGCGCAGGCGCTCCTCGTCGACCTCAGCCGCGCCAAGCAGGCCCCGGCGCTGCTGCGCGACCGCGGCTTCTCCGGGCGCGCCCTGCTCCTCGGCGACGCCCCGCCCGAGGACCTGGCGAGGCAGTCGCGAGAGCTCGGGCTGGACGGCGCGGTGTCGATCACCCCCCCCGACGACATCTCGAAGCGGCTCGCGTCCGCGCTCGGCTCCCGCCGCCGCGTCCTCATCGTGGACGACTCGGAGATCGTCGCGCGCCTCCTCAAGGAGGAGCTCGAGGCGAAGGGGTTCGAGATCCAGTACGCGCCCGACGCCGAGAAGGCGACCTCGATCATCCTGAAGCGCCAGACCCGCCCCGACCTCATCCTCCTCGACATCAACATGCCGAAGGTGGACGGCGCCCAGTTCTGCCGCTTCGTGAAGAAGAACGACATGTTCAAGTCGATCAAGGTCATCTTCTGCTCGGGCGAGGACCGCGAGAAGGTGAAGCGGCTCGTCGGGGAGTGCGGCGCCGACGGCTTCATCCTGAAGGACGAGTTCCTCGGGAAGTGGATCGTCGACAACGGCTGACGCGCCGCTCGCCCCGTGGCCTCGCGCCGAGCCGGGCCGACGTTCCTCGGGCGCGGGCTCGGGCTCGGGCTCGTTCACGGGAGCAACCCTGGGCTCCCCTCGGTGCAGGCGAGGTTCTCCGGGACGTCCGCCCCGTACGGATCGACCTTCTCGAGCGCCACCGGGCAGATCGGCGCGCCCGCGGCGCCCAGGGTCGCGCGCACGGTGCCGCCCGGGTCCGCGAGCAGCAGGTCGGGGGCGCGGTCGTTCGCGATCCCGCCGAGGAGCGCGGTCGCGCCGCAGGCGAGCACCGGGACCCCCGCCGGCAGGGCGTAACGGCCGTCCCAGGCGCCGCCGGCGAGGAGCGCGAGGGCGCCGGGCGCGAGCGGCGCGGCACCGGCCGGGACGACGATCGCGCAGGAGGCGAGCGCGCCCGTCGCGGTCCGCTTCGCGAGCCGCCAGCCGGCGAGGTCGAGCGCCACCAGACCCCGGTTCACGACCTCGACGTACTCGCCGCCCGCCTCGGGCGTCGCCGCGTCGACGAGGACCTCGGTGAGCGCCGGGGCGGGCGGCGGGCCCTCGGGCGCGCCGGTCGAGAACGAGGAGACGAAGGTGCGGCGCCGCCCCTCCGGATCGAGCATCGCGCGCCCGTCCGCCGCGCGCACGCGCGAGGACAGGACGAGCGCGTAGGCCGTGAAGCCGCGGAGCGGCGCCCGGGGCCGGAGCACGACGCGCGCGCCTCCGTCCTCGAGCGACGCGGCGACCGCCACCGCGCCCGCGAGCGCCGCCGCCCCCTCGTCGCTCTCGACGGCCGCGATCGCCGCCCGCAGCGCGTCGGACCCGACGAGCACGAGCCGGGCGCCGTCGAGCAGCCCGTCGGGATCCACCGGCACCTCGAACCGGAGCTCGGCGACGGCGAGCGTCGAGACGCCCTCCCCCTGCGGCGACGCGCCGGCGATCCGGGGCAGCCGCTCGGGCACCGGGAGCCCGCACGCGAGGAGCGCGAGGACCGCGGCGGCCCCCGTGGATCGGCGG
>DASVZX010000441.1:0-3567 GCA_036391435.1 Anaeromyxobacter sp. | reverse complement strand
GAGCCCGGGCGCTCGCTCGCGCCGCGGACGGCTCCGCCGGTGCCGTGGGCGAGCCCGCGCCCGAAGGCCTCCGGCACGGGCACGGCCTCGGGACTCGAACCGGGTGGCCGGCGCTTCAGCGTCCGGCCGGCCGCAGCTGCTTCTTCAGCACCTTCCCCATCGCGTTCCGGGGGAGCGCCTCCACGAGGTGCACGGCGCGCGGGCGCTTGTGCGGCGCGAGGAGCCCGGCGACGTGCTCGGCGAGCTCGTCCGCGGAAGGGGTCGCGCCGGGCGACGCGACGACGAAGGCGACGATCCGCTCGCCGAGGTCGTCGTCCGGGACGCCGACGACCGCCGCCTCGCGCACCGACGCGTGCTCGAGGAGCGCCGCCTCGACCTCGCCGGCGCCCACCTTGTAGCCGCCGGTCTTGATGAGGTCGGTCGCGCGCCGGCCGACGATCCGCACCTCGCCCTCCGCGGTGAGCGCCGCGATGTCGCCCGTGTGGAAGAAGCCGTCCGGCCCGATCGCCTGGGCGGTCGCGTCCGGCCGGTTGAGGTAGCCGGGGAACACCGTCGGCCCGCGCACCGCGACCTCGCCGAGGACCTCGGGCCCGGGCGCGAGCGGCGCGCGGCGCTCGTCGACGAGCCGCAGCTCGATCCCGGGGAGCGGCGGCCCGACGCTGCCGGCGCTGCGCGGCCCGTCGTGGCGCGCCGCGCAGAGGATGAGGGTCTCGGTGAGGCCGTACCGCTCGACGGGGCGCTGCCCGAAGAGCCGGAGGAGCCGCTCGTTCTCGCGCACCGGCAGCGCCGCGGACCCCGAGACGAGGAGGCGCGCGCGCGCGAGCCGCCGCGCCTCGGCGGCGTCCGCCTCGCAGTGCTCGGCGAGCCGGTGGTACATCGTCGGGACCGCGAAGAGCAGGGTCCCGCCGTCCGCCATCGCCGCGCAGATCCCGTCGGGCGTGAACCGCGGGAGGAGCCGGATCGTCCCTCCGGCGCGGAGGGAGCCGAGGACGCCGAGGACGAGGCCGTGGACGTGGAAGAGCGGCAGGGCGTGGACGAGCACGTCGCGCTCGGTCCAGCCCCAGGCCGCGGCGAGCGCGTCCACGTCGAACGCGCAGGCGCCGTGCGTGATCACGGCGCCCTTCGGCGGGCCGGTGGTGCCGG
The DNA here is from genome assembly GCA_036391435.1 of Anaeromyxobacter sp. Lineage (GTDB taxonomy): Bacteria > Myxococcota > Myxococcia > Myxococcales > Anaeromyxobacteraceae > Anaeromyxobacter. The sequence goes on along the minus strand of DASVZX010000441.1, from coordinate 2,424 downwards.
ACGTGTAGAGGACGAGGGCCGCGTCCTCCGGACGGGGCGGCGGCGGCCGCGAACCCGCCGGGCCGTCCGTCGAGATCGCCGCCGCCTGCGGGGTCCGGGCGCGGAACGGCTCCGGGTCGTCCGCGAGGACGCGCCGCGGCGCGGCGTCGGCGAGGACGTGCCGGAGCTCCCCCTCGCCGATCGCCGGGTTGAGCGGGACGGTGGCGACGCCGAGGAGCGCGTTCCCGACGATCGCCGCGACCGTCTGCAGCCGCGGCGTCGCCCAGACGGCCACGCGATCGCCGGGGCCGACGCCCTCCGCCGCGAGGCGCGCGGCGTGGGCGCGCGCGGCGCGCTCGAGCTCCGCGAACGAGACGGCCTGGCCGTCCGCCACGATCGCCGTGCGGGCGCCGCGCGCGCCGAGGTCGCCGAGGAGGGGGTGCACCCCCGGGAGTGTAGCGGCTCCGCCGGCCGCCGCGATCCTTCCCGGCCCGGGATCGGTCCCGGACCGGGAAGGGAGGCGGCGAGCGCCGGCGCTCCCGGCCCCTAGGCGGCGTCCACGTACGCCTTCGCGGCCTCCGCGTTCCCGGGCAGCCCGCTGCCGCGGTTCATCACCGAGGCGACCGCGGAGACGACCTCGATCACGAGGAGGACGACGGCGACCGCGAAGAACCCGTGCAGGAACGCGTTGTCCTTGAGCGCGAGCGGGATCCGCGGGTTGCTGAAGACGTGGCGGACGTTCGGGAAGCCGTTCTCCGCGAGGTAGCGGTGCTCCAGCGTGGTGAAGATCGCGCCGGAGACGTCCACCCCGAAGATGAGCCCGAGCGAGCGCATCATGTTGAGCACGCCGCCCGCGACCCCGAGCTTGTCGCTCGGCGCCGCGCCCATGATGGCGCTGTTGTTCGGCGGGGTGAACAGGCCCATCCCGATCCCGAGCAGGACGAGCCCGGACACGAGGCGCGGCAGGTGCGCCGACGCGTCGAGGAAGAGCAGGCTCGAGCAGGCGATCGCCGACACGAGCACGCCCGAGGTCGTCATGATCCGGTGCCCGATCCGGTCGGACGCGTGCCCCGCGAACGGCGCGACGACCGCCATCGCGAGCGGGACCGGCGTGAGGAGGAAGCCGGTCAGCTGCGTCCCGAAGCCCAGCACCTTCTGCAGGTAGAAGGGCATGAGGAACATCACCGCGAACAGGACGAAGTAGGAGAACATGCCGGTGAGGTTCCCGATGAGGAACGTCGGGTTCCGGAAGAGCCGCAGGTCGACGAGCGGGTGATCGGTCCGGATCTCCGCCACGACGAGCGCCGTGAGCAGCACGCCCGCCGTGACGAGGTACGACAGGATCCGGGTCGAGCCCCAGCCGGCCTTCACGCCCTCGTTCAGGGCGAGCACGAGGGGCGCGAGCCCGCCGGCGAGGAGCGCCGCGCCGAGCCAGTCGACGCGCTCCTTCCGGCCGGTGCTCTGGTTCTCGGGGAGCACGAGGAGGGCGGCGAGCGTCCCGACCACGCCGATCGGGACGTTCACGAAGAAGATCGCGCGCCACCCCACCGCCTGGATGAGGATCCCGCCCACGAACGGGCCGAGCGCCATCGAGACCGCCTGGACGGCCCCCTGGATCCCGATCGCCTTGCCCCGCTCGCTCGCCGGGAACGCGTGCGTGATGAGCGCGACGGAGTTCGCCTGCAGGAGCCCGGCGCCGACCGCCTGCACGACCCGCGCCGCGATCATCATGCTCGCGGTCGTGGCAGCGCCGCAGAAGACCGAGCCCACCCCGAACACGATGAACCCGAGGTTGTAGAGGCGCGAGCGACCGTAGATGTCGGCGAGCCGCCCGAACAGCGGGAGGAAGATGGTGAGGGTGAGCATGTACGCCATCGCGACCCACTCGATGACGGACATGGAGACGCCGAACGTGGTGGTCAGCGTCGGCATCGCGACGTTCACGATGCTCACGTCGAGCGCCGACATCGTCGCGCCGAGGAGGACCGTGCTGAGCACGAACCACCGCCAGCTCGGGTGGGAGGTGATCGCCGGGTGCGGGAACTGGAGTGGCCGACGCCGGGCCTCGCCCTCCGCCGTGATCGAGACGCCGAGGACCGGGTTCTCGGTGTTGGGGATGTAGATCGGATCGGCGTCGGGGCCTGGGGCCCCCGGGCCGGGGCGGTAGCGAACGTCACGCATGTGCGTGGTCCTCCCATCGAGGCGAGCGTGTGGTGTGGATCGGCCCGTACGGGCGGAGCGAGGCTGCGCGCGGGCCGGAGGCGCGCGGGTCGAGAAGGACGGGCGCCGTGCGCCCGGAGGGGGAGGGGAGACGCTCGCGCGGCGCCGAGGCGCCGGCGGCGGGATCGAGGAGCAGGCCCGCGCGCCGTCGTCTTCGGCGGCGCCGTCCGCGCGCCGCGCCCGGGCGACGCCGGCGCGACCGCATCGTGCGGCGGCCGCCGGCTC
>DASVZX010000440.1:0-2549 GCA_036391435.1 Anaeromyxobacter sp. | reverse complement strand
CGCCTCGAGCTCGGGCTCGGGGCGGCGCTCGCCGTGCAGGAGGTCGCGGGCGCGCGCGACGACCGGATCGCGGGGAGCGTGCGCGCGCGGGTGCGGGTCGCCGGGCCGGCGGACGTCGCGGGGGAGTACGCGCGGCGGTCGCCCATCGGCGGCGGCGACATCGGCGCGCTCGACGCGCTCCGCGCCGAGGCGGGGGTCGCGATCGGCGAGAGCCGCCTCGCGGTGGGGTACACTCTCGTCGGGTTCGGGGGGGACGGCCTCACCCCGGCCGAGGACACGAGCCGGCTCTACGTCCGGGCCCAGCTCGCCTACTGATCGATGCGCCGCGCCGCCGCCATCGCAGCCGCGCTCGCCCTGGCCCCCGGGGTCGCCCGGGCGCAGTTCCGGGCCCGTCCGATGGTGATCCCCGTCCCGTCGCCCGAGACGGCCGTGCTCGCGGGGGCGTTCGCGACCCCGCCCGCCCCGGCGGAGCCGGACCTCGCCGACCTGCTGCTCGCCCGCTCCGGCGCGGTGCCGTCGCTGCGGCCGCACCACGCGCTCCTCGCTCCCCTCGCGGTGTCGCCCGTCGGCCAGCCGTCGTCGTTCCAGTGCGTCGCGGCCGGGCGGCTCGCCGAGGACGCGGGCGACGCGCTGCCCGACGTCGCCTACTGCGCCGGGCTGGCCGAGATCCAGATCGCGTTCGGCGACGCTCCCGGCGTGCTGCGCAGCTACACGCACATCCTCAGCACGATCGGCAGCACCCCGACGCTCTCGTTCGCGCGGCTCCACCCCGCGCCGCGCCAGTCGGACGTCATCGTGCTGCCGGTCGACACGGGGCGCGCGCTCTCGAACGAGGGCAGCCTCTACGCGCTCGACCTCGGCGCCGCCGCGGGCGCGCCGGCGATGGTCGATCGCTCCTGGCCGGCGACCGGCATCACGAAGCGCGCCGTCCTCCCGGACGAGGTGCTCACGATGCGCATCTCCGACGGCGCCCGGGCGCGCGGGATGGACGACCTCTACATCCCGGGCTTCGGCTCGGTGACGCTCTACCCGAACGCCACGCCCGCGGGCGCGACCACGCTCGCCGAGGTCCAGCTCGGTCCGCCCGTGAAGATCGGCGGCACGGTGTTCGACGGGCTCGACCCGTCGTCGTGGCTCCCGGCGGGCGTCGCCAACAACGACGTCCTCGGGGCGGGCGCGCTCGACGTGGACGGCGACGGGGACCTCGACCTCGTCGTGCTGCTCGCGCCGTCGGCCCCGTCGCTCGGGCCGCCCCCGACGCCTCCCGGCAGGCTCCTCTGGGTCGAGCGCACCGGCGACCTCGCCGCCCTCGCGGCGACGCCCTGGCGCGACCTGACCACCCACCCCGCGCTCCAGCCGCTCTCGGATCCGGCGCTGCTGCGGGCGCTCGTCATCGACGGCGAGCCCGCGCTCGCGGTGTTCGATCGCGGCACCGACTCGGTGCTCGTCGTCACCGCGCAGCCGAACGGCGGCGGGCTCCGCGTCTGGCGCGGCGGGGCGGCCGGCCGGGAGCTGCGGGACCTCCGGCTCGCGGACGTCGTCGGCTCTCCGGCGCCCGACCTCGTCGCGGACGCCACGCGCCCGGGGCTCGCGGACGGCGCGCCGGGCCCGGCGGTGCTGGTCTGGCCGGACCTCGCCGACGCGTCGCCTGAGATCGCGTGGGCGCCGGGGAGCCCCGGCCTCGCGTCGCGCGGCGAGGACCTCCCGCTCGCGGTCTCGGCGCGCGATCCCGACGGGTCGTTCACGGTGGACTGGATGGCGGGCGATCCCTACGGGGCCCCCGTCGCCTCGACCGCCGTCCCGGCCGGCGGCGCCCCCGTGGACGTCGCCTGGACCCTCGACGGCGCCCTGCTCTGCGGCGCGCCCCCGCAGACCGTCCAGGTGACCGCGCGCGCGACCGACGCGCTCGGGGTGTTCGACGACGTCTCCGCGACGCTCGACGTCGGCTTCGGGCCGCCGTCGCTCGCCGTGAGCGGCGCCGTCCCGCCGGATCGGCTCGCGCTTCCGCCCGGCGGCACGACCGCGACGCTCGAGGGGAGCGCCTGGACGCGCTGCGGCCCGGTCGCCTTCAGCTGGGGCGGCTCCGTGCTCGCGGCCGCGGCGAGCGTCGCGTCCGACGACGGCGCGACGACCACCCGGCGGATCCTGACGCTCCCGGAGTCGAGCTACCCCGCGCTGCTCGCGGGCGAGGCCGCCGCGACGCTCGTCGCGACGGACCCCGCGACCGGCCTCGCGAGCCCGACCGCGACGCTCGCCGTCGCGCTCGACGCGAGCGGTCTCGTCGAGGCGGTGCAGGCGGCCGACGTCGTCGCGCTCTCGCCGGGGGAGGTGGCGGTCGTCCGCACGCGGCTGCGGAACCGGACGGGCGTGTCGCTCCCCGGCGTGCGCGTCCTCGACGTGCTCGCGGGGCTCGCGCCGGCCGGCGACCCGCGCGTCGCGGGCGCGGCGGTCGCGCGCACGCTCGACGGCGGCGCCGGGGTGGAGCTCGACGCGCTGGGGCCCGGGGCGGAGGTCACGATCGAGCTCCCGGTCCGGTCGCTCGGCGGCCC
>DASVZX010000439.1:0-4174 GCA_036391435.1 Anaeromyxobacter sp. | reverse complement strand
GCGCGGCGCATGCCGCGGGACCTCGCCGTCCGGCGCGCCATCGAGACCGCGGCCGGCCTGGTCGGCAGCCGCGAGATCGTCGTCGGCGGCGTCCGGTACGGGGACGCCTGCGCGTCGCTCGTCCGCGCCGCGCTCGCCGAGGCGGGCGCCCCAGCGCCGGAGGGCGCCGACGCGGCGGCGCTGCTCGCCCTCGCCCGCGCGCGCGGGCCCGTCCGGCGCTTCTCCCCGTCGCCGGGCGACCTCGTCTTCCTCGCCGACCGGCCGGGCGGCCCCGCCGAGCACGTCGGCCTCGTCCAGTCGGTCGCGCCGGACGGGACCGCGCTCGTCCTGCACCACACCGAGCGCGGCGTCGCGCGGCTGCACGTGAACTCGGGCCAGCCCTGGAAGGCCCGCTCCGACGCCGGGAAGGCGCTCAACGACGTGCTGCTCGTCGGGGCCGGCCGCGTGACCGCGGGGCGGCTCCTCGTCGCCTACGCGACGGTGCTCTGACCCGGGCTCACGGCGTGCCCGCCGGCCACGCGATCCGGCCGCCCACGATCGTGTGCGTGATCGGCAGCGCCCGGAGCGCCGCGGCGGCGCACCCGAGCACGTCGCGCTCGAACACGGTGAGATCCGCGTCCATCCCCTCGCGGATCGCCCCGCGCCGTCCCTCCGCGAACGCGGCGTACGCCGCGCCGCGCGTGAACGCGGCGAGCGCCTCCGCGCGAGAGAGGCGTTGCTCCGGCGTGAACGGCCGGCCGTCCGCCGGCGTCCGCTCCTCGGCCGCGTGGAGCCCGGCGCGCGGATCGGGCTCCTCGACCGGGAAGTCCGAGCCGAAGGCGAGCGGCGCACCGGCCCGGAGGACGGTGCGCCAGGCGTAGGCGCCGCGGTAGCGCTCGGTCCCGGCGCCGAGCCGCGCCGCGACCCATGGCCCGTCGCTCGTCGCGTGCACGGGCTGCATCGAGGCGATCGCCCCCGCCGCCACGAGCCGCGCCACCTCGCGCGGGCGCACGATCTGGAGGTGCTCGATCCGCGGCCGCACCGCGCGGAGGTCGCCCGCCGCCTCGAACGCGGAGAGCGCCTCGGCGACGGCCCGATCGCCGATGGCGTGGACCGCCGGCTGGAGCCCCGCCGCGGCCACGGCGCGCACCTTCGCGCGCAGCACCTCGGGGGTGGAGAGGAGCAGCCCGCGGTTCCCCGGGTCGTCCGCGTAGTCCTCGAAGAGCGCCGCGCCGCGGCTTCCGAGCGCGCCGTCCGCGTAGAGCTTCACGGCGCGCACGGTGAGCCGCCCGGCGTCGCCCCTCCCCCTCCAGCGCTCGAGCTCGGCCTCGAGCGCGGGCAGCGGGACCTCGCCGTCGATCATCGCGTACACGCGGATCGGGAGCCGATCCGAGTCCGCGAGCCTGCGGTACACGTCGAGGACCGCCGGCGGGACGCCCGCGTCGTGGACCTCGGTGAGCCCGACCGAGGCGAGCTCGCGCAGCCCGGCGAGGAGCTCGTCCTCGATCTCGGCCGCGGTCGGAGGCGGGATCCTCGCGAGGACGAGCTCCTGCGCCGCGTCCACGAGCACGCCGGTGGGCCGGCCGCCCGCGCCGCGGAGGATGCGGCCTCCGGGCGGATCTGGCGTCGCGGCGCCGATCCCGGCGGCGGCCAGCGCGCGGGCGTTCGCCCACGCGGCGTGGCCGTCGACGCGGGACAGCACGGCCGGGTGGTCCGGCACGGCGCGCGTGAGCGTCGCCTCCTCCGGGAACGCGCCGCCCGGCCAGCGATTCTGGTCCCAGCCCCGGCCGCGGACCCACGCCCCCGGCGGCGCGGACCGCGCCCGCTCCGCGGCGCGGCGGGCGCACTCGTCCGCCGACCTCGCGCCGCTGCAGCTCACCTCGCGGCGCGCGCGGCCGAGCCCCTGCACGTGCCCGTGCGCGTCCACGAGGCCGGGGACGACGCTCCCCGCCCGGATCAGCGTCGCGCCGGCCGCGGCGCGGCGGGCACAGTCCGCCTCGGCGCCCACGCAGGCGATCCGGCCTCCGGAGACGAGCACCGCCTCGGCGAGCGGCCTCGCCGGGTCGAGCGTGTGGATCCGTCCGACGACGAGGAGATCGTTCATCGCGCCCTCGCGCACGGCGGCCGGGGAGGACGCTCCTCCGGCTCCGAGCGCGAGCAGCGGCGCGAGCAGATCCGGGGCGGTGCACCCCGGCGAGCCTAGCGCGGCGCGAGGTGTCCCGCACCCCAGGGCGACTCCCGCCGCCGCGCGCCGCACTGCGGCGAGGCCGCTGCCCGACGCGGGGCTACGACCCCGGCAGCAGCGCGAGCTGCGCCGGCGCGTCGGGCTCGGCCGCGCGGCCGCAGAGGACGCGCATCCGCAGCGCCTCGAACCGCTCCTGGCGCGCGCGGATCCCCTGCGCGAGCAGGGCGCGCGCCGACTCGATCTCGACGTACACGTCCGGGACGTCGTGGCCGAGCAGCCGGTCCTTGCGCCTCAGGTACGCCTCCTCCGCCGCGATGTGGTCCGCCTCGAGGTTCTCGAGCTCGACGGCGTTCTGCTCCTCGCGATCGATCGCGCGGAGCGCCTCCTGCTGCTCGCGACCGAGCCTTCGGATCCTGTCCATGACGCCCATTCGACACCCGCGAGCCAAGCCCTCACCCGACTCCCTGCCCGCCCGGTGGCCTCGAGATGAAGCTATGTGCCGTGACGCTACGTGCAAGACCACGCGCTGCCGCATGTCAAGAAAAGCGCCGCAAAAACCCATCAGGGTGCGGGGACCGCTCCGCCCGGGTGCTGTCCAGGGACCGCCGCACGGCCGAGCCGGATCACACCGCGGGGCGCGTGCGCCCGCGGATCAGGCGGCGCCGACGCCGCCCGGGCGGACCCGCTCGGTGCGCTCCCACGCGGCCCGCTGGCTCCCTCTCGCCCAGCGCCAGAAGCCCACCGCGAGGGCGGCGTTCATCGCGACGAAGTGGTGGGCGGCGGCGGCGAGCCGCGGCGCGGGCCCGGCGCGCGCGCCCGCGGCCGCGAGCGCGTAGAACGCGAGCTGCGCGAGGAGGAGCGCGCGGGAGCCCCAGGCGCCGGGCGCGGCCGCCGCCGCGACGTTCGCCGCGAGCGCCACCGCGAGCAGGCCGGGCGTCGCCCAGCGCAGGAGCTTGTGCGCGACGAACGCGAAGAACACGAAGCCCCGGCGTGGATCGAGCAGCTCGGGGATGCGCGAGAGCGCCTGCCAGTTCCCGGCGCCGATGCGGGCGCGGCGCGCGAACTCCGCGCCGGCGCCGGCGGGCATCTCCTCCCGGGCCACCGCGTCGGGCGCGAACGAGACCCGCCAGCCGCGCACGGCGATCCGGACGGGGATGACGAAGTCGTCCACGATCGTGTCGGCGGGGAGCGGCGAGAACAGGATCCGCCGGATCGCGTAGATCCCGCCGTTCGCGCCCAGCACGCACCCGTTCCGGCCCTCGTAGTACTTGAGCAGCGTCTCGTACCGCCAGTAGACGTCCTCCTCCCCGGCCTCCTCGCCCCCGGCCGGCACCAGGGCGAGCCGCCCCACGACCGCGCCCACCTCCGGGTCGCGGAAGCGGCGGACGATCGCGCGGAGCGCCTCCCGCTCCAGCAGGACGTTCGCGTCCGTGAGCAGCACGAGGTCGCCCTGCGCCGCCGGAACGAGTCGAGCGAGCACGCTCGCCTTCCCGGCGCGGGGCGCGAGCTCGACCACGCGCACGCGGCCTCGCCCCGCCTCGCGCGCGAGCTCCGCGGTCCGGTCGCCACACCCGTCGCAGCCGATCACGATCTCGAGCCGGTCCGGCGGGTAGTCGAGGGCGAGGCAGTTCTCGACCTTGGCGCGGATGCACGCCTCCTCGTCGAAGGCGGCCATGATGACGGACACCTTCGGCCACGCGGCGTTCGCGGGCTGGCGCGCGCGCCGGTCGCCGTCCCCGCCGAGGAGGCGGACGGCGTCGAGGGCGTCGCGGAGCCCCGTCCAGGCGACGAGCACGATCGGGTACCCGACGTAGCTGAACGCCACGAGGCCGAGCGAGAGCCAGAGGAGCGTCGTCATCGCGCCGCCGGTGAGGCAAGCGGCGCGCCAGGGAGGAGCTCAGCCCCCGTCCACGGCCGGCACCGGCTCGTCCTCCGGTGTCCGGGCGGGCCGCCGCGCCGGCGCCTTCGTCGGATCGCCGGGCCCGCCCGCGCCGTCCGCCTCGGCGGGCG
>DASVZX010000438.1:0-9322 GCA_036391435.1 Anaeromyxobacter sp. | reverse complement strand
CTCCGCCGCGACCGCCTTCGCCTCCCGCTTCGAGAGGTGGAAGAACCTCGGCAGCACCTCGTCCTGGGTCTCCGGGGTGAGGACCTTCGAGAGCTCGCCCATGGTGGAGATGCACAGGCGGCCGTCGCGCAGGGCCTCGAGCACGTCCGGGAACCTCTGGATGAGCCCCACCGCCCGGACGCGGAGGAAGGTGGACGCCTTCGAGAGGCCGAGCTCGCGGTTGAGGTACTCGAACAGCGAGGCGTAGCCGAGCTCGAGCCAGAGGGCGCGGCGGTCGAAGTCCGCGACGGCGACGAGAAAGTCGGCCATCGCCACGCGCTCGCGGGCGAGGAGGTCCTGAAGGCGGCGGGTGAGCTCGTGCGCGTTCGTCATGGGCGAAGCATCGCACGCGCTTTCGAGGCCCTCTGGAACGCGCGCATTCGCGCTCAGGCGCGAGAACGGGCAAGGGGTGGCGCGACCCCTCGCGAGCGATCCGGGCTCGCGGGAGCGCCCTTCCCGCGCCGCAGGAGCGGCGTTCTCGTGCGACGCGCCGCGCGGGAGTCGCCTCGCGGTGAAACCACGTCAACGGATCATTTGGGGTGTGCGCGCGGATTCGCGCGCGCTCGCGGGTGAGCCGATCACGCCGGCGACGTCTCGTCCACCGCAGCGGCGCCGCGGCCGACGGCACTCTCGATGCCGAACCCCGCTGACGTGCTCGCCCTCTCCTTCCATGGTGGTCGGAGAGGTGGGGCCGTCGGCGGCCCCCTCGACGCGGCGCCGTCATCGACGGCCTGCCAGGCTCCCGAGGGCGAGCCTCCCGGGACCGTGCGCCCCGGCGATCCCGCGGCGCGACCCCGCCGTCCGCGCCTATACAGCGGCCATGCGCGTCCGCCGCAAGGACCGGATCGAGGTCGTCCGCGCCGACGGCTACGAGATGCGGACGATCGGCGTCCCCAGCGCGGGGCTGCGCGACGTCTACCACTGGTTCCTCCGGGTGCCGTGGTGGGGCGCGCTCGGGGCGATCGTCGGCGCGTACCTCCTCCTCAACGCGCTCTTCGCGCTCGTCTACCTCGCCGTGGGCGGCGTCGCGGGCGCGGCGCGGGGCTCGTTCCTCGACGCCTTCTTCTTCAGCATCGAGACGATGGGCACGATCGGGTACGGCGCGATGTACCCGGCCTCGCGCGCCGCGAACCTGGTCATGGCGGTCGAGTCGATCGTCGGCATCCTCGTCGTCGCCCTCGTGACCGGGCTCGCCTTCGCCCGCTTCTCGCTCGCGCGCGCGCGGGTCGTCTTCTCGCGGCAGGTCGCGGTCGGCCCGTACGACGGCGTGCCGACCGTGATGATCCGGCTCGGGAACGAGCGGCGCGGCCGGATCGTGGACGCGTGGTTCCGCCTGAGCCTCATGCGGACCCAGCGGAGCGCGGACGGGAGCGTCGCGTACCGCACGACCGACCTCGCGCTCGTGCGCGACCGCGCGCCCGCCCTCAGCCGCTCGTGGACCGTGCTGCACCGGATCCTCGAGGGGAGCCCGCTCGCCGGGGAAACGCCGGAGTCGCTCGCGGCGGCGGAGGCCGAGTTGACCCTCGCCGTCATCGGGACCGACGAGACGTCGCTCCAGGCCGTGCACGCCCAGCACACGTGGACGACCGCCTCGATCGTTTGGGGCACGCGGCTCGCGGACGTCCTCTCCGAGACGCCGGCGGGCGACGTCGTCCTCGACCTGCGCCGGTTCCACGACCTCACCCCGACCGCGCCGATCCCGGGGTTCCCGTACGGCGAGCGCGCGGACGCGGGCCGCGCCGGCGGGGACGGCGCCGCTCCGGCCGGCGAGCGGCCCGGGCCGGACGGATCCGTCGCGGCGCGCGCCGGGTCCGAGTCGAGCGTCACGCCCGATCCGTGATCGCGCCCGGCGCCGCGTCCCGCCACGCGGGCGCGCCGGCGAGGGCCATGCGCCGCGCGAAGAGCAGGTAGTAGAGCATCCCGCGCCACGGCCCGAGCTGCTCGACGAGCCGCTCCGCCCCGACCTCGCCGAGCGCCTTCACCGCGGCGACGTCGCCCGGCGGGAACACGTCGAGCCGCCCGAAGTAGCGCAGCGCGAGGAGGCTCGCGGTCCAGGGGCCGACGCCGGGGCGGCCGCGGAGCGCGTCGAGCAGCGCGGGGGTGGGGAGCGCCCGCAGGCCCGCGTCGTCGAGGCGCCCGTCGGCGACGTCCCGCGCGGCCGCCCGCAGCGAGCGCGCCTTCGCGGCGGAGAGCCCGGCGGCCCGGAAGAGCGCGTCCGGCGCGCCGGCGAGCGCCTCCGCGGGCGGGAACGGCCGCAGAAAGGTCCCGCCGGCGTCGACGGGCGCGGTGAGCGCGGCGACGAGCCGGGAGAGCATCGCCACGCCGGACGCGAGGCTCACCTGCTGGAAGAGCACGACCGACGCGAACGCCTCGTGGAGCGCCGCGAAGCGCGGCGGCCGGAGCCCCTCGGCGAGCGGCGCGAGCGGGGCGAGCGCGGGCGTCGCGCGCGCGATCGCCTCGAACTCCGAGAGGTCCACGTCGAGCCCGAGCATCCGGCGGAGCCGCGCGCGCCAAGGTCGGGCCGGGCCCGCCGCGCCGCGGAGCTCGACGCGCAGCAGCTCGCCCGACGGGTCCTGCACGACGCGCCACGCGACCGGCCCCGCGTCCCCGTCGAACGCGCGGAGGTACGCGCCGCCCGACCACACGTCCACCGGGCTCGACGGGAGCCGCTGGAGCACGGAGACCGTCCGGTCGAGCCGGTACGGCGGACGGACGGCGAGCGTGAAGCGCAGCAGGCCCTCGCCGAGCGGGGGCGGTCCGGGGTGCTCGCGCGTCGGGCGCATGGAGATGGATTAACGGCGGCGCGCGGCGCCGCCCGGGTCGTGCTCGGGGTCCTCGGAAGCGCCGCGCGACGACCGGCCGCCGTGGCCCGCCTCCCCCGGGGCGGCCCGGGCGTGCCCTCAGGCGCCGAGCCGGGCCGCTCGCGCGAGCAGGACCTCGCGCTCGCGCGCGTTGCGCGTGAGCGACGCGGCGCGCTCGAGCTCCGCGCGCGCCTCGTCGAGCCGCCCGAGCCTCGCGAGGAGCTCCCCGCGCACGCTCGGGAGGTGCTGGTAGCCCTGGAGCGCGGGGTGCTCCCGCAGCGCGTCGGCGACCGCGAGCCCGGCGGCGGGGCCGTGCGCCATCGCCACCGCGACCGCCCGGTTGAGCTCCACGACCGGCGAGCGCGTGACCTCCGCGAGCCTCGCGTACAGCGTCGCGATGCGCGGCCAGTCCGTCTCGTCCGCCGCGCGCGCCCGCGCGTGGCACGCCGCGATGGCGGCCTGGAGCGCGTACGGCCCGCGGCCGCCGCCGAGGGCCTCGGCCCGCGCCAGCGCCGCGAGCCCCCGCCCGATGGCGAGGTGGTCCCAGCGGCCGCGGTCCTGCTCGAGGAGCAGGACGGCCTCGCCGCGGGCGCCGATCCGCGCTCGCCCGCGCGACGCCTGCAGCTCCATGAGCGCGAGGAGACCGTGCGCCTCGGGCTCGCCGGGCACGAGCCCGACGAGGATCCGACCGAGCCGCAGCGCCTCCTCGCAGAGCGCCGGCCGCATCCAGTCCTCGCCGGCCGTCGCCGCGTACCCCTCGTTGAAGACGAGGTAGATCACCTCCAGCACCGAGGAGAGCCGCTCCCCCAGCGCGGCGCCGCGCGGCACCTCGAACGGCACGCGCGCCTCGGAGAGCGTCCGCTTCGCCCGGACGATCCGCTGCGCGACGGTCGGCTCGGGCACGAGGAACGCCCGCGCGATCTCGTCCGTCGCGAGCCCGCCGAGGAGCCGGAGGGTGAGCGCGACGCGCCCCTCGGCCGGGAGGACGGGGTGGCACGCCACGAGGACGAGGCGGAGGAGATCGTCGCCGACGTCCTGGTCGATCGCCTCGTCGAGGCCCGGCGCGGCCTCCTCCCGGTCCGCGAGCTCCCGGCCGAGCTCCTCGCGCTCGCGCGCCGCGACCTTCCTCCGGCGCAGCGCGTCGATCGCCTTGCGCCGCGCGGTGGCCGCGAGCCAGGCGCCCGGGGTGTCCGGCACGCCCGACCCGGGCCACCGCTCGAGGGCGGCGACGAGCGCGTCCTGCGCGAGCTCCTCCGCGAGCCCGACGTCGCGCACGAGCCGGGCGACGCCGGCGACGAGCCTCGCCGACTCGATCCTCCAGATCGCGCGGATCGCGCGGTGCGCGTCCGGGACGCTCACGGCTCAGTGGCGGGCCGCCATCTCCTCCCGGAGCCGGTCCTCCTGCGCGCGCAGCTCGGGCGTGAACTCCTCGCCGAACTGGGCGGTGAACTCCTCCGTCTCGAAGACGGGGCGGAGCTCCACCTCGCCCTCCTGGAACGGCGCGCGCTTCAGCCACTCGACCGCCTCGTCGAGGGAGCGGACCTGCCACAGCCAGAAGCCCGCGATGAGCTCCTTCGTCTCGGCGAACGGGCCGTCCACGACGCTCCGCCTCGGCCCGTCGAACCGGACGCGCTTGCCCTTCGCGCTCGGGTGGAGCCCCTCCGCCGCCAGCATCACGCCCGCCTTCACCAGCTCCTCGTTGAAGTTCCCCATGTCGGTGAGCAGCTGCTTGCTCGGCGGCTTGCCCGCCTCGCTGTCCGCGCTCGCCTTCACCACCACCAGCACGCGCATGTCGTCCTCCTGCGGGTTCGGAGCCTGGGCGCCCGGACCGCCTCGGCCCGCGTCCCAGGCTCTACCCGGACGACGAACGGCGGTCCGCCGGATCGACACGCCCTCGCGCTCCCCGGCGGGGGGCGAACCCCTCCCGGCGGGGCCGGCTCTCACGCCTCGTCCCGGCCCGCCCGGCCGGCCGCCCGGAGGTAACGCATGTCCCGCCCGTTGCAGGCCCTCGCCCTCGCCCTCGGCGCCGCGCTCCTCGCGTGCTCGTCCGGAGCGTCGGAGCCGACGTTCGTCGCGCCCGCGGCGACGCCCGGCCCCGCCCCGTCGCACGCGGCCGCCGCGCAGCCGATCGGTCAGCGGGTCCGCCTCGTCTTCTTCATGAACCCGTACGGCGCCCCGTGCCAGATGCAGGACCGGATCCTGCACGAGATGTCGGCGGACCTCTCGCGCGTGGACGTCGTCTACTACAAGACGAACCAGCCGGCGGACCTCGCCCGCTTCGAGGAGTACGGGATCCGGTCGCTCCCGCAGCTCCTCGTCACGGACGCGACCGGCCGCGAGCTCCGCCGGGCGACGCCCGGCATCCAGGGGCCCGACCAGGTCCGCGGCCTCATCGCCCCCTGAGCATGGACGCCGGGTTCGGCTCGCTCGCGCTGTCCTTCGGCGCCGGGCTCGCGAGCGTCGCGAGCCCGTGCGTGCTCCCGGTCGTGCCGCTCCTCGTGGCGGGACGGGCGGACGATCACCGGTCGCGGCCCGCCCTCGTCGTCGCCGGGGTCGCGGCGAGCTTCGTCGCGATGGGCGTCCTGACGAGCCTCTTCGGCGCCGCGATCGGGCCGTCGCTGCCGCGGCTCGAGAAGGTCGTCGGGGCGATCGTCGTCGCGTTCGGGCTCCTGCTCCTCGCGGACGTGAACCCGTTCAAGCGGCTCACCTTCCTCCAGCGCGTCGGCGCGGGCGGAGACGGCCGCTGGTCCGGCCTCCTGCTCGGCGCGAGCCTCGGGATCGTCTGGATCCCCTGCGTCGGACCGATGCTCTCCGGCGTCCTCGCGACCGTCGCGACCCGGGGGTCGCTCGCCGCGGGCGTCGTCCTCCTCCTCGCCTACGCGCTCGGCTTCGCCCTCCCGATGCTCGCGGTCGGCTACGGCTCGCAGGCGCTGCGCCAGCGCGTGCGCGCCGTCGCCTCGCACCCCCTCCTCGTCCGCTGGGCCTCCGGCCTGCTCCTCGTCGCCTTCGGCGCCGTCATCCTGACGAAGGGGATGCTGTTCGTCGGGATGTGAGGACGGCCCGCCCGGGCACCTCGCCCGCGCGCCGCGCGGACCGGGGGCGTTCCCGTCGGGTCGAACCTTCCCGGGCGCGTTGACGCGCCGCCCGCGGCCGGCCAATACGGCCAGCACTGCCGCGGAGGCCGTCATGCGAAACCGGGTCGCGCTCGCCGTCGGATCGTCGCTGCTCCTCCTGTCGTCGTGCGCGGTCGACGCGCCCGCGCCGCCGGCGCCGGGCCGGGCGGCGGCGGCGGCCGAGGTCACGCCGCCTCCGCCGGTGGACAGCGCCACCGCGCTCCCGCCGGGCGGCGGCTGTCATCCGGTCGGCATCGCGGCGAGCGGGCTCGACCTCTTCCCGCTCGTGAACCCCGAGTGGGCGCCGGTCGTCGCCGGCGCGTCGCCCGAGTCCACCCCGGTGCTGCTCCACGGGACCGTCGCCGGCTCGCACGTCTCGCGCGAGGACTTCCCCTCGACGCACGTGACGTTCGACCAGAACACGTCGATCGATCTCGACGCCGCGGATCGCGGCCTCCTCGCGACGGGCAACGCGCGCGAGGACGGCGCGCTCGAGCTGGAGTGGGAGACCGGCTCGTATCCGGCGTGGGCCTGGGCGAGCGCGGGAGACCGGATCGTCGCGGCCGGGCGCTGGATCTTCGACTGCGGGCATCCCGATCCGATCCCCGGCGCCTGCGCCGACGCGAGCGCGGCGGCGTGCGTCCTCGACTCGGACTGCGCGCCGGGCGTCGCGTGCCAGGGCACCGTGTTCGACTACCGCTCCGAGCTCCACCCCCCGCAGGCCGTCGCGGTGATCCGCTCCGGCGGCGCCGCGCCGCTCTCGCCCGCCGAGGGGATCTTGGCGGGGCCCGTCGTCCCCGTCACGCAGGCCGACGTGTTCGTGAGCCCCGACGGCGGCGGCGCGGGCGATCTCTGCGTCGCGACGGCGAAGCCCGACTTCGCCTCGTTCCTCGGCACGCCGCCGAACCCGGGGTGCTTCCCGCTGTCCGCGCCGCTCGCGCTCCTGCCCCCGGACGCGCCGCCGCTCGACGCCGCGGACTTCGCGTTCGACGTGCCGCTCCCGGCCCGGCCGAGGGGTTCTGCCATCGACTTCCGCGTGATCCCCCGCGACCTGCCGGCCGCCGCCGCGGACGTCCCGGCGCGCCTCGAGATCCAGCCCGTGCTCGATCCCTCCCCTCACCTCCACGCCGTCGTCCGCATGACCGAGGCGGACGCGTCCGGCCGCCTGCCCACCGGGTTCGCCGCCAGCATCCTCGCCGGCTGGCGGGGCGGGCCGCGGCGCGCGTTCGCGCACGTGCGGGTGACGCTCGAGGGGATCACCGTTCTCGACCCGCTCAAGGCGCCGCCGTACCCGGGCGTGCCCGTGCCGGACGGCTGGGTGATGGAGGCGTCGCTGGACGGGACGTGGCAGGTGATCGGCGGGCTCGACGCCGTCGGCGCGGCGAGCGCGGGGAGCTTCGTGCCGCTCCACGCGTCCTTCGACCGGTGGGTGCCGCGCGGCGGGACGGTCGCGCTCCTCGCCTCGGCCGCGAGCCGCTCCTGCAACGACACGCTCTTCGGCCAGCGGCTCTTCGACGACCTCGCCCGCTTCGGCTTCGACACGACCGCCGCCTTCGCGTGCATGGCGGATCGCCAGCAGCGCGACGCCGGGACCGTCGCCGCGACGATCCCGGTCCCGTCGCTCGGCGTGCTCCCCGCCCGCTACGTCGCGCCCGCGGCGGGCGGGGGCGCCGCGTACGCGCTCGCCTTCCGCGTCGAGCGCCTCGCCGACGGTCCCTGAGCGGCGCCGCGAAGCTCGCCGAGCTCCGGGACCGGCCGATCTGGGAGGCGACGGCGCGCGCGGTGAGCGGCCACACGCTGAAGCACCTCCTCGCGGCGGCCGCCATCGCGCTCCTCGCCGTGATGCTCGCGCGGCGGCGGCCGCTCGCCCCCGCGACGGACGGGACGTAGGGCGCGGTGGGCGCGGGTCGTACTTCGCTCCAGGTGACGGCGCGCGCGGGTTGCGGCATCTTCGCCGGCATGCCCACGAACGATCCGGCCTTCACCGAGGGCCTCGGCGACGAGCTCCCGTCGCTCGGGCGGCGCAGCGACGAGGGCGGCGCGGCGCCTCCCCGCCGGCGCGGACCCGGCGCGGCGCGCGTCCCGCTCGCCGTCGCGCTCGGCGGCGCCGTGCTCGGGGCGCTCTTCTCGGGCGTGAGCACGGCAGACTTCATGGCGCACCTCGATCGCCAGGTGCACGCGATCACGTGCTCCTTCATCCCGGGCGCCGCGAAGGAGATCGCCGAGAGCGGCTGCCGCACGGTGATGATGAGCCCGTACAGCTCGTTCTTCCGCGAGCAGCTCTGGGGCGGCGTGCCGGTGAGCCTGTGGGCGCTCGCGGTGTTCGCCTGGCTCGCCTACCGCGCGGCGTTCCTGCTGTGGCGCGACGCGCCGGGCCGCGGCGAGACGCGGGTGCTCCTCGTCGGCTCCCTCCTGCCCGTCGCGGCGTCCGTCCTCTTCGGCGCGCTCGCGATCTGGAAGCTCGACGCGCTCTGCAAGGTGTGCGTCGGCATCTACGCGTCCAGCGCGATCGTCCTCGCCGGCGCGGCGCTCGCGCACCGGCGCACGGCCGGAGCCGATCCGGCGCGCCTCGCGGTCGCCCTCGCCGAGGGGACGGCGCTCGCCGCGGTCCTGACGGCAGCGTACGTGGCCCTCGCCCCCGCGAGCGCCTCGAAGGGCTCGCGCGTCGGCTGCGGCTCGCTCGTCCGCGCCGAGGACGCCGCGGGCGTCATGATCCCGCTCGGCGGCCGCGCGGGCGGGACGCCGGCCGTCGAGGTGCTCGACCCGCTCTGCCCGTCCTGCAAGGCGTTCGACGCGCGGCTCGCCGCGAGCGCCTTCGGGGACCAGCTCGACCTGCAGGGCGTGCTCTTCCCGCTCGACTCGACCTGCAACTGGATGGTCACGGAGGCGATCCACCCGGGCGCCTGCGCGGTCAGCGAGGCGGTCCTGTGCGCGGCCGGCGCGGTGTCCGGCCGGAAGGACCCCGCCGCGGCCGGCGGCGTGCTGAAGTGGGCGTTCGCCCGCCAGGCGGAGCTCCGCGACCTCGCGGCGCGGGACGAGCGGGCGCTCCGGGACCGGCTCGAGCGGGAGTTCCCGTCCGTGAAGGGTTGCCTCGGCGGCGCCCTCGTGCGCAGCAAGCTCACGAAGAGCCTGCGCTGGGCGGTCGCGAACGCGATCCCGGTGCTCACGCCGCAGCTCTTCGTCGCCGGGCGCCGCCTGTGCGACGAGGACACCGACCTCGGCCTCGAGTTCACCCTCGCGCGGATGCTGTCGCCCGAGGCGGAGGCGGAGCGCGCGAGGATCCGCGCCGCGCAGCCGCCGCCCCCGCGTCCTCCGCAGCCCGACGTCGCCGCCGCGCCGGCGGCGGCCCCGATCCCGGCGGCGGGCGCC
>DASVZX010000437.1:0-5716 GCA_036391435.1 Anaeromyxobacter sp. | reverse complement strand
TCTCGCTCGTCTTGTCGCCCACGTCGCATCCGACGAACACGGTGTTACGCTTTCCCATGGCCGCTCTCCTTGTGGTCCCAGTCCACGTTGGAGCAGGCTACGCCTGACTCCCTCGGAGAGCGGCCTTCTCATCCCATCTCCGCGGTTCGCTCGCTGCGCTCGCGCCGCGGAGGCTCAGACACCCGGCTCCGCGGCACGCGACGACGGCCGCACGCGCGATCACACGGTCCACGTCGCGCGCCTGCGGGCGGCGCCTCCGGGCGCCCCCCGGGCCTGGCGCTTACTTGGCCAGCGAAGGGGATCCCTGTTTGGTGCGGGACGTTCCAACTTGAACCCTTCCGTGCACCAAAGTCGGTGCGCGGATGCCGAGTGGATCCTGGACCAAGGTCGGTGCGCGGATGCCGACTGGAACCGTCGTCCTGATCCAAAGCCGCCGAAAGCGACCGGCCCCGCCGCAGAGCGGCCGCCCGCAGGCGCGCGCCGTGATGAACCGAGTCGCGCGCGCGGCGTGCGTCGCGTGCCGCGGAGGCGGGTGTCTGAGGCTCCGCGGCGCGAGCGCAGCGAGCGACCCGCGGAGCCGAGTTCCGCCGGAGCGCCGAGATCGTCGAGCTGGAACGCGCGCTCGCCCCTGAGCGGCATTCCGCGCCGAGGACAACGGCCGCGACGCGGTGGGGCCGGGCGGCGGCGTGGATCTTCGGAACGGAGCCGCAGGATCCGCAGGGATGAAACGGACCCTCGGCGGCGTGGATCTTCTGAAGTGGCGCGGGGCCCGATATCGCCCCGCGACTCCCGAAAACTCGATCGGTGTGGGCTCGCGTGCTACCCCGGAGCCATGATCCGCCTCGCCCTGAAGCTCGCCCTCGCGGCGGCGGCCGTCTGGGCGGTCTGGACGTTCGTGCCGGTGCGCGGCCGCACGCTCGCGCAGCGGTGGGACTCGAACCCGTCCGTCTCCGCGTTCGTGGAGGGCGCCTGGGCCGAGCTGCGCGGGCCGGCGCGGCCGCAGGCGCGCGGCGCGCGTCCGGGCCCCGGCGCGCGCGAGCGCCCCACCGAGCGGCACACCGAGGCCGACCGGCGCGAGGTCGATCGGCTGCTCTCCGAGCATCTCGGCGAGCGCCGCTGAGCGTCCGCGGGCCGCCGGCCGATCCCCGGTGTGCCTTCTTGCGCACCGTCGTGCGCGGTCCCCACCTTGAACCCCGAGCCCGAGGGCTCCGCGCGCGGAGGGGTCGCGCGCGCCGGGGGGGGTGGCCATGGGGTGGGCGGGGCTCGTCGCAGCGCTGACTCTGGCGGGTCCCGCGGCGGAGCGGCCCCTCTACACCGAGGCGAAGCCCGTCGCCTCGGCGGCGCCCCAGGCCTCCGCGGGGCTCCCGGATCTCACGAAGCTCGCCGAGACCGCGTCGCCCGCCGTGGTGGGGGTGGTGACGACGCAGGCACCGCCGCCCGGGACGAACGACGAGCAGATGAAGGACCTGTTCGAGAAGCTGAACGACGGGCCGCGGCGCGGGATCGGCTCCGGCTTCGTCATCCACCGCGACGGCTGGATCCTCACCAACGCGCACGTGATCGAGGGCGCCGCCACCATCGAGGTGGACCTCGGGAGCGGCCTCCCGAAGCTGCCGGCGAAGGTCGTGGGGGCCGACTCGGAGTCGGACCTCGCGCTGCTCAAGGTCCAGGCCGGACGGCCGCTGGCGGTCGTGCCGCTCGGCGACTCGGACCGCGTCGCGCTCGCCGAGTGGGTCCTCGTCATCGGCAACCCGTTCGGCCTCGACCACTCCGTGACGCTCGGGATCGTGAGCCACACCGGCCGGTCCGACATCTCGCCGGTGGGGCGGCCCGGCTCGTACGACTTCATCCAGACCGACGCGCCGATCAACCCCGGCAACTCCGGCGGCCCGGTGCTGAACCTGCGCGGCGAGGTGGTGGGGATCGCGACGGCGGTGAACGCCACCGGCCAGGGGATCGGGTTCGCGATCCCGATCAACATGGCGAAGGGGATCATCGCCCAGCTCCGCGATCACGGGAAGGTCGTGCGGAGCTGGCTCGGCGTCGCGGTGAAGGACGCGCCGCCCGTGGCCGATCCGCAGGCCGTCGCCGGCCGCGGCGTCGTCGTCACCGAGGTGACCGCCGGCGGCCCGGCCGCCTCCGCCGGCCTCAGGATCGGCGACGTCATCACCGGGTTCGAGGGACACACCGTCCGCACCCCCGCGCGGCTGCGCTGGTACGTGTCCACCGCCGGGGTCGGGCGGAGCGTCGAGGTCAGGGTCCGCCGGGCGGGCGGCCCCGAGCGCGCCGTGCACGTGTCCCTCGCGGAGGTGCCCGCCGCCGAGGCGGCCCGGGCCGAGGCCCGGGCCGCCCTGGGGGCCGGCGGCGGCGATTGACCGGGCCGGGGGGCCCTGCTATCTAGCGCGCTCCATATGGCCGACGCGAAGAAGACGAAGAAGAAGGCGCCCGCGCCGAAGGGCGCCGGCAAGAAGACCTGCTCCGTCCAGGGGTGCAAGCGCGCGTACCGGGCGAAGGGGCTCTGCTTCTTCCACTACAAGAAGTGGCGGCGCGGGGAGCTCGAGGGCCGCTCGGGCCGCTACGACACGTGCTCCAAGCCCGACTGCAAGAAGAAGGTCGTCGGGCACGGGCTCTGCCAGGAGCACTTCGACGCCTGGAAGAAGTCGCGGAAGAAGAACCAGGGCGCCGCGGCCGAGGCCGCTCCCGCGCCCGCCCCGGCGGCGTAGCCGGACCCCGCCGTCGATCGCGCGCACGCCGGGCGGCCTCGGGCCGTCCGGCGCGCTCGCTATGGGCGGCCGCGCAGCGCGCGCTCCAGCGCGCGAACCGCCGCGGCGATCAGCTCCGCCTCGCGCTGCGTCGGCTCGGCCCGCGCGAGCAGGCGCCGCAGCTCCGCGAGCACGAGCTCCGGGCTCTGCGGGTTGAGGTACCCGACGGTCGCGAGGAGCGCGCGAGCCCGGTCCCAGACCGCGTCCAGCGTCTCGCGCCGCGCGGCGCGCTCCGGGGGCGGCGCGCCGGGGGCGCCGCCGCGCGCCATCGCGAGCTCGTAGGAGACCACCGCGACGGCGTGCGCGAGGTTCATCGACTCGTACGCCGGGGCGGTGGGGATCGTGCAGACCGCCTCGCACAGGTCCAGCTCCGCGTCGGAGAGCCCGCGCCGCTCCTCGCCGAACACGATCGCGACCTCGCCCGCCGCGGCGCGCCGCGCGACCTCGGCCGCGAGCGCCCGGGGGTCGAGCCGCGGGCGCCCCTCGATGGCGCGCGATGACGTCCCGCACGCCCAGGCGACCGGCGCGAGCGCCGCGCGCAGGTCCGGCCGCAGGACGGCCGCGTCGAGGACGTCCGACGCCCTGCGGGCGGTGCGGCGCGCCCGCGCGAGGACGTCCGCGCGGCCGGTCGGCCCCTCCCCGCTCCGGGGCGCCCCCGACCAGGCGTCCGGCTCCACGATCGCGAGGCGGGAGAGCCCGAAGTTCTTCATCGCGCGGGCGGCCGCCCCGACGTTCTCGGCGCTCTGGGGGTGGTGCAGGACGAGGAGGACTTTTCCCGGATCCATGTGGGCCGGGCCACGTATAACATCCCCTCCCATGATCCCAGACGCCCAGCTGCACGCGCAGCTCCCGCACACGCTCCGGCAGATCGACCTCCCCGCCCTCGGCGAGCTCTACCGCGGGAAGGTCCGGGACAACTACTCGCGCGGCGACCGGATCGTGATGATCACGACCGACCGGATCTCGGCGTTCGACCACGTCCTCGGCACCATCCCGTTCAAGGGCGAGGTGCTCTCCCGGCTGACCGCCTTCTGGTTCGAGAAGGTGAAGGACCTCGCGCCGACCCACCTCCTCGACGTGCCGGACCCGAGCGTCCAGGTCGTGAAGCGCGCGAAGGCGCTGCCGGTCGAGATCGTGATCCGCGGCTACATCACGGGCTCGCTCTGGCGCGACTACCTGGCCGGCAAGGCGGGCGCGTACGGGATCGCGTGGCCGAAGGGGCTCGAGAAGGACCAGCGCTTCGACCGGCCCTTCATCACGCCGTCCACCAAGGCCGAGTACGGCCAGCACGACGAGCCGATCAGCGAGAAGGAGATCCTCGCGAGGAAGCTCGTGACGCCGGACCTCTGGAAGGAGGCGACCGCGATCGCCGAGCGGCTCTTCGAGCGCGGTCAGCAGTGGGCGGCCACCCGCGGCCTCATCCTCGTCGACACGAAGTACGAGATGGGCGTCGCCGACGGGAAGCTCGTCGTGATCGACGAGATCCACACGCCGGACAGCTCGCGCTACTGGGTCGCCGCCGGCTACGCCGACCGCTTCGCCCGGGGCGAGGAGCAGGAGATGCTCGACAAGGAGAACATCCGGCAGTGGCTCATCAAGGAGCACGGGTTCTCCGGCCACGGCAAGCCGCCGCCGCTCACCGACGAGGTGCGGGTGATGCTCGCGCGCAAGTACATCGACGTGTTCGAGCGGCTCACGGGCGAGACGTTCGTCTCCGGCGTCGGGTCCGTCGAGGAGCGCATCACGCGCAACCTCCAGGCGAAGGGGTATCTCTAGGCGCCGTGCGCCGTCGGCGGAAGGTGGCTGCGGGGCGCGATGGCAGGCCGCGGGACGCGGCCCGGCGCGGCTCGCCGCGCGCGGCGCGCCCGGCCCCGAGGTCGGATCCGCCCGCGGCGCTCCTTCTCCCCGGGCTCGACGGGTCCGGCCGGCTCTACGCGCCCCTCCTCGAGGCCGGGCCGCGCGCGTTCCGCCCCGAGGTCCTCTCCTACCCGCCCGACGAGCGCCTCGGGTACGACGACCTCGTCGCGCGCGTCCGGCCGCGGCTCCCGCGCGGCCGCTTCGTGCTCCTCGCGGAGTCGTTCTCCGGCCCGGTCGCGGTGCGGCTCGCGGCCGAGCGGCCCGCGGGCCTCGAGGCGCTCGTCCTCGCCGCGACGTTCCTGCGCGCGCCGCTGAACCCGCTCCTCCACCCGGTCCGCGGCCTCGTCGGCGCGCGCCTCTTCGGGTTCCCGATGCCCGCCGCGGTGGTGCGCTGCTTCCTGGCGGGGCCCGACGCGCCGGACGCCATCGTGCGCGAGGTCCAGCGCGCGGTGGCCGCGGTCTCCCCCGACGTGCTCGCGCACCGCTCCTCGGAGGCGCTCCGCGTGGACGTCCGCGCCGACCTCGCGCGCGTGGACGTCCCCGTGCTCCTCGTCGCGCCGACGCGCGACCGGCTCCTCCGGACCGACGTGGCCGACGAGGTGCTCGCGATCCGGCCGGACGCGGAGGTGGCGCTCGTCGAGGCCCCGCACATGGTGCTGCAGCGCTGCCCGCAGGCGTCGCTCGCGCGGATCGAGGAGTTCCTCGCGCGGCCGGGCGCGCGGGCGGGGACGGTCGCGTAGGCGGGCGCGGGCCGGGCGGGCTCCCGGCCTCGGCCCAGCTCGCGGCCGCGCGGCGTCGCGCTACCGCAGCAGCGCCTCGACCTCGGCCCTCGCCGCCTCGAGATCCTCGTCCCGGAGCCAGGCCGTGACCGGCAGGTCCTCGCCCCGCCGCGCGACGAGCAGGAGCCGCCGCAGGTGGTCGTGCGTGCCGGGCGCGTCGGGCGCGCGGAGCCACGCGGGCATCTCGGAGCCCGTCCGCTCCGCGAACCGGCGCGCCTGCCGGTCGGCCCGCCGGCGCCGCGCGTCGGCGACCGTCTCGACGGCGGCGCCGGCGAACTCGGCGAGGGCGCGCTCGTCCCGCCGCAGCGGCTCCGGGTG
>DASVZX010000436.1:0-3297 GCA_036391435.1 Anaeromyxobacter sp. | reverse complement strand
GCCGCGCGGATCCGGCGGTCTTCCTGTTCTTGGCGGTGGCGATGACCGTGCCTCCCGAGCGGCCGGCGGGGCCGGCGAGGGGATGAATCTACCACGGGGCTCCCCCGGCGCGCGCTATCCGGTCCGGTCACGCTCCTCCAGCCGCCGCAGGACGTCCGCGAGCTCGGGCGCGCTGACGACGTAGCGGGAGCGGCAGAACTCGCAGGTGACGATCGCCTCGCGATCCCGGGCGAGCACCTCGGCGACGCCCTCCGGGCCGAGCGCGGACACGGCCGCGCGCGCCCGCTCGGCGCTGCAGCCGCAGCGGTAGGCGACCTCGACGTCGGCGAGGAGATCGAACCCGTCGCCCGCGACCGCCTGGATCGCGTCCTGCGCCGGCGCCTCGGCGGCGAGCGCCCGCGCGAGGGCGCCGCCGGCGAGCCGCTCCCGCGCCGCCTCGATCGCCGCGCCGTCGCCGCCCGGCAGGAGCTGCACGAGGACGCCCGCGACGTCCCCGAGGGGCTCGCCGTCCCGCGGGACGACGGCGAGATCGAGCGCCGTCGCGACCTGCTCGCTCGCGGCGAACCAGCGCCGGAGGTCGGCGGCGAGGTCGAGCGCCTCGAGCTGCACGGCGCTCCGGTAGAGCTGGCCGCCGCCCGGATCGCGGAGGACCGACAGGAAGCCCGACCCGCCGAGCGCGGCGCGCGCGCCGCGGGCGGGATCCCCGGGGAAGTGGATCGCGGGGCGCCGGACGTAGCCGCGGACCTGGCCGCCGGGATCGGCGTCGACGAAGATCCCGCCGACCGGCCCGTCGCACTCCACCTGCAGGTTCACGCGCCCCTTCTCCTTCTGGAGCGCGCCGAGGAGCGCCCCGGCCGCGAGCGCCTCCGCGAACAGGTGGGCGCTCGTCGGGTACAGGCCGTGGAGCATGCGGGACATGCGCGCGGTGTCCCCCACGCGCGCGAACACGACGCGGAGCCCCTTCGCGGGGACGAGGCCGCGGCACAGGCGATCGGTCACCGGGAGGTTCTAGCACCGCGCGTCACGCGACGCTGCGGATGGTGTCCCGGAGCGAGAACGCGGGGGCCCAGCCGGCCTCGCGCGCGAACCGCGAGCCGTCCACGACGCAGAGGTACTGGATGTGGTCGACCTCCTCGGGCGGGAAGCTCGAGAGCCGCGCCTCGAACGCCTGGCGGACGAGCGGGCGGACGAGCGGGTGCGGCACGGGGATGGGGCGGCGCCGGAGCTCGCGCAGCACGGCGGACACGGGCACCTCACCCGGGCCGGTCACGTTGAAGACGCCGCGCAGCCCGGGGCGGAGCGCGAGGACGAGCGCGCGGCAGACGTCCTGCTCGTGGATGAGCTGCACCATCGGGTCGAAGCCGAGGACGGTGATGGGCCGCTCGAGGCGCAGGTAGTTCGACGGCGCGTTGCGGACCGTCGGCCCGACGATGTTCACGGGGCGCAGGATCACCGTCTCGACGTCGGGGTGCTTCCACATGAACGACTGCGCGTACATGTCGACCTCGACGAGGTCGCGCATCTCGCTGAACCGCTCCGCCCCCATGAGCGGCGTCTCCTCGGGCAGGAAGTTCGAGTTGTCCGAGCGCGGGCCGTAAGCGTTCGCCGAGGAGAGCACGACCACCTTCCGCAC
The DNA here is from genome assembly GCA_036391435.1 of Anaeromyxobacter sp. Taxonomy (GTDB): domain Bacteria; phylum Myxococcota; class Myxococcia; order Myxococcales; family Anaeromyxobacteraceae; genus Anaeromyxobacter. The sequence continues at coordinate 1,664 of DASVZX010000436.1, read as the reverse complement.
GCCGTGCCGGACGCACAGGTCGAGGATCTTGTGCGTGCCGAGGACGTTGAAGGAGTGGGCCTCGCTGCGGGCCTCCCGCGGGTCGTGCATGATCCCGAGGTGGATGACGGCCTCGATCCGGCCGCGGCGGAACGCCTCCTCGACCCGCGCCTTGCGGACGTCGACCCGCAGGTGGTCGATGTCCTTCGGCTTGCCGACGAACGGGCGGCGGTCCACGCCGACGACGCGGGTCTCGGTGTGGAGCAGCTTCGCGAGGGCGCGCCCGAGGTTCCCGGCGATGCCCGTGACGAGCACGCTCCGCGGCATGCCGGGGAAGGTCGGGGGCTCGCGGGGCGGGGTCAGGGCGCGCTCCTCTAGAGGTAGATGCTCGTGCGCTCCGCGAGGCCGCGCTCGAGCAGGGTCCGCACCGCGTCCTGCACGCGGGCGACCTTCCGCTCGAGCTCGGCGTCGTCGTCGTCGGGCGAGCCGGCGAAGCGCATCGGCTCGCCGAACCGGACGTGGTAGCGCGAGGGGAGCGGGAAGGGGAGGAGGGTGGGCGTGATGGGGAACGCCGGGAACCCGAGCAGCCGCGCGAGCGGCTTCAGGTCGAAGAGCGCCGGCGCCTGCTCCTCGGCGCCGACGACCGCGCAGGGCACGATGGGCGCGGCCGACTCGAGGGCGAGCCGCATGAACCCCAGGCCGAACTTCTGGAGCTGGTAGCGCTCGCGGAACGGCTTGTTGAGCCCGCGCACGCCCTCCGGGAACACGAGGATCGCCTCGTCCGCCGCGAGCAGCCGGCGGCAGTTCTCGGGCGTGCCGACGATCTGCCCGCAGCGGGCCATGAAGGTCGAGACGAAGGGGAGCGTCGGCACCCACTTCTCGACGAGCGCACGCGCGACGCGCGGCGGGTCCTTCTCGAGGAGGAGCCCCACCTCGATCATCGCCGCGTCGAACGGGAGCTGCCCGGAGTGGTTCGCCACGATGACGCAGCGCCCCTCGTTCGGGACCCGGTCCGCGCCGTGAAGCTGGACCCGGAAGTACTTCTTGTAGAGCCAGGTGAGCGGCGCGATCGCGGCGACGACGTAGTCCAGGTCGAGGCCGTACGGATCGACGCCGTACTCGTTCCGCGGCGGCGTGAGCTTCTCGAGCCGCGCCCGCGTGCCGGGGCCGCCCAGCTCGAGCGTCCACGCCTTGAGGCGCGCGAGGAGCGCGTCGTTCGCGCCGGCCATGTCCGTCGATGTACCACGCGCGGCGACGCGGAGACCGTCCCTCTTTGGCGATCCTTGCTGCCCCCGAGCGGCCGATGGTACCGTCGAGCGGCTCCGGGGATTTCGCGCCGGCCCGCCTCCGCGATGAGCTCCGCTCCCTCCGCCGCCGATATCCACGGTCGCGACTTCCCGGCGGGCGTCGGGTCGGGCGTGCGCGGCGGCGGGCTCGCGGGCGGCCTCGCGCCGGGGCGCCGGCCCCGGCCGGAGGAGGGCCGCGGCGCGCCATGAAGGTCGTCTGCCCGCACTGCAGCGCCACGTACGGCGTCGACGACCGCCGCATCCCCGCAGGCGGGCTCAACGTGCGCTGCCCGAGCTGCCGCAAGACGTTCCCGGTCCGGCCGGGCGCGGCGCCCGACGCGGCGGCGGTGGCCGCGCCGGTGCCCCTCCCCGCGCCGGCGGCCGGGCCCGTCCCCGCGG
>DASVZX010000435.1:0-4197 GCA_036391435.1 Anaeromyxobacter sp. | reverse complement strand
CGGCAGGGGCCGGGGGTCCCGAGGCGGCCGCGCTCGCGCACCCCGCGAGCGCCGCGGGCGCGAGGGCGAGCGCGCCGAGGAAGCGGCGTCGCGCGAGGCGCGCGCCGGGCCGGGACGGGTCGACGGGCATGGGCCGTTCTCTAGCACGGACGAGCCGGGGCCGGTCGGTCCGGGTCGGGGCCCGCGCGGCGACGCGTCCGCGTCGAGGGGCCGAAAGGAGAGCGCCGCCCCCCGGGCTCCGGGGGCGGCGCTCGCCGAGCCTCCTACGTCTCCCTCACGCGCGCAGGCGCCGCCTCGCCGCGGAGAGCGCGACCCCGAGCAGGCCGAGGAGCGCTCCCGACGATCCCGTGGATCCGCAGCCGCCGGACGGTCCGGCCGCGCCCGCGGCTCCCGCCGGACCGGCCGGCCCCGTCGCGCCGGTGGGGCCCGTCGCTCCCGTCGGCCCGGAGGGGCCGGAGGGCCCCGCGGGCCCGACGGAGGGCACGCCCGCGGTGAGCATCGCGACGTACTGCGCCGAGTAGCCCATCGCCACCCAGTGCTCGCGGTACTCCGGCGCTCCCGCGGGGTCGGCGGGGTCGGAGAGCTGCTTCGCGTAGAAGAACGGGGAGCCGGTCGAGTGGCACTCCGTGCAGCCCGTCGCGCCCCACGGCCCGGGCTTCTCCGCCGGCGCCGCCGCGTCGCGCTTCGGGACCACGTTGTGGTTCACCGCGAAGTCGTGGCTCTCCGCGACCGGGCTCTCCATGAAGGCGAGCTGCCCGAGCGCGTTCAGGAACCACACCTTGCCGGCCCGCACGAGCACCGGCGACCCGATGAAGATCGGATCCGAGTTCTGGTCGAGCGCGCCCTGCATCGCGGCGAGGTAGGCCGCGATCTCCTCGGGCGTGTTCACCATCCCCAGGACCCTCCCGGCGGTCGCGTCCCAGCGGATGTCGAACGCCGCCGGCCGCGCGGCGCGCGCGGCCTCGAGGGTCGGGTTGTAGAACGCCCCCGTCGCGCTCGCCGGGCTCTTGTTCGCGTCCACCGCGAGCACCTTGCGGACGAGGCGCAGCGCGATGGGTCTCACCCGCGCGGTCAGCGCGTACCCGTCGAGCCAGTCGCCGATCCAGGCGGTGAGGAGCGGCTTCACGGTCGTGATCTTCCCCTTCCACGGCCGCACGCCCGGGTACCAGCGGTAGAGCAGCTCGGGCTTCGCGCAGGTGGTCGGGTCGTCGGGGTTCGTGCAGCTCGCCGCGGCGAGCAGCGCCGGGTCGTGCCGCGCCGGGTCGACGGGGTCGGTCTTCATGAACGCGGAGGCGTTCGTGACGACCTGCGTCCCGGTCGTCGCCATGTCGATGAGGAGGTCCGGCGTCTCCTTCTTCGGCGTGAGCGCCGAGTCCTGGAGGTAGCGGACGTGGCACGTCTGGCAGGCGAGCTTGTCGAAGTGGAGCGGCGGGAAGGCGGCGTGGGCGGCGAGCGGGTAGGCCGGCGCCGCGCCCCCGTAGCCGACCGGCCTCGCGCCGAGGTAGTGGCAGTCGACGCACGAGGTCATCGTGTCGTCGATGTCGTCGCGCGCGGAGCCGATCGTGATGTCGCCCTTCGCGATCTCGTGCATCCCGGCCCCGTTGATGAGGCCGCTCGGCGCGTCCCTGCCGGCCGGGTGGCAGCCGACGCAGGTCACGCCGGCGGCCGTGTGGACGTCGGTGTCCGCCGCGAAGGAGCGCCCGGACTTCCGGGTGTCGGGGGTCTCGTGGCAGCCGCGGCAGTTCGCGTCCGCGGGCATCTTCTGGATCGACGCGGCGACGTCGGCCGGCGCGATCGACCGGAGCGCGTAGTTCACGGCGACGTTCTTCGCCTGCGGCGGGAACTGGGAGTAGCAGGCCTCGCCCGGCTGGCAGAGCGTCACCGACGCCCAGCCGGCGCCGGCGGTGATCGCGCCCTCGAACGCCTTCACCGGGGTCGCGGAGAGCGTCGCGAGCGCCGTGCCCGCGCCCTGCACCGCCGCCCGGCTCGACCAGCTGTAGCCGGTCATGTGGCACAGGAAGCAGTCGGCCTCGGAGACGCCGGTCAGGTCCCAGCGCGCCTGCACCGGCGCGCCGTTCGCGGCGTTCACGTTGACGTAGTCGCCGTCGAGGCTCGTCCCCGGCGTGAAGACGTCGGCGAGCGTCTTGCCGAGCCGCTCGTAGCCCCACTGCTGGCCGGCGGGCCGCGTCGGGTCGAAGTACTGCTCCCCGTCGCGATCGTACTTCGTCGCCGCGTCACCGGGGTGGCACGCGCCGCACTTCTGCGCGAAGAAGTGAGAGCCCTTGTCCATCTCCACCGCGTTCCTGCTGCTCTTTCGAGCCAACTGGCTCGAGTCGGACGACGGCGGTCACCACTTCCCGTACATGCCGTCGGAGAGCTTCCACCAGGCGCCGGTGCCCTTCGTGGGCTCGACGTCCGCGTCTCCCGCGACGTTCGCGTACGCGCCGATCAGCGCGCCGAGGAACGTGTCCGACACGTTCAGGTAGCCGGCGCCGTTCGTGCGCCCCTGCTGGAAGTGGTAGCCCTGCGTGATCGTCGACCAGGAGGCGGCGTGGCAGCCGCCGCAGGTCTTCTCGGTGCTGACCGGGACGGTGCTCGTCGCCGTGACGTCGGCGCCGGTCGCGTCCTTCAGCGTGATGGGGAGGGGGTGCGCCGCCCACGCCGCCGCCGGCAGCGCCACGGCCAGCGCCGCGAGCGCCTCGGCGCTCCACCGCGCGAGCCTCTCGTACGTTCGCTTCATCGGTGTCTCCTGTCGCCGTCGCGCCTGCGCGGGACGCGGAGGCGGAGGCGTCGGAGGCCCTCGCAAGCCGCGCGCCACCGTCTGCGCGCCTGCGCGTCGGCGCGCACCCCTGAAACGACCGCCGCTGCGCGGCATTGCGCCGCCGGGACGCGAGCGCGCCGTCTGCTAACATCGCCGGCGTTCACGCGTTGCGTTCACGTGAACACTCCGAAACGAAGCAGGCTCCCACCCGCATGTCGTCGCTCCCCTTTCTCGGGCTCGGCTCCGAGGCGAACCTCCGCGAGATGGCGGACGCGCTCCCCGACGGTCTGTTCACGACCGACGCGGACGGCGTGATCACCTTCTGGAACCGGGCTGCCGCGCGGATCACCGGGTGGCGGCGCGAGGAGGCGCTCGGGCAGCGCTGCTCGCTCCTCGCTGGCGACGCGGTGCGCGGCTGCTCCTGCGGCGTCGGCCCGATCCGGTGCGGGGTGGTGGAGCGCTCGCGCAGCTCGAAGTGCTGCACCATCCGGACGAAGGACGGCCGGCTCGTCCTCATCGTGAAGAACGCCGTCGCCATGCACGCGGCGGACGGGACGCCGGCCGGGGCGCTCGAGAGCTTCACCGAGGTCGGCGCCGCGGAGCACCTCGGGCGGCGCCTCGGCGAGGTGCGGCCCGGGCCGGGCGGCGGCGACTTCCTCGGCATCGTGGGCCGCCACCCCTCGATGCAGGAGCTCTACCGGATGGTGGAGCTCGTCGCGCGCTCGGAGTCGACGGTGATGATCCTCGGCGAGAGCGGGACCGGCAAGGAGATGGTCGCCGCGGCGATCCACCGCTCGAGCCCCCGCGCGGCGGGGCCGTTCGTGAGGGTCTCCTGCTCCGCCCTGAACGAGAACCTGCTCGAGTCCGAGCTGTTCGGGCACGTGAAGGGCGCGTTCACGGGCGCCCTGCGCGACCGGCGCGGAAGGTTCCAGGAGGCGGACGGCGGGACGCTGCTCCTCGACGAGATCGGCGACGTCTCGCCCGTCGTGCAGGTGAAGCTGCTGCGGGTCATCGAGCAGCGCGAGATCGAGCGCGTCGGCGACTCGCAGCCGATCCGCGTGGACGTGCGCCTCCTCTGCGCGACGCACCGCGACCTGCGGCGCCTCGTCGCCGAGGGCCGCTTCCGGGCCGACCTGTACTTCCGGCTGGCGGTCTTCCCGCTCCGCGTGCCGGCGCTCCGCGATCGCGGGGACGACGTCGCGGTCCTCGGGGAGCGGTTCCTCTCGCGCCTGCGGGCCCCGGGGCGGGCCGGGGCCGTCTCGCCGGAGGCCGTCCGGGCGCTGCGCGCCTACCCCTGGCCGGGCAACGTCCGCGAGCTGCAGAACGCGATCGAGTACGCGGCCCTGCAGGCCGGCGACGGCGACCTCCACGTCGAGCACCTGCCCCCGGACGTGCGCGAGGGCGCCGCCGCGCCGGCGCGCGCGCGCCTCGCGCTC
>DASVZX010000434.1:0-4242 GCA_036391435.1 Anaeromyxobacter sp. | reverse complement strand
CCGCGGGTGCCGCGGCGGCGGCGGGCGCCCCGGCCGCGGGGCGCGACGCGTACGGCGACTCGAGGAGGGACCGCTGCTCCCCGCGGCGCGGCGTCCACTCCGACACGCGGAGCGACACCGCCGCGACGATCGCGACCGACGCGGCCACGACGGCGCCCGCGAGCAGCCAGCGCGGCGCGAGCCTCCGCCCCCCGCGCGCCTCCGCGGCCTCGCGGGCGGCGGCGAGCAGGATCCGCTCGCCGCGCTCGGGCGCCGCCTCGTCGGGCAGCGCCGCCATGATCCGGCGCGTGCCGCGGATCCGGGCGAGCTCCGCCCGGCACGCCTCGCAGCCGGCGGCGTGCGCCTCGACCTCGCGCGCCTCGCGCCCCGACAGCTCGCCGTAGGCGAGGTCGAGGAGTCGATCTCGGTACGCGTCGCGGGTCATGGGGTGGCGCTCCTCGCCTCGGGGAGGTCTCCGTCCGGCCCGACGCCGAGCGCGGCGAGCTTCTCCCGGAGCCCCTCGAGCGCGTACCGCATCCGGCTCTTCACGGTGTTCTCGGGCGTGCCCGTGACGAGGGCGATCTCGTGGAAGCGCAGCCCCGCGTACTCGCGCAGGAGGAAGACCTCGCGCTGCTCCTCCGGCAGCGCGGCGAGGGCCGCCTCGAGCTTCGGCCGGACGAGCGCGGCGTCGGCGGCGCGATCGGGCGCCGGATCGTCGGCGGCCGCCGCGGCCGCGGGGCCGGCGTCGAGCGGCTCGGCGCGCCGGAAGGCCTGCCGCCGCGCCTCGTCCACCGCGAGGTTCCGCGCGATGGCGTAGAGCCAGGCCTGGACCCGCGCGCGGGGCCGCCACGCGCCGGACGCCCGGACGGCCTTCAGGAAGGCGTCCTGGCAGAGGTCCTCCGCGCGGCCGCGGTCGCCCGTCAGCCGCAGGAGGAACGAGAAGAGCGGCGTCCGGTGGCGGCGCACGAGGGCCTCGAAGGCCCGGGCGTCGCCGCCCTGGAACCGGAGCATGAGCCTCTCGTCGCTCTCGTCCACCGGCACGGGGTCGCTCGGGCCTCTCTCGCTCCAAACGCGCGGGGCGCGGAAACGATCTGCGGGAGTCTACCAGCCCCCGACCGCGCCGCTCGCGGAGGCGCCGCGGGAGCCCGGAGACGCGGCCGCCCGCGCCGGAAGCCCGGCGCGGGCGGTCTCGATCCGCGCGAAGGCGCGCTACGGGCAGGTGCCGCCGCTGCAGTTCACGATCCGGCGCGGCACGTGCCCCTCCGGCGTCGTCGCGTCGTACGTGCTCGGCAGGGACGCGGTGGGACCGGTGGCGGTGAGGGCACAGGTCGCCGCGAGGTACTGGCCGAGCGCCTCGTAGTCCTTGATGTTGCTGCTGTCCGCCCGGTGGACGATGGCGCCCGCGGGGTTCGTGATCGCGTTCGGGGGCATCGCGTCGTCGTAGAGGGTGATCCCGAAGGACGCCGCGAAGCTCGCGACGTACAGCGTGGTCGCGACCGAGCGGAAGTAGGTCGGCGACGCCTGCGAGAGCGTGTCCGGACGGAACCCGTACGTCGCCCCGTACGCCGTCGTGGGCGTGACGTCGTAGAACGGCGTCGACTCGCTCGCGAGCTTCATGTAGGTGACCCAGCCCGGCGCGACGAGCGTCGCGAGGTTGCTCGGATTCACCGCCGCCGTGTCGAACGGGCTCCGCGTCAGGTCGTAGTGGACCTCGAGCCCGCTCGCGCCGAGGAAGAAGTCGCCGTTGAGCATCGCGTACTGGAGCGTCGCCTCGTACACGATGCGCAGGCTCACCGTCGGCACGTTGAACTTGACGAGCGGATAGCCCGGGACCGCGTTGAGGTAGTTCTGCACCGCGTTCAGATCGGTGAGGTCGGCGGGGGGGAGCGCGGTCGGATCGGCGCCGAGCGGGGTCACGTGGTAGACGTCCGCGAACCCGAGGCGCTTGCCCGGGTCGTAGCTCGAGGGGACGAGGTCGCCGCGGATCGGGCCGGAAGCCTGCACCGCGAGCTGCGTCGCGGGGCAGGCCGTGCACGCGGTCGCGCCCGCGCCGATGCCGGGGATCCCGACGGAGGCCGCCCCCTTCACCGCCGCGAGCATCGCGTCCGTGTCGAGGTTCATCACGTTCGTCTCCTGGCCGGACGCGATCCCGGTGACCTTGAAGTCGAGCTTGCAGAGCGGGAAGTTCCAGAGGTTCCCGACGTACGTCGCGTCGGCGGGGTTGACCGACGCGAGGCCCGTGAAGTCCGTCCCCGTGATGGTCGTCAGCTCCTTCTCGATGAACGACGGCGCGGTGACCGTGCCCGGCGGGATCCCCGGCTGCGCGCGGCGACCGATGCCGAGGTACCCCACCGTGCGCTGGAAGAGCTCGCCGAACGGCGGCAGGAACGCAGAGTCGGTGGTCGGCGCGACGGAGTCGTCCACCGCGATGAACTGGGTGCCGTTCGGATCGAGGTACGGCCGCGGGGCGGAGCCGTCGTCCTTGAAGACGAGCTCGACCTTCCCGACCTCGCGGCCGAAGGGCTTCGGCTGCACGACGGGGACCGCGGTGCCGGAGCCGTAGACGAAGCGCGGCTGCGGCGTGTTGAGGTGCGAGTGGCCGCTCAGGATGAGGTCCACCCCCTTGAGCTGGAGCGCGAGCAGCTCGTCCTCGCCGGGGTGCATCGCGTCCGTGCCGATGCCGCCGTGGCCGAGGAGGATCACCGCGTCGACGCCCTGGGCGCGGAGGGCGTCGATGCCCGCCTGCACCTGCGCGGCGACCGAGGCGAACTTCGCGTCGTTCGTCGCGAGGTTGGGAGCCCAGAACGTCCCGTCCGGCATGCCGGACACCGTCCCGGCGCCGACGCCCATGCTCGCGACGATGCCGATCTTGAGGCCGTTCGTCGTCGAGAGGACGAGGTAGGGGGCGACCGGCTTGCCGGCGCCGTACAGCGGCGCGAGCGCGCCGGGTTGGAGGAGGTTCGTGAGGACGAGCGGCGGCCGCTGGGGCGTCGTGCCGTCGGAGAGGGACACCGCGGCGCCGATGGCCTGGGCGAGCGCGGGCGTCCGGAGATCGAACTCGTGGTTCCCGAGCGCGGACGCGTCGTAGCCCATGGTCTTCATCATGGCCAGCTCCGGCGAGGTCACGAGCCACGCCGCGGAGGAGAGCGAGCCCTGGCTGAAGTCGCCGGACGAGAGCGTCAGCGAGGCGGCGCCGCGGGCGGCGGCCGCGTCGCGCTGCTGCTTCAGGATCGTCATGCGCCGGGCGAGGCCGCCCTGGAGCCCGATGGCCGGCAGCGTGTAGCCGCGCCCCGCCTGGATGAAGTCGTCCATCTCGGGGAACGAGGCGAAGAGCTGCGAGTGCTCGTCGGTCGTGAAGAGGACGACGACGTGCCGCTCGTTCGCGTCCTTCTTGCTGCTGCAGGCGGAGCCGGCCAGGACGAGCACGAGGGGGATCAGCGATCGGAGGATGGAGCGCATCCGTTTCTCCCGGTGTTGGAGGCGTCGGAGCGAAGCGTGGGACTGCTACGGATGGAGAAGGTCTACCCCATCGATGTGACCCTTCCCATTCCACGCCGTCCGGGCGCGGCCAGGCCGGCCCATGCCGCGGTGCGTCGCCGCGCGAACTCCCCGAAACGCGGCCGCTTGCGGGCGAGCGCCGGGCGCGGCCCCGATGGGGAAGACGGCGGCCGGGCGCCGGCTGCGTCCCGCGCGCGCGGGACGCCGCATGGCGTCTCCGCGCCGGTCGCGCTAGACCGCTCCCGTGAGCGCCGCCGTCGTCGTCGGCTCCGGCCCGAACGGCCTCGCGGCGGCGGTGACGCTCGCCCGCGCCGGGTGGAAGGTCCGCGTCCTCGAGGCCGCCGACGGGGTCGGCGGCGGCGCGCGCACGCTCCCGCTGACGCTGCCCGGCTTCCTCCACGATCGCTGCTCCGCGGTCCACCCGCTCGTGCCGGCCTCGCCGTTCTTCCGCGCGCTCCCGCTCGCGGAGCATGGACTCGTCCTCGTCGAGCCGCCGGCCGCGGCGGCGCACCCCTTCGACGACGGCACGGCGGCGCTCCTCCTGCGCTCGACGCGCGACACGGCCGCGGGCCTCGGCGCGGACGGCCGCGCCTGGCGCGCGCTCTTCGAGCCGCTCGCCCGGTCGTTCGAGGCGCTCGCGGGCGAGGTCCTCGGCGCGGTGGTGCACCTGCCGCGCCGCCCGCTCCTGCTCGCGCGCTTCGGCCGCTCCGCCCTCCTCCCCGCGCGGCGGCTCGCCGAGGGGCGCTTCGCGCAGCCGCGGGCGCG
>DASVZX010000433.1:0-24919 GCA_036391435.1 Anaeromyxobacter sp. | reverse complement strand
CGCCGCCAGGACCGGCCAGGACGGGCCGCGGCGGCCGCGGCGGGCGGTGTGGGTCCTCCAGGGCGACGGGACGCCGAAGCAGGTCCAGGTCCAGGTCGGCCCGAGCGACGGCAAGAACACCGCGATCGTCGGGGGCGACCTCGCCGAGGGCGACCGGGTCGTCACCGGCGTGTCCGGCGGCGGCGCGCAGGACACGAAGGGACCGCAGCAGCAGCGCGGCCCGCCGAGGTTCCTCTAGGATCCGCGATGGCGCTCATCGAGCTCAGGGACGTCACGAAGGTCTACGACACGGGCGACGTGCAGGTGAAGGCGCTCGCCGGGGTGTCGCTCGACGTCGAGTCCGGCGAGTCGGTCGCCGTCATGGGCGCGTCGGGCTCCGGGAAGTCGACGCTCATGAACCTCCTCGGCTGCCTCGACCGGCCGACGAGCGGCACCTACCGGCTCGCCGGCGAGGACGTGGGGCGGCTCGACCGGAACCGGCTCGCCGAGATCCGCAACCGCACGCTCGGGTTCGTGTTCCAGAGCTTCAACCTGCTCGCCCGCACGAGCGCGGTCGAGAACGTCGAGCTCCCCCTGCTCTACTCGGGGGTCGCGCCCGCCGAGCGGCGGCGCCGCGCCCTGCAGGCCCTCGAGCGGGTCGGGCTCGCGCCGCGGGCGCACCACCACCCGAGCCAGCTCTCCGGCGGGCAGCAGCAGCGCGTCGCCATCGCCCGCGCGCTCGTCGTCGAGCCGCGCATCATCCTCGCCGACGAGCCGACCGGCAACCTCGACTCGCGCACGAGCGTCGACGTCATGTCGCTCCTCCAGGCCCTCGGCGACTCCGGCATCACCATCGTGCTCGTGACGCACGAGCCGGACATCGCGCTCTACGCCGGGCGCGTCCTCGAGATGAAGGACGGCCTCCTGCGCTCCGACGTCCGGCGCCCGGCGGTGCGCGCCGCGCCCCGGACGGCCCCCGACGAGGTCGCGGCCGCCGGGCCGTCCTCGCTCGCCTCCCTCGCCTCCGCCCCGGAGAAGCCGTGAACCCCGCGCGCGTCATCGCCATCGCCGTCCGGGCCCTCCTGCGGAACAAGCTCCGCTCGTTCCTCACCACGCTCGGCGTCATCATCGGCGTCGGCGCCGTCATCGCGATGACCGCCATCGGCGCGGGGGCCTCCGCGCGCGTCAAGGCGACCTTCGAGGCGATGGGCTCGAACATGCTCGTCGTCCTCTCCGGGTCGAGCACGGCCGGCGGCGCCCGCGGCGGCGCGGGCTCGCAGCCGACGCTCACCTGGAACGACCTCGACGCGATCCGCGGGCTGCCGGCGGTGCGCCTCGCGGCCCCCCAGCTCCAGCGCTCGGCCCAGGTGATGGCGGAGGGGCAGAACTGGTTCACCGTGATCCAGGGCACGACGCCCGAGCTGTTCGACATCCGGAACTGGAAGATCGCGAGGGGCCAGTTCTTCGAGGAGGACGACGACCGGGCCGGCTCCAAGGTCGCCGTCGTCGGCAACACCGTCGTCCAGAACCTGTTCGGCCCCTACGACGATCCCGTCGGGCAGGTCATCCGGGTCGGCGCGATCCCGTTCGAGATCGTGGGCGTGCTGCAGTCGAAGGGGCAGACCGGCTTCGGCCAGGACCAGGACGACGTCGTCATCATCCCCTCCCGCACCTTCCGGGCGAAGCTCCAGGGCGGCCTCCAGCAGTACATCGCCGGCGCCATCGTCGTGAGCGCCCGGTCCGCGGACGCGGCGGGCGCCGCGCAGGGCCAGATCCAGGACCTCCTGCACCAGCGCCACCGGATCGGCCCGGGCGTCCAGGACGACTTCACCATCCGCAACCTCTCCGACATCGCCACCTCGCAGCAGGAGAGCGCGAAGACGATGACGTCGCTCCTCGCCGGGATCGCGCTCGTGAGCCTCGTCGTCGGCGGCATCGGGATCATGAACATCATGCTCGTGTCGGTGACCGAGCGGACGCGCGAGATCGGCCTGCGCATGGCGGTCGGCGCGAAGCCCCGGAGCATCCTCGTGCAGTTCCTGGTCGAGGCGGTCGCCCTCTCGATCGCCGGCGGGATCATCGGCACGGCGGCGGGCCTCGGCACCGCGGGCTGGCTCGTCGCGCGGTTCGGGTGGCCGATGCTGGTGCAGCCGCACATCATCGTCGCCGCCGTCGGGTTCAGCGCGGCGGTCGGCGTCATCTTCGGGATGTGGCCCGCGATGCAGGCCTCGCGCCTCGATCCCATCCAGGCCCTGAGGTACGAATGACGGCTCCCCTCCTCCTCGCGCTCGGCCTCGGCGCCGCCCTGGCGGCCCGGCCTCCCGCCGCGCCCTCCCCGGCGACGCCACCCCCGGCCGCGGCGCCCTCCGCCGCGGCCGCGGGGCCGCGCACGCTCACGATCGACGACGCGATCGCCGCGGCGGTCGCGAACCGCCCCACGATCCGCGCCTCGCGCGAGGCGGCCGCGGCGGCCGAGGCGGCCGCGCGCGAGGCGCGCGGCGCCCTCCTCCCGCAGATCGGCCTCGCCGGCAGCTACACACACGCCCGCGTCTGGAACGCGAGGACTCCGGCGACGGCGGTCGCCGCGGGCGCTCCGGCGACCTCCGGCTCCTCGAGCGACTCCAGCTCCGCGACGCTCTCCGGCGATCTCCTCCTCTGGGACTTCGGCCAGACCGCGAACCGGTGGCGCTCGGCGAGGTCGTCCGCGCGGGCGGCGTCCGACGACGCGCGCGCGACCGTGGAGGCGTCGATCCTCGAGGCCCGGCAGGCCTACTTCGGCGTCCTCGCCGCCATCGCGCTCGACCGGGTGGCCGCCGACACGCTCGCGAACTCCGCGAAGCACCTCGCCGACACCGAGACGATGGTGCAGACCGGGACGCGGGCCCCCATCGACCTCGCCCAGCTCCGCACCCAGGTCGCCTCCGCCCGCGCGGCCAAGGTCCGCACCGGGAACGCGATCCGCACCGCGCGCACGCGGCTCGACGTCGCGATGGGCACCCCCGGACGGGCGGACTACGAGGTGGCGACGCCGGACGTCCCCGCGCTCGCGATCGAGCAGCGCCCGACCGACGCGCTGTTCGCCGACGCCGTGCAGGCCAGGCCGGAGCTCGCGTCGCTGCGCGCGTCGATCGACGCCGGCGCGTACGCGCTGAGGGCGGCCGACCGCCTGCTCTGGCCGTCGATCCACGCCACCGCGGGGGGGAACGGCGCGGGCGCCGACGTCTACGACCCGACCTGGACCGCGTCGGCCGGCGTGACGCTCCGCTGGACGCTCTTCGACGGGCTGACCTCGCGCGCGACCGCCGACGCCGCCCGCGCCCGGATGGAGCAGACGCGCGCGCAGCTCGACGACGCCGGCCAGCAGGTCTGGCAGCAGATCGACACCGCGCTCGCCGACGTCGCGTCGGGCCGCGCGCAGCTGCCGGCCGCCGAGGAGGGCGTCGCCGCGGCGACGGACCTGCTCGGCCTCGCCGAGGCCCGCTACCGCGAGGGGGTCGGCTCGTCCCTCGAGCTGGCCGACGCGCAGCTCTCGCTCGCGAACGCGCAGGCGCAGCGCATCCAGACGGAGTATGACCTCGCGAGCGCGCGCGCTCGCCTGCTGTCCTCGGTGGGGCAGGACGCCTGGAGGTGAGCGCGCCATGAACGCGAGGACCCCGGGATGCGGTCGGTGGGCGGGTGAGCGGGGAGGACGCGGCGGCGCGGCTGCGGACCGCGGCGGACGGCGCCCGCGCGGGCGACCCGGAGGCGTTCCGCGCGCTCGTGGCGGAGACGCACGCGATCGTCTTCCGGCTCGCGGCGGCGCTCGTGTCCGACCGGGACGAGGCGGCTGACGTGACGCAGGAGGCCTACGTGCGCGCCTGGGGGCGGATCGACGAGCTGCGCGACGGAGCGGCGGCGCTCGGCTGGCTCTGTCGGATCGCGCGCAACGTCGCGCACGACCGGCGCCGATCGTGGTGGAGTCGCGTCCGCGCTCCGCTCGACGCGCTCTCCGGCGAGGCCGCGCCGGCCGAGGGCGCCCCGGACGCGGCGCTCGCCTCCGCCGAGCGCGCCGCGGCGGTGCGCGCCGCGCTCGCGAAGCTGCCCGAGAAGCACCGGGTCGTGCTGGCGCTGCGCGAGCTCGAGGGGCTCTCGTACGACGAGATCGCCGGGGCCACCGGCGTCCCGGTCGGAACGGTCGAGTCGAGGCTGCACCGGGCGCGCGCCGCGCTCGCGCGCCGGCTCTCGGCCCTGCGCAAGGAGGTGGAGCCGTGAGGTGCCGCGACGCGACGACGAAGTTCTCCGCGAGGCTCGACGGCCGGCTCGGGCCCGAGGAGCTCCGCGCCCTCGAGGCCCACCTCGACGGGTGCGCCGCGTGCGGGCGCGAGCTCGCGACCTGGGAGGCCGCCGCGCGGGCGCTCCGGGCCGCCGGACCGACGCCCGTGCCGCCCTTCCTCGCCGAGCGCGCGTTCCGCGCCGCGACGCGGGCGGGGCGGCCCGCACCCGCCGCGGGGTTCCTCCCCGCCGCCCGGAAGATGGCGATCGCCGGCGCCCTGGCGGCGGTCGGGGTCTGGCTCGCGGCGCTCGCGACCGGCGCCGGCGCGCACCCCGGCACCGCGGCGAGCCAGGATCCCATCGAGGTGGCGATGGTCCTCTGGACGGCGGAGGGCGGGCGGTGACCGACCTCTCGCGGCGGCGGATCGCCCCCTGGGCGCTCTCGCTCCTCCTGCTCCTCCTCGGCGCCGCCGTGGGCGCGGCCGTCGACCGGCTCGCCGCGGGCCCGACCCGGCCGCCCGGCCCGCCGACGCCGGACGAGATGACGCGGCGCCTCTCGCGCGACCTCGCCCTCAGCGACGCGCAGGCGCTCGGCGTCCACGACATCGTGGAGGCGCGCTGGGCCGCGCTCGGCAAGCTCTTCGAGCGGATGGACCCGGAGGCGGAGGCGATCCGCAAGGACGCGGACGACCGGATCCGCGCGCTCCTCGACCCCGCCCAGCGCCGGCGGTTCGACGCCCTCGTCGCGGAGCACGAGCGGCGGCGCGCGGAGATCCGCAAGCGGCTCGGGCGCGGCGGGCCGCCCGGACCGTAGCGGCCGCCGCCTCGCGTGAAGCTCGCGCTCGACGGCGGCACCGCCGTCACGGCGGGCGCGCTCTTCCCGCTCGCCGGCCGCGGCACCGCGTCCACGCTGGCGTTCCAGCTCACGCGCGCCCCGTGACGCGGCCCGTTCCCGCGGCGCGCCGCCCCGCCGGCGCTTAGACCCATGGGGCATGACGCCGCGCCGCACCACGTTCGAGGTCCGCGAGCACCACGTGTCCGTCGAGCGGGTGGACGTCCACCGATGGGACGTCCTGGTGGACGGGCGCAAGCTCGCGAGCTTCTGCTCGGAGAGCCGCGCCCGCACCGCCGGGCGGACGGAGGCCCGCCGCCTGGACCTCGTCGCGTCGGCGCGAGGCCAGTGAGGTGACGCGCCGGGCGGGCGTCGGCCTGCCGCGTCCGGGCCCCCGGCCTCCGGCCGGCCGCGCCGGCCCCCGCCCCCTCGGGAGCGCTCGACGGCGGCGGCGAGGTCGCTTAGGTTCCCGCGGTTCCGATCGCAGGGGTGCTCACGTGAAGACGCCTTCCTCCAGGGGCGCGCCGCCGCGCCGATCCGTGCTCCTCATCGAGGACGACGCGCACACCCGCGACGCCATGTCGGCGCTCCTCACCGGCGAGGGGCTGCGGGTCATCGCGTCGGACGAGGGGCGCAAGGCGCTCGAGCTCGCCGACCTGACGCGCCCCGCGCTCGTCGTGCTCGACCTCGCGATGCAGGGGATGGACGGCTGGGAGTTCCTGGAGCGCCGCGACGGGGTCCCGTCGCTCCAGGGCGTGCCGGTCCTCGTCGTGACCGCCTCCGCCGACGCGCCTCCCCGCGGCACGTCGGTGCTGCGCAAGCCGGTCGAGCCGGGCGAGCTCCTCGCGACGATCCGGCGCCTGCTGCGATCCGCCGCCGGCGCCCCGGCCTGAGCCGCGGCCCGCCGGGCGACCGCTCGCGGGGAAGCGAGGCGCGCGGCGTTGGGGTAAGTTCCCCGCATGCGAGCCGTCGCCGTCTTCCCGCGCGCCCCCGAGGTCCGCGTCGTCGAGCACCCGGAGCCGCAGATCCTGGCTCCGTCGCAGGTCGCGATCCGCGTTCGCGAGGTGGGCCTCTGCGGCACCGACCGCGAGATCGCGGCGGGCGCGCACGGGGCGCCCCCCGAGGGCTCGCCCTACCTCGTCCTCGGCCACGAGGCGCTCGGGGAGGTCGTCGAGGTCGGCACGTCGGTGAGCCGGCTGCGGCGCGGCGACCTCGTCGTGCCGACCGTCCGGCGCCCGTGCCGCGACATGCGCTGCCGCGCCTGCGCGACCGGCCACCCGGACTTCTGCACGACGGGAGAGTTCGTCCAGCGCGGCATCCGCCTCGCGCACGGCTACCTCGCCGAGCGCGTCGTCGACGAGCAGCGCTACATGGTGCCCGTCCCCGCCGAGCTGCGCGACGTCGCGGTCCTCACGCAGCCGCTCAGCGTGGCGGAGGCCGCGCTCCGCCTCGTGGAGGACGTCCAGCGGCGGCTCCCGTGGTCGGAGGACGTCGACGGCTCGACGGGCCGCTCCGCCGAGCGCGTCGCGGTCGTCATCGGCGCGGGCCCGGTCGGCGCGCTCGCCGCCCTCGCGCTGCGCGTCCGCGGCTACACGACGACGATCTACTCGCGCGAGCCGCGCGGCAAGAAGTCCGAGCTCGTCCTGGCGTTCGGCATCGGCTGGGCGTCGCGGCGGGACGAGACGCCCGAGGCGCTCGCCGGCCGCATCGGGCCCATCGACCTCATCGTCGACGCGGCGGGGGCGGCGCCGCTGGCGTTCGAGGCGCTGCCGTGGCTCGGCCCGAACGGCGTCTTCGTGTTCACCGGGATCCCCGGCCGCAAGGGGCCGGTGCCCCGCGAGCTCGCGAGCGCGATGGCCGGGATCGTGCTGCGGAACCAGGCGGTGCTCGGGGTGACGAACCCGTCGGTCGAGGCCTACCGCGCCGCGGCCGCCGACCTCGCGCTCTTCGCGCGCCGCTGGCCGACCCTCGTCCCGCAGCTCCTGACGAGCCGGCACCCGCTGTCCGAGGCGGCCGAGGTGCTCGCCGCGACGCCGCGCGGCTTCAAGGAGGTCCTGACGTTCGAGTGAGCGGGGGGCGCCCCGCCTCACGGCGCGCGCGCGGTCGCCGGCGGCAGCGCCTCGACGGGCAGCTTGCCGGGGTACGCGACGCCGTTCACGACGTAGGTCGGCGTCGCCTTGAGCCCGACGGCGATGCCGGCGGCGATGTCCTGCTGGACGCGGCGCGCGGTGGACGGCGCCCCGAGGCACTCGTGGAAGCGCGCCATGTCGAGCCCGACGCCCTCCGCGACGGCGTCGAGCGGGAGCTTCTGCCGCTGGTTCTTGAAGAGCGCGTCGCTCATCGGCTCGAGCTTTCCCTGCTCCTCGGCGCACACGCCGGCCGCGGCGAGCACGCACGCGCCCTCGTGCATCGCGCGCTTCACGACGGGGTTGCACGCCGAGTCGAGGGGAAAGTTCTTGTGGACGAGCTTCACGTCCGGGCGGGACGCGAGCAGCGCGTCCGTCTCCTCGTGCGCGATCGCGCAGAACGGGCACTCGTAGTCGCTGAACTCGACGACCACCGTCGGGCCCCCCGCGTGCGCCGCGGCGGCGGCGACGGGGGCGGCCGGGACGACCGCCGGCGCCGGCCGGGTCTCCCAGTACGGGCTCCCGCGCGTCCGGTACGCCGCCGCGACGAGCGCGACGCACGCGGCGCCGGCGACGAGCACGGCGACGGTGCGCGGCAGGCGCCGCCCCAGGAGCGCGAGGTCGGCCCCGAGTGCCGCCCGGACCCCGACCGGGCGCGTCGCCCGCCAGGCCGCGGCGAACATCGCGGCGGAGACGAGCCACGACCCGGCGCACAGCAGGCAGAGCGCGCCGATCGCGAGCTCCGAGACGAGGGCGAGCGCGACGGCGGTCGCGGTCGCGATCGCGCCGAGGACGAACAGGAGGCCCGCCGGCCAGGTCGCGTGCGGCCGCTCCGGGCGCAGGCCGGCGATCGAGAGGAGCAGCGCGAGGCCGTAGGCGAACCCGCCCCACACCGCGACGGGGAGCCCGAGCGCGACCGAGTAGCGGCTCGTCGCCACGCGGTCGCAGTTCACGAAGTCGTTGATCGCGCAGAAGCTCGTCCCGCCGGCGTGGGCCTGCGCGTGCTCGAACGCGAGCACGCCCGCGAGGACGAGCCCCACGGCCGCGAGCGCGGCCGAGGCGAGGAGAGCGCGGCGAGGGGTCATCCGTCGATCGGGCAGGGCTTCACCGGCTCGCAGGGCTTGGCCGGCTCCGGGTTCGCGGCGCCGCCGTGCGTCGCGGGCGCGTCCGCCCGTTTCCCCGGCGCCGCCTTGGGGACCGCCTTCGCCTTGGGCGTCGCGACGCCCTTGCGCGTCGGCTTCTTCGCCTTCGCCCGGGCGGGCGCGCCGGCGGCGGTCGGCTCGGCCCCGGCCTGCGCCGTCGCCGGCGGCTCCGCCGCGCGGGCGAGGCCGAGGCTCGCGACGATCGCGGCGAGGAGGAGCTTCCGCATGCCTGGTTTCCCTCCGGAGAGCCGGAGTCTAACCGGAGGCCGCGAAAGACGCACGCCTCGCCGCGGTCGCCCGGAGCCGGCGCGCGGCGCGGGGGACGGCCGCACGCCCCCGCGGCACGCGAGCGGGACGGAGGTGCGGCGGTCGACCACCCCGGCGGACGACCGGCGCGGGCCGGCGGCCCGGACCTTGATATGCTCACCGGGTTCCCGCCGGGGGGCGAGAGGCCTATGGACACCATCCAGCTCGGTGATCTCACCGCAGCGCTCGACAAGGAGAACGCGGGCTCGCTCCGCGTGCGCCTCTCGGGGCGCAGCTCGAGCCGAGAGGCCGGCAAGGCCCTCGCGCCGCTCTTCGACCGCGTGCTGTCCGACGCGAAGAGCGAGGCGCGCGTGCTCGCGCTCCACTTCGAGAAGCTCGAGTACTTCAACTCCTCCACGATCGCCGCGCTCGTGCAGTTCATCCGCGCCGCGCACGATGGCGGGGTGGGGCTCAGCGTCGTGTACGACGGGAAGCAGCGCTGGCAGTCGATGAGCTTCGACGCGCTCCGGCGCGCCCTGCGGCCGTTCGAGAGCGGGACCGGGCCCGGCGTCCGGTTCGTCGAGCTGTAGCGGTCCGGCCCGGCCTACGCCGCGGACGAGCGCGCCGACGCGGCGGCGGCGCGCGGCCGGACGGCGTTCGCCTCGGGCGCGCGGCGGACGAGCATCATCGTGACGTCGTCGTCCTGCACGGCGCGGAACGCCGCGATGTCGGCGAAGAGCACCTCGAGCGCCTCGTCGAGCGGCTTCTCGGCGACGCTCGCGAGCACCGCCCCGAGCCGGTCCTCGCCGTACATCTCGCTCTTCTCGTTCATCGCCTCGGTCGCGCCGTCGGTGAAGAACAGCGCCACGTCGCCCACGTCCATCGCGATCGTCTGGTCCGTCACGCGGCCGCGCGTGTCGTCGACGACGCCGATCCAGCAGCCCTCGTTGGAGACCGTCTCGACGGCGCCCATCCCCTTGCGCCACACGAGGACGTCCTGGTGCTTGCCGGCGAGGGTGAGCCCCGCGTCGCGCATCCGGACGACGTTCAGGGTCATGTAGCGGGCGGAGTGCAGGCGCGAGATGTTCTCGAGCAGCACGTCGTTCACCGCGCTGAAGACGTCCGCCGGGGAGAGCCGCTCGTTCTCGCGGACGAGCGACAGGATGCTCGTCTGCGTCATCATCATGACGAGCCCCGACTCCACGCCGTGGCCGGAGACGTCGCCGATGGCGAGCCAGTTGCGGTCGTCGCCCGCCTGGATGATGTCGTAGTAGTCGCCGCCGACCTCCGCGGCGGGGCTCATGCGCGCCGCCACCTCGTAGCCGCCCACCCGCCGGTTCTCCGGCAGGAGCGAGGTCTGGATCCGCTTCGCGACCTCCATCTCGCCCCACAGGGCGTCGCGGGCGGTCTTGAGCTCGGCCCGGGAGCGCTCGAGGCTCGCGTTCGTGTCCACCAGCTCGGTCGTGGCGTTGAACTCCCTCACGATGAGGGTGTAGCGGGCGCTCGCCGTGACGACGGCGATCACGATGGTCGAGCCCATGAAGTACAGGCTCTGGGCGACGTACGGCCCGGCGTACGGCCCGCCCCAGATCGCGTTCGCGAGGACGTACATCGCGAGGATCGCCGTCGAGTTCACGACCGCGTGAGGCGTGCGCCAGGGCATGAGCAGGTTCGTCATGATGACGAGGTTCAGCCCCGCCCAGTACGACGAGTCGAAGCCGCCCAGCTCGACCGTCATCCAGGTGATGACGCCGCCGACGAGCGTCGTGAAGACGTAGCCGTGGACGAACGACCAGCGCGACGGCTTCGTGATCTTGAGGATGATCCACTGCGTGAGGGTGAGCGCGGTGCACACGCCGCGGGCCGTCGCGAACCGCTCGAACATCGGCCGCGCCAGCGCGTACCAGTCGAGCACGACGAAGCTCGGCACGAGCACGGTGCCGAGGAGCACGACGACGCTCGCCCACGAGTGCGTGAGCCCGTCGTGGTAGAGCTCGAAGCGGCTGCGGGCCGCCGCGCGCGCGGGCGCGCTCTCCGAGGTCGCGGGAGTCACAGGGGCTTCTTCAGCTTCATGAACATCTGGCACCGGCTCTCGTCGTAGATGATCTCCGGCGGCGCCGGCGCGGGCGAGAGCTCGCGCGCGAGGTCGAGGAACCCCTCCTCGGTCCGGTAGACGAGCGACCAGTCCGCCCAGTACGCCATGTGCCAGCGCGTCGGCGTGTCGACGTGGTAGTTGCCGACGAGCATCGTCCCGCCGGGCTCGAGCAGATCGTAGCCCTTCGCGAGCACCGCGCGCGCGACGGGCGTCGTGAGGTAGTCGAACAGGCCCATCGAGTAGACGAAGTGGTGGAGGCCGACGTGGCGCTTCAGCTCGCGGGAGCGGAGCATGGTGCGCACGGAGTCCTGCACGTAGCGCACCTCGAGCCGCACGCCGTGCTGCGCCTCGACGCGCCGGACCGTCTCGCGGGCGAGGTCGAGCGCGAAGGGATCCTGGTCGAGGAGCGTGAGCGCGAGCCGCTCCGCGTCGTCGCGCTCGCGCACGATGTCGTAGAGCTCCCACGCCGGCCCGGCCGCGAGGGAGAGGGCGCGGAAGCCGTGCGGCGGCAGGTGCGGAAAGTCCGGGAGCACCTGCCGCATGACCCGCGGGATGAGGGCGCGGCGGAAGCGGACGGCGTCCGCCGCGCGCGTCTCCACCGGGTGCTTGTGCATGAGCTGGTTGAACACGTACGTCCCGAGGTACGCGTTCTCGTACAGCATGATCATGAGCTCGGCGTCGCCGGCGTAGCCGCGGGGCTTCAGGTTCGTCCGCTGGAGGAAGGCGGACGCCATGAG
The DNA here is from genome assembly GCA_036391435.1 of Anaeromyxobacter sp. GTDB lineage: Bacteria > Myxococcota > Myxococcia > Myxococcales > Anaeromyxobacteraceae > Anaeromyxobacter. The sequence continues at coordinate 13,511 of DASVZX010000433.1, read as the reverse complement.
GTAGGGCCAGATCTGGCGGCGCAGGTAGAACCCGTGCCGCTCGTGCTCCTCCTGCGTGAACCCGCGGATGAGCTCGTTCATCTCGCCGACCTTGCGGTCGAGGAAGTCGAGGAAGCGGCGCCCCTCGGAGCGCATGAGCGCCTCGCGCGCGGCGTGCGCCACGTCGTCGGGCTCGCCCGCCACGATGCGGTCCTGCTCGTCGAAGAAGCGCTTGTAGACCGAGAGGTCGTAGACGAGGTTCGCGCACCAGTCCCTGAACTCGGGCCGGATGTGGTCGCGCTGCGCGAGGACGAGGGGGAGGTTGTGGAAGAACGCCCGGAGGTCGACGAACTGCCCGTCGTGGACGAGGCTGCGGCAGTCGTAGACGTCGTCGAGGAACACGAGGCGCCCGCAGGTCTCCATCGCGGCGCCGCCCTCGGCCACGAAGCGCGACCGTCCCAGCCGGACCGGGCCGCGCTCGAGATCGAGCTCGAGGGCGTCGAGCAGCGTGCCGTCGGGCAGCCGGGCTCCGCCCTGGAGCTCGACCTGCAGCGAGAGCCGGCTCGCCGTCGTCACGACGAGCGGGATCACCCGCCCGCCGTGGTCGGCGCGCCCCGCTCGCCGCGGCTCCGCCGCGGGCACGAGCTCACTTGCCGTGGACCTTGATCCGGCCATCCAGGGTCTCGAAGGTGCGAAGGGCGCTGAAGGAGAGGGCCTGCCACTTCCGCGCGAGGGCGTACTCGAGGACGATCGGGACCGAGAGGCGCCGCGACTCGTCGAGCGCCTTGACCACCGGCGTGAAGGTCGACGAGTTCATGTACTCGAGCTCGCGGAAGTCGAGCACCAGCGGCAGGGACGCCTCCCGGGCGCGCTCGAGCGCCGCCGTGAGCACGGGCACGAGGAACCGGCTCGGCTCGCGGTCCGAGCTCTTGCCGCGCCAGGTCACGCGCAGCTCCCCGTTCCGCTCGGCCATCTCGAGCGAGAGATCACCCTGGGTCCAGCGCCTCACCGCGTCTCCCATGTGCCCTCCGTCCTCGGCCGGTACACCGCGGACACGGCGAGCGTGTTCTCGTCGTCCACGTAGAAGTCGATCACGCAGCGGCCCTCGTAGGCGATCCGGGTGAGGCCCAGGCCGCTCTCGCCGTTCGAGTACGGCTGGGAGGACACGGCCTTCATCCGCTCGACGTACGCCTCGAAGGGATCCTGGAAGCCGCGGATCCACTGCACGGCCTGGTCGAACTTGCGCAGGTTCGCGTCGTCGACGCCGACGCGGCTCTTCACCTCGAGCGTCACGTCGTCGGGGTTGGCGCGCACCTCGAGGCCGATCCGCTCGCCGGCCTTGAACGCGCCGTACTTCACCGCGTTCTCGAGCAGCTCCTGCACGACCATGGCGAGCTGATAGGTGCCGTCGTCGTCGAACCCGACGCCCGACAGCATCGACCGGCACGGATCCCACGCCGCCTTGATCGCGTCCCACTCCGGATCGATGCGGAGCGCGAGCGTCACGGGCTGTGTGGGTCGTCTGCTGCTCGGATCGCTCAAGCTGCTTCGGGTCCCTTCCCCCCCGGGGCGGGCCAACCAGATGGGGATTCTAGTCTTCGCGGGGGGGGCTAGGGAAAGTGCCGCGCGCCTGCGGTATCTTCCGCGCGTGCAGTAGGTCCAGGTGGGAGCGACCGAGCCGGAGAGCCGCGGTGAAGCTGGCGACCTGGAACGTGAACGGGATCCGCGCGCGCGAGGCGCAGGTGCTCGCGCTCGTCGAGCGCGAGCGGCCCGACGTCCTCTGCCTGCAGGAGATCAAGGCGCCGCCCGCCCGCGTGCCCGCCTCCCTCTGCGCGCTCGACGGCTACTGGTGCCTGTGGCACGGCGAGACCGCCTACTCCGGCGTCGCCCTCCTCGTCCGCCGCGACATCGCGCCCGCCGCGCCCGGGTTCGGGCACCCCGCCTTCGATCACGAGACCCGCATCGTGACCGCGGACGTCGCCGGGATCCGCGTCGCCTCGGTCTACGTCCCCAACGGGGGCAAGGACTACGCCGCGAAGCTCCGGTTCCTCGAGGCGATGGCAGGCTGGGCCGCGGAGGCGCGCGCCGGGGGCCGCACGGTCGTCATCGCGGGCGACCTCAACGTGGCGCGCACCGACCTGGACGTGCATCCGAAGGAGCGCAAGGCCGGCGCCATCGGGCAGCGGCCGGACGAGCGGGCGCTCCTCGAGTCGCTGCTCGCCACGGGGCTCGTCGACGTCGGCCGCGCGCGCGACCCGGACAACGCCGGCCTGTTCACGTACTGGGCCCCGTGGCGGAACCTCCGGCAGCGGAACATCGGGTGGAGGATCGACTACGTCGCCGCGAGCGCTGCGCTCGCCGACCGGGCGCGGCGCTGCATCGTGCTCGCCGACTTCGGGACGAGCGACCACGCGCCGGTGGTGGCCGAGCTCGGCTGATCGCGACGCGCTGCGTCGAGGGCGCGAGCCGGAAAGCCCGCTTACGGGCGGCAGCCTGCCGCGCGTCAATTTTCCGCGCGACCCACTTCTGCTAGCCTGCGCGGTCCCAGGAACGCGCCACGACACGCCGCGCAGTCCAGCGCGCGTCTCGATCGCGGGAGCCCTCCATGCCCACGACCGCCGCCAAGGCCGCCCCCACCGAGCTCCTCCGCACCCTGCCGGGGGATGACGTCCGCCAGGTCATGTGGCGGTTCGCCGAGCGCTACGACCTCCAGATGCTCGTCCAGTCCACGCGCGCCGTCGCGCGCGGCCCGGTCGCCCGGCTCGTCGCGGACGGCGGCCGGAACGACCACGAGTGGACGGCGCGGAAGAACGAGCTGCTCGCGCACTACGACGCGTCGGGCATCACCGCCGCGTTCATGGAGCCCGAGGAGGGCGGCTTCATCGCCGGCCCGAAGAACCTCGCGCTCGCGCTCACCGCGTTCGAGCTCGCCTGGGTCGACGGCGGCGCCGCGACCGGCGCGCTCGCCGGCTTCCTCGGCCTCTCGCCCATCCACGAGTGCGGCACGCCGGAGCAGGCGCGCCACTACATGAGCCTCGCGGCGCCGGCCAAGCCCGGCGAGGACCGCAAGCCCGGGCGCGCCGCCTTCGCGCTCACCGAGCCCATCCCGTACGTCGGCGTCGACACCGGCATGCTGTCCGGGAGGGTCCGCGTCGCGGAGTGGAAGGACGGCCAGGAGCCCCTGCTCCAGGTGGAGAAGCGCGGCCGGTTCATCACCAACATGGGCTTCGCGAACTTCGTCACCGCGGCGGTGGACTCGGGCGATCCCCGCATCAAGGGGAGCTGCATGGTCATCCTCGAGGAGACCGATCCCGGGACGTTCGACCGCGGCACGCCCACGAAGAAGCTCGTCCACCAGCTCTCCTCGACGAACGACCCGATCTTCAGCCTCCGGGTGCCCGCCTCGCGGATCGTCGGCGGCTACACCGTGAAGGCCGGGGTCATCGTCCCGAACTTCGACCACTCGACCATCATCGAGGCGGTGTTCAAGCGGACGCGCGTCACGGTCGGCGTCATGACCGCGGCGAAGCTCCTCTCGGCCGTCGAGCCCATCATCCGCTACCAGCGCCAGCGCTTCCGCGGGGCGGAGCAGGCCCAGCCCGGCTCCGTCCGCTACGAGCTCGGGATCCAGCAGCGCCAGGACGCGCTCCACCGCCTCGTCGAGGTCTGGGCGTGCGGCGAGGCCGGCGCGGCGCTCGGCTTCTCGACGGCGCGCCTCTTCGACGCGCTCGACCCGCTCGAGCGGAAGAAGGACGCGCTCCTCGCCGCGCAGGGCATCACGGGCGCCAAGGCGTCGATGAAGTGGCAGAAGACGGTGGAGAAGAGCGCGCTCGAGCTCCTCGAGCTCCAGTCCCACCCGCGCGGCGAGAGGGAGAACGCCCGGATCGCGCAGCTCGAGCAGGACGACATGGTCCGGTTCGCGATGATCGAGTCCGCCGCGAACGTCCTCTGCCCGGCGACGAAGCTCTGGAACACGGGCGTCGGGTCGATCTTCATGCGCGAGGCCGTGTCGCTCATGGGCGGCTACGGCATCACCGAGGACTGCCCCGGCTTCCTCGGGCAGAAGTGGATGGACTCGCAGCTCGAGGCGACCTACGAGGGCCCGGAGGCGGTGCAGCGCCGGCAGATCTCGGTGTGCATGGCGAACCCGGTCTTCCTCGCCCAGATGAAGGCCTGGATCCGCGAGCTCCGCCACGTCGCCGCGATCCACCCCGGCACCGGCGCGTGCGCGCTCGCCTCGGCGCTCGACCTCTGGACCTGGACGTACCGCCACCTCGAGAGCGCGACCGACGCGGACGGCGAGAAGCTCCTCACCTCCCCGCGGCAGGGCGTCTCGTTCAAGCTCGCCGACGCGCTCGGCTGGCTCCTCGCGGCGCGCGCCCAGATCCTCGACGTGGTCCGGCTCGCCGAGGAGGGCGCCGCGGTGCTCGGCGACGCCCACGCGAGCACGCTCCGCTTCTTCGCGGACCTCTGCCACGTCCAGGCGGCCCGCGCCGCGGGCGAGGTCGGCCGCATCTGCGCCGAGCTCGTGAACGGGTACAACCGCCACCCGGCCTGGGACGAGGAGGGGCGCAAGGCCTGCTGGTCCGCGACCGACGCCGAGGCGCTCGAGGGGATCGTCGCCGGGCTCGCCGGCTGCGCGGTGGACGAGCTCGACGAGGCCGGCGGCCACCCGGACAAGGAGGGCCCCTGCGCCTCGTGCAAGGGGATCACCGACTTCCGGACGATGCGCGCGAAGCTCGACGGCTGCCTCACCGGCGCGCTGCTCGCGAAGGACCGCGCCGCCGAGGCGGTCTCGCGGGTCATGATCCCCGAGGCGCTCGACTACCCGCAGTAGACGACAGGAGCCGAGATGACGGAACGCCAGTCCATGGCGGTCGACATCGCCTGCGTCGGCTTCGGCCCGGCGATGGCCGGCTTCCTCACCACGCTCTCGAGGCGGCTCGCCGCGGCGGACCGGCCGCCGCTCGAGAGCGCCGCGTCGCCGGGCATGCCGCTCCAGGTGATGTGCTACGAGCGCGCCGACGACGCGTCCTTCGGGGTCTCCGGCGTCGTGAGCCGGGCGCGCGGGATCCGCGCGGCGTTCCCCGACCTCGACGCCGCGCAGATCCCGATGGCGGCGCGCGTCGCGAAGGAGAAGGTCCTCTACCTCCTCGATCCGCTCGGCGCCTCGCGGCGGCCCCGGACGCTCCGCGCGGCGGACGCGGCGATCCGCGCCGCCCGCTTCGCGCTCCGGTACGAGGAGGAGGCGGTCGAGCTCCCCTACACGCCCGCGTTCCTCCACAAGCAGGACGGCTTCGTCTTCTCCATGGGCCAGCTCATGCAGTGGATGGCGGGGCAGGTGCTCGCGTCGGGCATGGTCCAGATCTGGCCCGCGACGCCGGTGGCGGAGGCGCTCCTCGACGGGAAGCGCGTCACGGGCGTGCGGCTCCTCGACCAGGGCGTCGACCGCCGCGGCGAGCCCGAGGGCGCCTACCTGCCCGGCATGGACGTCGCCGCCGCGCTCACGGTCGTCGGCGACGGCCCGGTCGGCGCGGTGGGCCGCCAGCTCGACCGGGAGATCGGCCTGCCCCCCGGAAGCCACGGCCGGCGCGACTGGGCCGTCGGCATGAAGTTCGTCGTCGACCTCCCCGAGGACACGCCGCTCGTCCCGGGCACCGTCCTCCACACGCTCGGCTTCCCCGAGCCGGAGATCTTCGGCTTCCTCTACGTCCACCCGGACCGCGTCGCGTCGGTCGGCATCTTCGTGCCGTCCTGGTTCGAGTCGCCGGTGCGGACCACCTACCGGTACCTGCAGCACTTCGTCCAGCACCCCTACCTCTGGCGGTGGCTCCGCGACGCGAGGCTCCGCTCCTGGGGCGCCAAGTCGCTCCTCGAGAGCGGCAAGCGCGGCGAGCCCGTCCTCGCGGGCGACGGCTTCGCCCGGATCGGCGAGTCGTCGGGCTCCACGAACGTCCTCACCTCGTCCGGCGTGGACGAGGCGTTCACCACGGGCGTCCAGCTCGCCGAGGGCGTCATCGAGCTCCTCGAGGCGAAGGCGCCGCTCACGAAGGAGAACCTCGAGCGCGCCTACGTCGCGCGGCGGCGCGCGAGCTGGATCGAGTCCGAGGGGCGGGTCGCCGAGAAGGCGCGCGACGGGTTCCAGCGGGGCGTCGTCCCGGGCCTCCTCGGCATGGCGCTCGCCGGGCTCACGAAGGGGAGGCTCTCGCTCGGCGAGGAGCCGCCCCACCCGGCCGACAAGGTCGCCACGCTCGAGGCGTTCTACGCGGGCCGGATCCCGGCGGACGAGATCGCCCGCATCCGCAGGGACTGCGAGGCGAGGAACGTCCCGCTCCACGACGCGCTCATGGACCGCGCCGGCTGGCCGGCGATCCCGCTCGACGGCAAGCTCCTCGTCACGCAGCAGGACGCGCTCCTCGTCGGCGGCAAGGTGCAGGCGCCGGCGGGCTACGCCGACCACGTGACGTTCCTCCGCCCGGAGCTCTGCAAGGCCTGCGGCCGCAAGGTGTGCTTCGAGATCTGCTCGGCGGAGGCGATCCGTCCGGGCGAGGACGGCGTCCCCACCTTCGACCGCGAGAAGTGCGTCCACTGCGGCGCGTGCCTGTGGAGCTGCACCGAGCGGATCGACGGGACGGACCGGGTGAACCTGGACTTCCGCGCCGGCACGGGCGGGCTGCACTCCGCCGAGAACTAGGAGATCGAGATGAGCTTCCAGATCGTCGTGCTCGGGTCGGTCGTCCCCGACCCGCTCCAGACCCTCGAGCCCGTGGCGACGCCGCAGGGGCCGGGGCTCAAGAACGAGCAGATGCTGCCCAACGTGCTCGACCCGTGGGCCGGCCACGCGCTCTACGAGGCCGCGAACCTCGCCGCGAAGACGCCGGGGTCGAAGGTGACGCTCCTCGCCCTCGGGCCCAAGGCGAAGCTCCAGCAGGTCATGATGGCGGTCGCCCAGAAGGTGCCGTTCGAGCTCGTCGCGCTCGACGGCCCGGCGGGCGGCTTCACCGACGCGCACGAGGTCTCGGCGAAGCTCGCCGACGCGGTGAAGGCGCTCCCGGGGCTCGACCGCTCGAAGCTGCTCCTCTTCGGCGGCTGGGAGTCCGCGTCCCGCGGCGCGGGCGTCACCCTCGCGATGGTCGGCGAGCGGCTCGAGATCCCCGACCAGTTCCAGGGCGTCGACCAGATCGCGCCCAAGCCGGACGGCTCCTTCGAGGTGCTCGAGCGCGTCGAGGGCGGCAAGCACCAGGTGTCCGTCTGCAAGGGCGCGCCGGCCGTGCTCGGCTGGGCGACGGGCAACCTCCCGGAGCCGAAGAACAACCCGCAGGTCGGCATGGCCAACATGCGGCTCGTCATGCCCGCGCTGCAGAAGGCGGTCCCGGCGGCGGTCTCGACCGGTGGCGTGGAGTTCGTCTCGGTCCAGGTGCCGAAGGCGCAGCGCGAGACGCGGATCGTGAAGGACATGAGCCCCGAGGACGTCGCCAAGGAGATCGTGGCCTGGATCTCCCAGGACTGAGGACACCGCCATGGACACCATCCTCCTGCTCACCCACGCCGAGGCCGACGGGTCGGTCCCGAAGGCCGCCCTCGAGGCGCTCTCCGCCGCGCGGACCCTGGGCGCCCCCGTGACCGCCGGCGTCTTCGGCGGCACCGCCGAGAAGGCCGCCGCGTCGCTCGCCGGCCACGGCATCCAGAAGGTGCTCACCGTCTCCGGCCCCGCGTTCGCGGAGCCGCGGTACGCCACCGACGCGGCGGCGGCCACCGGCCTCGCGAAGGCCTCCGGCGCGACCCTCGTCGTCTGCCCCGCGACCTCGCGCATGGCGCGCGTCATGGCGGGCGTGGCGCAGCGGCTCGGCGGCCGGATCGACACCCACGTCACGCAGCTCGTGAACGAGGGCGGTCCCGCGGCGATCCGCTGGTACTACCGCCAGCGCATCGAGGCGAAGCTGCGGCGGAAGGAGCGCCCCTGGGTGCTCCTCGTCGACCCCGGCGCCACCGCCGCGGCGCAGCCGGAGGGCTCCGACGCGCCGCCCGTCGAGGCGGTGGCGGTCGCCGCCCCCGAGGCCCGCACGACCGTCTCGGGCGTCCGCGCGCCGTCCTCGGGCGAGCAGACCATCCGCCCCGACGCGAAGCTCCTGTTCGTGGCGGGCGCGGGCTGGACGAAGAAGCAGCCCGACGGCAAGCCGCACCCGGACAGGGCCGAGGCGCTGATCCTCGCGTTCCTCCGCGCGTCGAAGGCGTCGCTCGGGTCGTCCAAGTCGCTCGTCGATCAGGCGGGCGAGGGGCAGAAGGTCTTCGAGTTCATGAGCCACCTGAACCAGGTCGGCCAGACCGGCGCGACGCCGCGCCACCCGAAGGGCCTCTCGACCTGCTGCCACGGCGAGGAGCCGCACGTCGTCGGCTGGCGCTTCATCCGCGAGCGGCGCGCCGTCAACACCGACGCGAACTGCGGGTGGGCGAGAGGCAAGGCCGACGTCGTCTACGTCGCCGACGCGTTCGCGGTGATGGAGAAGGTCAACGCGATCCTCGCTGCGAAGGGGTAGCTGCTCCCGGGCCCGTGCCCGAGCCCGGAGAGGCCGGGCGCGGGCGCGTTCACGGGAGGCGAGAGCGCCCGTCACCTCGGAAACAGCTCCGGCCCGCCCATCGGCTCGTTCGCGGCCGCCGGCACCGCGAACTTCCCGAGCACCTCGTACGTCTCGACGAGCGCCCCGGGCGCCTCGACCTTCCGCCCCTCGACCATCGACTCGAGCATCTTGGCGTTCGCGGCCGCCTGCCCGCGGAAGTGGTTGTTCGTGACGACGTAGACGTCGGGCGCCTCGCCGTCCCCGGCGCGGGCCAGCTCGCCGATGCGCCGCGCCCAGGGCTCGAGCTCGCCCTCCGTGTACAGGTAGTCGTAGCGCGCGTCGCGCCCCGCGTCCTTGCGGAACCAGTCGCGGTAGTTCCTGCCGTGCACGCGCACGTACGCGACGGGAGACGTGACGCGCGCGCCCGGCCGGATGGAGTCGTGGAAGAGCGGCTGGTCCACGTTCACGATCCCGGCGCCCGTCGCGGCGAGCTCCTCGAGCACCTCCGGCGCGTCCCACGAGGCGTGGCGCACCTCGACGACGAGCGGCAGGCCCTCGAAGGCGCGGAACAGGCCCCGGAGCCACTCCTCGCTCGCCGCGTCGCGCCTGAACGACCAGGGGAACTGCAGGAGGGCGGCGCCGAGGCGCCCCTCGCGCTGGAGCCGGTCGAGCGCGGCGCGCGCCTGCGCGACCTCGTCCGCGGTGTAGGCCTCCCCCCGCTCGTGCGTGAACCGGCGCCAGACCTTCGCGCCGAACCTGAACCCGGGCGCATCGCGCACCCGCTCGCACCACCGCGCCGCGACTTCGGACGGGAACGGCCGGTAGAATGTGGCGTTCACCTCCACCGTGCCGAAGAACCGCGACAGGAACCGCAGCCGATCGAAGCCCCGCGGCTCGGGCCGCGGGTACACGATCCCCGCCCAGTCCGGATACTCCCAGCCCGCCGGCCCGAAGCGGATCACGCGGCCTCCCGCGAGAGCCGTAACTCGCCGCGGCCGCCCGGGCAAGAAGTCCCCGGAACAGGGGGGGCCGCGCGGCGCGGCGATCCCTGGCCCGCCGGCGAAGCCGCGCGGTATGGTCTCCGGACGGGGGCGGTCGATGGCGAAGCGGGAATCCGGAAGGCGCGCGACGGAGCCGAAGCTCCCGGCGGAGCGCCGCGGCGCCGGCGCGATCCGCGAGGAGCACGAGCAGACGTGGACCGCCGTGCCGCGGATCGCCGCCTCCTCCGAGAAGCACGCCTACCTCCTCGTCCTCTCCGGGCCGCAGCTCGGCGAGGTGTTCTCGCTCGCCTCCGGCAAGGAGCTCGTCATCGGCCGGCGCGAGGACGCGAACGTCGCGATCCGCGACGACGGGGTGTCGCGCCGGCACGCCTCGATCGTGGTGAAGGGCGCCTCCGCGATCCTGAGGGACCTCGACAGCGCGAACGGCACCTGGCTGGACGGCAAGCGCACGAGCGAGGCGCGGCTCGAGGACGGCACGCGCTTCCAGATCGGCGGCCAGACGACGCTCAAGTTCGTGTGGGCGGACGAGCTCGAGGCGCGCTACCAGATGCGGCTCGCCGAGGGCGCGATGCAGGACCCGCTCACCGGGCTCTACAACCGCCGGCACTTCGAGGAGCGCCTCGCCTCCGAGCTCGCCGCGGCGCAGCGGCACGGCCGCCCGGTCTCGCTCCTCATGTGCGACGTCGACCACTTCAAGAACATCAACGACGCCCACGGGCACCTCGCCGGCGACGAGACGCTCAAGATGGTGTCGTTCGTGCTCCGGGGCGCCGTGCGCAAGGAGGACGTCCTCGCCCGGTACGGCGGCGAGGAGTTCGTCATCGTGGCCCGCGAGACGCAGCTCGAGGGCGCCCAGTCGCTCGCCGAGCGCATCCGGCGCGCCGTCGAGCGGAGCCGCTGCGCGTGGCAGGGCCTCGACCTCGGGGTGACGGTCAGCATCGGGGTCACCGTCTCCGTCGGGGCGGCCGAGTTCGTGTCCGGAAAGACGGAGCGCGAGCTCATCGAGGGCGCGGATCGGGCGCTCTACCTCGCGAAGCAGGCGGGCCGGAACCGCGTGGTCGTCCTGAGGCTGGAAGACGGCAAGAACCCCAGGAAGTCCCCGTGATCCCGGGCGCCTACCCTCCGCGCGGGGCTTGACGCTGCGCGTCGCCGCGCATTGAAAAAGATCCCTCCCCCTGCGATCCTCCCCGCCGTCGTCGCCTCCCGGCCCGGCGCTCCGGCTCCCCCGGCGCGCCCGACGGCCCCCGGACGGCGGCGCGGACACGGAAGCTGAAATGCGGTCGCACAGGGTGCCGGTGGCGGCGGCGGCGGGCGGGAGCGGACAGGCGGGCGGCGGCGTCATCTACGTCCCGGCCGACGACGGCGGGTCGTCGCCCACGCCGGAGGACCTCGCCCACCTCACGCAGTCGGAGCGCGCCGCCCGCGCCCTCGCCGGGGGTCGGCGCGAGCGCCAGGTCCCCATCGACCGCGCCTTCCTCGAGGCGGCGCTCGACTACCGCCGGACGCTCCGGACGCTCGTGGCCGCGGTGGTGCCTCGCTTCGCCGACTGGTGCTTCGTCGACCTCATCGACGGCGACGGGATCCCGCGCCGCGTCGAGGTCGCCCACGCGGATCCGTCGAGCGCGCCCCTCGCCCAGGAGATGCGCTCGCTCGCCGTCGGCCCCGGCTCCGCGACGCCGGGCGCCCAGACCATCCGCGACCGCGCCCCGCGGCTCTACCGGGACGTCACGAGCGAGGTGATGACCTGGGCGACGCACGGCGAGCGCCACCTCGCGGTGCTCCGCGCCATCAAGCCCAACTCCCTCCTGGCGGTGCCGCTCATCGCGCGCGACCGCGTCATCGGGGCGCTCACCTTCATCCGCTCGACGACGCTGCCCGGCCTGGACGAGGAGGACCTCGTGTGGGCGGAGGACCTCGCCGAGCCCGCCGCGCTCGCGCTCGACAACGCGCGCTGGTTCCGGGCCGAGCGGGCGGCGCGCGCCGCCGCGGAGGACGCCGCCGACCGCGAGCGCTGCGAGCGGATCGAGGCGGAGAAGGGCGCGCTGCGGCTCCGGCGGCTCGAGGCGATGTCGGCGAGCCTCTCGTCGATCCTCTCGCCGCCGGCCATCGCGCGGATCGCGATCGAGAACGGCCTCTCGTTCCTCGAGCCGTCGAGCGCCACCGTCGTGCGCGCGAGCCCGTCGGGCGAGGTGCTCGAGATCCTGCACGCCCACGGCTGGCCCGACGACCTCCTGCTCGCGATGCGGACGATGCGCGTGGACTCCCCGGCGCTCGTCACCGAGGCGTTCCGGATCCAGACCGCCATCTGGCTCTCGACGGAGCGGGACCTCCTCGCCGCCTACCCGAACCAGGCGGAGGTGCCGCGCCGCCTCGGCGACAAGAGCTGGGCGGCCGTGCCCCTCCGCGTGGACGGCCGCACCATCGGCGCGATCGGCCTCGGGTTCCCGCGCTCGCGCGACCTCGACGCGGAGGAGCGACGGTACGTGCTCACGGTCGCGCAGCTCGTCGCGCAGGCGCTCGAGCGGGCGCGGCTGAGAGACGGGTGACGCCCGGCTCTCGCTCGCGCCACCCTCGTTCTCCCTCTCCCCGGCGCCCGCGGGGAGAGGGTCGGGGGAGGGGGGCCTCGAGGCGCAGGACGTCTTCCCTACCGCTTCGCCCCCGGCTCGAACTCCCCCGCCGCCTGCAGCACGCGCAGCGCGGCGAGCTGGGCGTTGAGCGTCTCGCTCGTCGCGCCGATCTCGGCGTTGCGGAGCGCGGCGGTCGCGTCGGCGAGCTCGACGGCGGTCGACGCGCCGGCCCGGTACGACACGTCGACGAGCCGCATGTTCTCGGCGGCGAGGTCCCGCTGCTCCTTCGCCTTCGCCGCGTTCGCGCGCGCGGAGTCGAGGTCGAGGAGCGCCTGGAGCACCTCCTGCCGCGCGCTCGCCTCGGCGCGGCGGGCGCTCGCGTCCGCCTCGGCGATCTTCGCGTTCCCCTCCCGGAGGTCGGACTCGCGGAGGCCGCCGTCCAGGATCGTCCACTGCAGCCCGAGGCCGAGGACCCAGTTCTCCTTCCCGCCGAAGGCGCCCGCGACGCTCGCCCGCTGCAGGCGGTAGAACCCGGCGACGTTCGGGAGGTAGCGCGAGAGCGCCACGTCGCGCTGGGCGTGCGCCGCGTCGACCTGCGCCCGCGCGGCCTGCACGTCGAGCCGCTTGTCGAGCGCGGCGCGCACGAGCTCGTCGGGGTTCGGGCTCTCGGCGAGCGGCGGGGGCGGCGGGTCCACGACGTCGAAGTCGGGCGCGCGGTCGAGGAGCGTCGCGAGCGCGAGCCGCGCCGACTCGAACGCGTTGCGCAGCCGCTTCAGGTCCTGCTCGGCCCCGGCGCGGTCGATCTCGGCGCGCAGCAGACCCACCTTGGCGATCGTGCCCGCCTGGTAGCGGACCCGCGCGTCCTTCTCCTGCCGGAGCGCGATCTCGAGGAGCTGCTCGAAGACGCCGACCCTCTGCTTGAGCGACGCGGCGGCGTAGTACGCGCCCGCGACGCCGAAGAACAGGGCGCGCCGGGCGTTCCCGATGGTGAGCGTCGCCGCGCGCTCGGTCGCCGACGCCTGGCGGATCCCGTAGAGCTGCGCGAGCGAGACGAGCGTCTGCGTCACCTCGAGCTGGCCCTGCAGGACCGAGGGGGGCTGCGCCACGATGGGCACGGTCCCCGCCGCCGGGTTCGTGAAGTCCACCGGGAACGGGATGATGATCTCCTTCTGCGCCTGCCAGGCGCCCGTCACCGTCGCCTTCGGCAGGTAGCCCGACCACGCCTTCCAGGAGATCTCGTCGGCCTGGCGGAGCCGCGCCTGGAGCACCTGGACGTCGAGGCTCCGCTCGCCCGCGATGCGGAGCGCGTCGTCGAGCGTGATCGCGCCGGCGGGGGGCTGCGCCTGTTGCGGCGCGGCCTGCGCCGGCCCGGCCGGCGGCTCCGGCGGCGGCGCGACCTGCTGCTG
>DASVZX010000432.1:0-8204 GCA_036391435.1 Anaeromyxobacter sp. | reverse complement strand
CGCGTCCTCGCCGACGGCGGCGAGCGCGCGCTCGCCGCGGCCGCGCGCGCGCGGCTCCTCGACCGCGCGCGCGACATGGCCTCGCGCGCTCTGCGCGTCCTGGCGATCGGACGGGGGGGCGCAGGCGCCCCCCCGCGCCCTCCGCTCGCCGCGCTCGAGGCCGCCGGCCGGGACCTCACCCTGCTCGGCCTCGTCGGCATGATCGACCCACCGCGCGCCGAGGCCCGCGCGGCGGTGGCGCGCTGCGCGGCGGCCGGGATCCGCGCGGTCATGATCACGGGCGACCACCCCGCCACCGCGCGCGCGGTCGCGGCGGAGCTCGGCATCCTGCGCGGGGGGAGGGTCGTCACCGGGGCCGAGCTCGCGCGGACGAGCGACGCGGAGCTCGCGCGGGAGGCGGCGGGCATCGAGGTCTACGCGCGGGTCTCGCCCGCCGACAAGCTGCGCATCGTGACGGCGCTCCAGGCGCTCGGGCACGTCGTCGCGATGACGGGCGACGGCGTGAACGACGCGCCCGCGCTCAAGCGGGCGGACATCGGCGTCGCGATGGGCCGCTCCGGGACGGACGTCGCCCGGGAGGCCGCCGCGATGACGCTCACCGACGACGACTTCGCCTCCATCGTGGCGGCGGTGGAGGAGGGGCGGGCGATCTTCGCGAACGTGAAGAAGTACCTCACCTACCTGCTCGCCTCGAACGCCGGCGAGATCGCGCTCATGGCCGCGGCCGCGCTCGCCGGGCTCCCGCTCCCGCTCTCCGCCGTGCAGATCCTCTGGGTGAACCTCGCGACCGACGGGCTCCCCGCTCTCGCGCTCTCGGTCGACCCGCCCGACGAGGACCTCATGTCGCGCCCCCCGCGCGCCGCGCGGGCCGGCATCTTCACCCGGCCGGTGGTCGCCCTCGTGCTCGCGGGCGGGGCCTGGTCCGGCCTCGTGAACCTCGGCCTCTTCGCCTGGGCGCTCGCGTCTGGCCGCGGCCGCGCCGAGGCCATGACGATGACGTTCCTCTGCCTCGTGCTGATCCAGTTCGTGAACGCGTTCGAGTTCCGATCCGACCGGCGCACGGTCCTGCACCGCCCGCTCGCGAACCGCTGGCTCGACCTCGCGATCGCCTGGGAGGTGGCGCTCCTCGTCCTGCTCGTCTACGTCCCCGCCCTCCGGGGCCCGTTCGGCACCTACCCGCTGCCGCTCCTCGACTGGGCGATCGTCTGCGGCGCGGCGCTCTCGATCGCGCCGGTGCTCGAGGTGGTGAAGGCGCTCGTGCGGCGGGGAGTGTTCGGGGCGGCAGCCCCGTGAACGCGCCCGGGCCCGAGCCCGGGCCCGATGGGCGCCCGGGCCCGGGCGCGGGCTCGTTCACGTTCACGGGAAGAGCTGCCTACCGGTGCGCCTGGGCGAGGAGCACGAGCACGGCGAACGCGATCATGCCGGCCGCCCAGCCGAGGAGCACGAGGCCCGCGGCGATCGCGGGCGCGCCGGTCACCGTCCGGCCCTGGATCACCGCGGAGCGGCGGCGGATCGCCCCGAGGCCCTTCGCCGCGATGAACAGCGCCGGGGCCGCGAGCAGGACGCAGGCGAGGAGGAGGAGCGCGCGCGCGACGGTCACGCCCCCTCTCCCAGGAGCCTCGCCGCGGCGATCGCCGCCGCGACGCCGGCCACCCGCACGCGCTTGCGGCGCCCCGACTCCCCGGCGAGGAGGACGACGTCCGCGCGCTTCAGGCCGAGGGCGTCCGCGAGGAACGCGACGAGCGCCGCGTTCGCCTCGCCGTCGACCGGCGGCGCGGCGAGCTGGATCTTGAGCCGGCCGTCGTGCTCGCCGACGACGCGGGTGCGCGACGCGCGGGGCTGGACGAGGAGCTCCAGCACCGCCCCGCCGGATCCGTCCCGGGCCCACGCCGGGCCGGTCACGGCCGCACCCCGAGGAGCACGATCTTCGCCCGGTCCGCCTTCTCCACCATCCGCTCGAGGTCCATGACGAGCGTCGCGCCCGCCTCGATCGCGAGCACGCGCCCGCCCGCCGCCCGGAGGGTCTCCACCGTGTCGGGCCCGACGGCCGGCAGGTCGAAGCGCCGGTCCTGGCCGGGCTTCACCGCCTTCGCCACGACGAAGCCGCCCGACCGCGCGAGCTCGCCGCCGCGCCGGATGCACGCGTCCGTCCCCTCGAGCGCCTCGACCGCGAGCGCCACGCGGTCCTTCACGACCACGGTCTGGCCGAGATCGAGGCGGCCGATCCCGCGCGCGAGCTCGAGCGCGTAGCGCGCGTCCTCGAGCTCCTCCGCGCTGGGCGCGTGCTTGCCGAGGACGCCCTCCGGCGCGAGGCGGTCGGCGAGGAACGGCGTGGGATCGGTGATGGGGACGCCCTCCTCCTCGAGGAAGCGCGCCATCGCGCGCAGGAGGTTGTCGTCCGAGCGGATCGCGACGCGGGCGAGCACGCGCAGGCCGGTCGCGTCGAGCATGGCGTCCTGGAAGAAGCGGCGCTTCGTGATCGCGCCGAGCATCACCGACCGCGTCGCGCCGCCGGCCTTCAGGGCCTCGACGAGGCGGCCGATCTGCCCGAGCTTCACCCAGGTGATCGCGTCCACGAGGTCGGCGAGAGCGGGATCGGTCTCGTTCCGGTGCGCGACGGCGACCACCCGGTGCCCGGCCCGCCGCGCGCTCTCGGCGAAGAGGAGCGGGAACCGTCCGCCGCCGGCGATGAGCCCGATCGTGGACATCCGGCCGCCTATCGCGTGATGCCGCGCTGCGAGCCCCGCACGAACGCGACGAGGTGCGCGACCTCGGGGTACGCGCCGAGCTCCGCCTCCATCTGCGCGAGCGCCTCCGCGACCCCCAGGCTGGAGCGGAAGAGGATCTTGTACGCCTGCTTCACGCGCCCGATCTGCTCCTCGGTCATGCCCGCCCGCTGCATCCCGACGACGTTCAGCCCGCCGAGCTCCGCCCGGGCGCCCGCCACGGTGCAGTACGGCGCGACGTCCATCGTGACGCCGGTGAGCCCCGACACGAACGCGAGCCGCCCGATCCGGCAGAACTGGTGGGACGCGGCGAGGCCGCTGATGTGGACGTGATCCTCGAGCGTCACGTGCCCGGCGAGCGCGACCGAGTTCGCGATGATCGCGCCGTCGCCGACGGTGCAGTCGTGGCCGACGTGGCTGTAGGCCATGAGCAGGCAGCCGTTCCCGATCGTGGTGACGCCGCCGCCCTGCACCGTCCCGAGGTTCACCGTGACGCACTCTCGGAAGGTGTTGCGCCTCCCGACGACGAGCCGGGTGGGCTCGCCGCCGTACTTGAGGTCCTGCGGGATCTCGCCGACGACCGCGTGCGGGAAGACGCGGTTGCCCTCGCCGAAGGTCGTGTGGCCCCTCACGATCGCGTGCGCGGAGAGGACGTTGCCGGGGCCGAGCACGACGTCCGGGCCGACGACCGCGTACGGCCCGATCTCGCACGAGGGGTCGATCCTCGCGCCGGGCTCGACGACGGCGGTGGGGTGGATGGCCATCTCGTCCTCCTCAGCGCTCCGGGTCGGCCTCGCGGTCGGCGAGCATCGCCATGAACTCCGCCTCCGCGACGACCTGGCCGTCGACGACGGCCTCCCCCTTCTGCCGCCAGATCGTCCCCTTGCGCTTCGTCACCTCGACGTGGAGCTCGAGCCGGTCGCCGGGGACCACCGGGCGCCGGAAGCGGGCGCCGTCGATCGCCATGAGGAAGGTGATCTTGTCGTCCACGTCCTCGTCCGGTCCCATCGACTTCAGGGCGAGGAGCGCGCACGCCTGCGCGAGCGCCTCGAGGATGAGGACCCCCGGCATCACCGGCTTCCCCGGGAAGTGGCCCGCGAAGAACGGCTCGTTCATCGTGACGCCCTTCCAGGCGACGAGCCGCACGCCCGGCTCGAGCGCGACGACGCGGTCCACGAGCAGGAAGGGCGGCCGGTGCGGCAGGAGGCGCTGGATCGCCTCCACGTCGAGCACCGGGCCGGCGGCGGCCGGCGGGGGATTCGTTCGGTCGCTCATGCTCATTCCTTCTTCGCGGGCGCCTCGGCCCGGAGCCGCTCCACCTCGCGCCGCAGCTCGCGCAGCTCCCGGCGCATCTCCGCGAGGTGCTCGAACGCGGTGACGTTCCGGAGCCACTTCCCGTGCGGCTGCGCCGGGCTGCCGCCGAGCGTCTCGCCCGCCGGGACGTCGCCCTGGACGCCGGCCTGGGCCGCGATCCGCACGCCCGCGCCGATGTCGGCGTGCCCGACGAGGCCCGCCTGCCCGCCGACGATCACGCCCACCCCGAGCTTCGTCGAGCCGGCGATGCCGACCTGCGCGACGATGAGCGAGAGCGAGCCGATCTCGACGTTGTGGGCGATCTGGACGAGGTTGTCGACCTTCGCCCCGCGGGCGATGCGGGTGACCCCGAGCGTCGCCCGGTCGACGCAGGTGTTCGCGCCGATCTCGACGTCGTCCTCCACGACGACGTTGCCGATCTGCGGCACCTTGTAGTGGCGGGGCCCCCGGCCCTCGCCGTCGGGGTCGAACGCGAAGCCGAAGCCGTCCGAGCCGATGACGCAGCCGGGCTGGAGGATGACCCGGTCGCCGACGACGCAGCGCTCGCGGATCACGACGTTGGGGTAGAGGATGCAGTCCTCGCCGACGCGCGCGTCGTCGCCGACCTGGACGCCGGGGAACAGGACCGTGCGCGCGCCCACCTGGGCGCCCGGCCCGACGGAGGCGAGCGGCATCACCTGGGCGCTCGGGTGCACCCGCGCGGCGGGGTGGATCGCGGCGAGCGGGGAGATCTCGGGGAGGGCCTCGCGCGGCGGGTGGAACAGGGTCGAGGCCCTCGCGAAGGCGAGGTACGCGTTCGCGACGCGCAGCACCGTCCGGCCGGCGGGCGTCTCCACGCCCGGCTCGACGATGACCGCCCCGGCCCGCGAGGCCTCGAAGGCGCGGCGGTACTTCCGGTTCGAGAAGAAGGAGAGCTGCGACGGACCCGCCTCCTCGAGCGGCGCGACGCCCTCGACCCTCGCCTGCGCGTCGCCCTGCACCTCGCCGCCGACGCGCGCGGCGAGCTCGGCCAGCGTGAAGGACGTCACGGCGGGGCTCCCTACCTCTTCGGCGCCGCGTCGGCCTTCTTCGCCGGCCCGTCGGACTTCCTGGGCGCGGCCGCCTCGGCCTTCCTCGGGCCGCCCGGGTACTTCGCGTTGTACTTGCGGATGAGCTCGTTCGTGAGGTCGAGCGCGGGCGGCGCGTACACGATCCCGGCGCCCTTCTCGAGCACGTAGGTGAACCCGTCCGCCTCCGCGATCTCCCGCGCGATCGCGGCCATGCGGTCGAAGATGCCGCGCGTCGCCTCGCGCTCGCGCTCGGAGAGGTCCTTCTGCAGGTTCACGAACAGCGCCTGCAGCTCGCGCGCGCGCCGGTCGAGGTCCTGGGCCTTGTCCTTGCGGGCCGCCTCGGACATGACCACCGCCTGCTTCTCGAAGTCGGCCTGGAGCTTCTCGAACTCCGCCTTCTTCGTGTCGAGCTGCCGCTGCTTCTCGGCGAAGTCCTTCTGGAGGAGGGCCTTCGCCGACTTGCCCTCCTCGACCTCGTTGAGGGCGCGCTGGAGGTCGACGTAGCCGATCTTCTGCTCGGCGGCGCGTCCGGCGGCGGGCACCGCGGCGAGCGCGAGGAGGAGGGAGGGGAGGAACGCGGGACGCATGGCAATCACCTCGGGTGAGAATCAGAAGAAGTTTCCGATCGTGAACTGGAAGTCCACCGGCCGATCGAGCGACACCCCGTTCGCGTCGTAGCGCCGGTTGAGCGGGAACCCCCACTCGAACCGGAGCGGACCGATCGGGCTGATCCATCGGAACCCGAACCCGACCGACTTGTACAGGGACAGGGACACGGCGGGGTCGTGGTAGCTGCCCGGCGAGAACGCGTTCCCGGCGTCGGTGAAGACGACGCCGCGGACGCCGACCGTCGGGAAGAGCGGGAACTCGAGCTCGAGGTTCAGGATCGCCTGCTTGTCGCCGCCCTGGACGACCCGCTCCGTCGGCGAGTCCGGGGTGTTGTACGTGCGCTGCAGCTGCTCCGGCGCGATGGACAGGTACCGGTAGCCGCGCACCGAGTTGATGCCGCCGACGTAGTAGAGCTCGGAGATGGGGACGCGGTGCGCCGCGTCCCAGTCCTCGATGAGCCCGAGGGTGAGCTTCGCCCGGAACACGATGCCGAGGACGATCGGCCTGTAGAGGCGGGCGTCCACCGTGTACCGGGTGAAGAGGTTGACCCGCTCGCCGAACAGCGACGTCGGCGCGAGGGCCGGCGGCGCCACCTCGACGGAGCCCGAGAGGTAGTACCCGCTCGTCGGGAAGAGCCGGTTGTCCCGCTTGTCCCACTGCAGCGCGAGCCGGACCGAGCTCGTCGTGCCCGACTTGAACGCCTGCTGGTTGGTCGTCGACGCCGTGGAGGTGGTCACGTCGACGCGCTCGTTCGTGTACGTCGCGAAGAGCCGCATGTCCTCGAGGTGCCGCGCGAAGCTCCACCAGGGCTCGAGCCCGACGAGCTCGTAGCCCCAGGTCATCGAGCCGCCGATCGAGCGGCGGGTGAACGTCGTGTAGATGCCCTCGGTGGCGTAGAGATCGAAGGCGAACGTCCAGCGCGTGTCGAGGAAGTGCGGCTCGACGAACTGGATCTGGCCGAGCTGGCGGATCGACGACCACTGGAGCTGCAGCGACAGGGTCTGGCCCCAGCCGAAGAAGTTCTGCTGGGAGATCTGGCCGGTCAGGATGAAGTTCTCGTAGGAGGAGAAGCCGGCGCCGATCTGGAAGGTGCCGGTGGGCCGCTCCTTCACCTCGACGGTCGCGACGATCTTGTCGTCGGCGGAGCCGCGCTTCGTCGAGATCTCCACGGTGTCGAAGAAGCCGAGGGCGGTGACGCGCTGCTTCGACTCGCGGAGCCCCGTCCCGCTGAACCGCTCGCCCTCGTAGATCCGCAGCTCGCGGCGGATCACCTTGTCGCGCGTCTTGTCGTTGCCGACGATCTCGATCCGCTCGAAGCTCGCGATCGCGCCCGGCTGCACCTCGAACGTCAGGTTCACGATCCGGGTCTGCGGGTTCGTCTCGGTCAGCGGCGTGACGTTCGCGTACGCGTAGCCGAGGTCCTTGTACACGTCGCCGATGGCGAAGAGGTCGCGCGCGACCGCCTCGCGCGAGAACCACTCGCCCTTCTGGGTCCGCAGGATCTTGCGCACGCGCGGCTCCTCGTCGAGGAGCTGCCCGGCGAACTTGATCTCCCCGATCCGGTAGCGCTCGCCCTCCTCGATGGGGATCGTGACGTGCACCCACTGCTTGTCGGGCGAGAGCGCGACCGCGGGGTGACCGACCTTCACGGTGACGTAGCCGCGGTCGAGGTAGGTCGCCTGCAGGTTCTGGACGTCGCGCTGGAGCGCCTCCTCCTTGTAGGTGCCGGCGGAGGAGAGCCAGGCGAGGTAGCCGCCGGGGCGCGTCTGCATCACCGAGAGGAGGTCGTCGTCGGACACGTGCGCGTTCCCGATGAAGCGGACCTCGCGCACCTCGACCTTCGCCTTCTCGTCGATGACGTAGACCACGTCGACCTGTTTGTCGGGCTTCTCCTCGACCTTGTGGTGGACCTCGGCGAGGAAGTAGCCCTTCTCGACGTACTTCTCCTGGATCTTCTTCACGTCGCGCTGGATCGCCACGAGGTCGAGGAAGCCCCCGCCCTTGAGCGACACCGCGTCCTTCAGGTCGTCCTTCGAGAGCCCCTCGTTCCCCTCGAGCCGCACCTCGCGGACGCTCGGGCGCTCCGTGACCCGGTACACGAGGACGGGCGACGCCGGGTCGCCCTCCGCCTCGACCACGACGTCGGAGAAGAACCCGAGCTTCATGATCGCCTTCACGTCGGCGGCGACCTTGCGCGGCTCGAGCGGCTCGCCCTTCTTCTCGGAGACGGCGGCGAGGACCGCGTCCTTCTCGACGCGCCGGTTCCCCTCGACGCGGACGTCCTTCACGGTGGGCTCCGCGGCGTCCCCCACGGCCGGCGCGGCCGCGACGAGGATCGCCGCGAGCAGGCCGATGGCGCTGGTCTGGAGACGGGTCACGCGAGCGGCGGAATCTAAACCGTCGTCCGGAAAACCTCAAACATCATCTTGCCCTCGACGCGCTCGGCGCCGGGGCCGGAGCGCGCGCGCGCCGCGGCCGCCGGAGGCGCGCCGGGGCACCTGGACCC
>DASVZX010000431.1:0-17801 GCA_036391435.1 Anaeromyxobacter sp. | reverse complement strand
GTGGCGTCGGGCGGCGGCACGGGGGCGGCAGTGTACGACGGCGGTCGGACGCGCGGACGCGGCCGCGCGCGGCGGGCGCGCGGCGGGCGCCGGAAAGGCGAACGGGCGCGACCCGTCCGGATCGCGCCCGCCGAGGCTGCGCCGCCGCGCCTACTTCGTGATCTTCGCGTCCTCGAGGATGACCGGGTACGCGTAGCCCGCGCCGAAGTCCTTGTCGAGCCGGACCGTGCCCTTCACGACGACGACGTCGCCGACGGCCGCGCTGTCGTTCGTGGTGACCGTGAGGTCGTTGTCCTTGCCCGCCGCGCCGGTGCCGTCGCGCAGGTGGACCCAGTTGCGGTTCATGATCCCGGCGTTGAACTTCACGACCTTGCCGCGGAGCGTGACCGACTTCTCCTTGAGCGCGCTCCTCTGCGCGTAGATCTCCGCGACCGTGCGGGCGTCGGCACCCGAGGCCTTCGGGACCTTCACGTCGCCGACGTCGGCGGGGCCTGCCGCGGCAGCGGCGTGCTGCGCCGCCATGCCGCCGGGCCCCTGCGCCTCGGCGCCCATCGGGCCGCCCATGCCGCCCATCCCGGCGGGCGGCATGCCCGCGGGGGCGGCCTGCCCGCCCGCGCCGGCGAGCGTGCCGAAGTAGACGAGATCGAACTTGCGCTTCAGCGTCTTCGACTCGAAGCCCGCCATGGGCATCGCGCCCTGGACCGTGACCTCGGTGCCGGCCGCGGCGTCGACCCTCGGCACCGCCGCCCACGCCTCGCCCTTGTCCGTCTGCAGCCGCAGATAGCTGTAGGGCGGGGCGTCGAGGCGCTCGAGGACCTTCCCCTTGATCGCGGCGCCGGCATCGGCCGCGGGCTCCGCGCCCGCGACCACCGGCGCGGCGGGCTCCTTCTTCTTGCATCCCGCCACGGCGACGGCGACGAGCAGGACGACGGACAGACGACGCATGTAGAGAAACCTCCGTGAGACGATTGGGACCGAGACCGAGACTCGTGTCTCGAAGGGGTCGCATCTTAAACCCAACCCGGGCCATTTACGATCCCGGAAATGCGCTTGCTTGCCCGGCCGCCCGGTCCCCCGGACGCGCGGCGGGCGGGCGTCGTATGGTCCCTGCCGCGTCGTGACGACCTCCCCCCAGACCCGCGTCCTCGTGGTCGACGACGACCCGGGCGTCCGCTACACGCTGCGGGAGATCCTCGCGTCCGAGGGGCTGGCGGTCGAGGAGGCGGTCGACGGCGTCGACGCGCTCGCGCGGTTCGAGGCGAACCCGGCGCCGCTCGTCCTCACGGACCTGCGCATGCCGCGGATGGACGGGATGGAGCTGCTCCGGCGGCTCGCCGGGCGGACCCCGGCGCCGCGGGTCGTCCTCGTGACCGCGCACGGCTCCGAGCGGCAGGCCGTGGACGCCATGAAGGCGGGCGCCTTCGACTACTTCCGCAAGCCCTTCGACACGGACGAGCTCCTCGCGGTGGTCCGCCGCGCCCTCGAGACGGTGCGGCTCGCGCACGAGAACGAGCAGCTCGCGGGCGAGCTCGCCCTCTCGCGCACGATGGTGTTCGCGTCGGAGGCGATGCGGCGCCTCGCCGTGCTCGTCGCCCGCGTCGCGCCGCGGGACGTCACGGTCCTGCTCACCGGCGAGAGCGGCACCGGGAAGGAGCGCGTCGCCGAGGCGATCGTGCTCGCCTCGCGCCGCGCGGACCGCCCCTTCGTCCGGTTCAACTGCGCGGCGCTCTCGCCGGAGCTCGCCGAGGCCGAGCTCTTCGGCCACGCGAAGGGCGCCTTCACCGGCGCGGCCCGCGCGCGCCCCGGCCTCTTCCGCGAGGCCGACGGGGGGACGCTCCTCCTCGACGAGGTCGGCGAGCTCGCGCCGCCCGCGCAGGCGAAGCTCCTGCGGGTGCTGCAGGAGGGCGAGGTGCGCCCGGTCGGAGAGGAGCGGGCGCGCACGGTCGACGTGCGGGTGATCGCCGCGACGCACCGCGACCTCGCCGAGGAGGTCCACGCCGGGCGGTTCCGCGAGGATCTCCTCTACCGGCTCGACGTCGTGAAGCTGCGGATCCCGCCGCTGCGCGACCGCCCGGAGGACGTGCCGGTCCTCGCGCGCCACTTCCTCGACCGCTTCGCCCAGCGCTTCGGGGTCGAGCCGCTGCGCATCCCGGAGGCGCTGTTCGACCGGCTCGCCGCGCACGCGTGGCCGGGCAACGTCCGCGAGCTCGAGAACGCCATCGAGGGGCTCGTCGCGCTGTCGCCGCCCGAAGGGCTCGACCTCGCGCTCCTCCCCGGCGCGGGGGCGCCCGGCGCCGAGGGGCCGGCGCTGCCGCTCAGGGAGCGGGTGCAGGCCTACGAGCGCGGCCTCGTCGTGGAGGCGCTCCGGACGGCGCGCGGCAACCGGACCGACGCGGCGCGGCGGCTCGGGATCTCGCGCGTCACGCTCCACGACAAGCTGCGCCGCTACGGCCTCGCGGGCCCCGCCGGCGACGACGGCGAGGGAACGGCCGAGCGGTAGCTCCGCGCCGCGCGCGCGAGGTGCCCCATCTTCCCTCCCGCGCGGGCGCCGCCGTGCGCGGGCGCGGCCGCATCGTCCTCGGGATGGCGCCGCTCGCGCTCGCGCTCCACCTCGCCCTCGCCGTGACCGGTCCGGCCGCGGCGGCGGCGTTCGCGCCCTCGCCGGACGCCCGCGCCAGCGTCGCGCCCGACGCAGCGCCCGCGGCCCCGGCGGAGGCGGTCCCGGTCTCCGAGACCGGCGCCCCGGCCGTGGCGCCCGCCGCGCTCGCCCCGATGCCGACGCCCGCGCCCGCCCCCCGCCTCCGCGCGATGACCCTCGCGCCGCGCGAGCTCGATCCGGGACCCTTCCGGCCCGGCGAGCTCGTGGGGGCGACGTTCGGCGCGTTCGCGGGAGACGCGCTCGTCCTCGCGGCGGGGTACGAGACCCTCCAGCTCTTCGCGAGCGGGGCCTTCTCGCCGAGCGCGACGAACTTCCGTCGCGCCGTCTACGGCTTCGGCGCCGCCGCGCTCCTCGTCCCGCCGCTCACCTCGGTGCTCCTCGCGAAGCTCGGCGCGGGGCCGCACGCGAGCGGCTCCTTCTGGAAGGCGCTGCTGCTCGCGTCGGTCGGGCAGGCGGCGGCGCTCGCGGCGGGGTACTACGCGGCGCCGCACTTCTGGGTCGTGCTGCCGGTCCAGGTGGTCGCGCTCTCGGTGGGCGCGTCCCTCGGCCTCCACTGGGGACCCTCGGGCGCGCGGGCGATCGAGGCGCCGGACGAGCCCGACGCGGCCCGCGCGCCGGACCCGGCGCCGGCGGCCCCGACGGCGGGGCTCTCCTCGATGCCGGTCTGCCGCGAGTCGTGATCCCCGCCTCGCCGGGCGCCGGCCGCGCCGCGCGTCGCGTCGAGCTCGCGGGGCCCGGACCGGACCGCGGCGAGCGATGCCCCCTCCGTCCCGCGGGCCGGCTCGCGGGCGACGCGCTATCTTCGCCCCCGACGGAGGACCCATGACGAACTCGCGGCCGAGCATCCCCGCACCCCGCAACGAGCCGGCGCTCTCCTACGCGCCGGGCACCCCGGAGCGCGCGGCGCTCCAGGCGAAGCTCGCGGAGCTCTCCGCCCGCGAGCTCGAGATCCCCCTCGTGATCGGGGGCCACGAGGTGCGCACCGGCCGGCTCGCCGACGTCCGCGTGCCGCACCGGCGCGCCCAGCGCCTCGCGCGCTGCCACGAGGCCGGCGCGACCGAGGTGCAGGCTGCCGTCGAGGCCGCGCAGGCCGCCCGCCCCGGGTGGTCGTCGATGGACCCGCACGATCGGGCGGCGATCTTCCTCAAGGCGGCGGACCTCCTCGCCGGCCCGTGGCGGCAGGTGCTGAACGCGGCCACCATGCTCGGCCAGTCGAAGACGCCGCACCAGGCGGAGATCGACTCCGCGTGCGAGGTGATCGACTTCTGGCGCTGGAACCCCTGGTTCATGGAGCGGATCCTCGAGGACCAGCCGGTCTCGCCGCCGGGGCAGTGGAACCGGCTCGAGGCCCGGCCGCTCGAGGGGTTCGTCTTCGCGGTCACCCCGTTCAACTTCACGTCGATCGCGGCGAACCTCCCCACCGCGCCCGCGCTCATGGGGAACACCGTGGTCTGGAAGCCTGCCTCGTCCGCGGTCTACTCGGCGTGGCACGTCCTGAAGGTGCTCGAGGCCGCGGGGCTCCCGCCCGGCGTCATCAACTTCGTCCCGGGGCCCGGCCGCGCCGTCGGCGATCCCGCGCTCGCGAGCCCGGAGCTCGGCGGCCTCCACTTCACCGGGTCGACCGCGGTCTTCCAGGGGATGTGGCGGACCATCGGCGAGAACCTCGGCCGCTACCACGGGTACCCGCGCGTCGTCGGCGAGACCGGCGGGAAGGACTTCGTGTTCGTCCACCCGTCCGCCGACCCGCAGGCGGCGGCGGTCGCGCTCGTGCGCGGCGCGTTCGAGTACCAGGGCCAGAAGTGCTCGGCGGTCTCGCGCGCCTACGTCCCGGAGAGCCTGTGGCCCGACCTCCGCGACCGGCTCCTCGGCATGGTCGCCGAGATCCGGATGGGCGAGATCGAGGACTTCACGACGTTCATGGGCGCGGTCATCGACCGCGAGGCGTTCGACCGCATCCGGAGGTACATCGCGATCGCGAAGGACTCGTCGCAGGCGAAGGTCCTCGCCGGCGGCCGCGCCGACGACGCGAAGGGCTTCTTCATCGCGCCCACCGTCGTCGAGACCCTGAACCCGCGCTTCCAGCTCATGGAGGAGGAGATCTTCGGGCCGGTGCTCACCGTCTACGTGTACGCCGACATCCGCCTCGACGAGGCGCTCGCGCTCTGCGCGAAGACCTCGCCCTACGGGCTCACCGGCGCGTTCTTCGCGCGCGATCGCGACGCCATCGTGGACGCGACGCGGCGGCTCGCCGACGCGGCGGGCAACTTCTACGTGAACGACAAGCCGACCGGCGCCGTCGTCGGCCAGCAGCCGTTCGGCGGCGCGCGCGCGTCGGGCACGAACGACAAGGCGGGCAGCGTCGCGAACCTCTACCGGTGGGTGTCGCTCCGCGCGATCAAGGAGACCTTCGACCCGCCGACCCGCTTCGAGTACCCGTACATGCGCGAGCGCTGAGCGCGCACACCGCCGCACGGTCGCGCACTTGCGGTGCGACCGATCCCGCGTAGAGTCCTCCCGCCGGCCCCGTCCGGCATTCACTCCAAGGGAGGATCCGCATGAAGAACCTCGTCCGCCTCACGCTCGCGCTCTGCGCGCTCGCCCTCGCCTCGCCGGCCTCCGCCCAGCAGCAGGGGAACCCCGTCCGCGTCGGCCTCGGCGTCGGCCTGCCGACCGGCGGCGAGCTCACCACCCTGTTCGCCCAGACGCAAGCCGGGTCGAACGCCGGCATCATCCCGCCGCAGATCTACGTCCCCATCGACTTCACCCCAAGCTTCCGGCTCGAGCCGGAGATCGGGTTCGTGACATCGAGCCAGGACGGTGGCGACTCCGCGGCGTACTACACCTTCGGCGCGGGCGCCTTCTACATGATGCAGCTCGCGCAGCAGGCGCACCTCTACGTCGGCGGCCGGCTGCTCGTCGGGCTCGAGCGGAGCACGACGAACGGCGGCGGGGGCTTCCAGACCAAGACCAAGGGGACCGACCTCTTCGTCGGCGCTGCGCTCGGCGGCGAGATCCTCCCGCACCCGCGCATCGGCGTCGGCGCGGAGGCGCAGCTCGGCCGCTGGGGGATCGGTGACCGGGACGAGACCACGGCCGGCGTTACGACCACGACGCCCGGCGGGTCGGCCTGGCAGACGAACGGAATCATCTTCGTTCGGCTGTACTTCAACTAGCCGTGGACGCGCCGGCCGCGACGCGCGGCCGGCGCCGCCCGTCAGCCCGCGAACGCCGCCGGGAGCTCGACGCGGAACGCCGTCCCCTCGCCGGGCGCGCTCCGGGCGCGGATCGTCCCCCCGTGCGCCTCGGCGATGCGCCGCGCGAGGACGAGGCCGAGGCCGGTGCCCGACGTGCCCCGGGCGCGGCTCCGCTCCGTGCGGAAGAACGGCGTGAAGAGGCGGGGCAGGTCGGCGGGGTCGACGCCGACGCCGCGGTCCGTGACCTCGAGCGCCGCGCCCGCCTCGCCGGCGCGGAGCGCGAGCCGGATCGGCGCCGGCGGGTCGGAGTACTTCGCGGCGTTGTCGAGCAGGATCGCGAGGAGGCGGCGGAGGAGCGCCGCGTCGCCGGAGGCGGCCGGCGCCGAGGGATCGACCTCCACCTCGAGCGCGCGCCCGGGGTGCGCCTCGCGGAAGCGGCCGGCGGCGTCGCGGACCACCGCGCCGAGGTCCAGCGGGTCGCGGGCGATCGGCCACGCCCCCGCGCCGCGCGCGTCGAGCCGCGCGGCGGTGAGGACGACCTCGATGAGCGCGTCCAGCTCGGAGAGATCCGCGCCGATCTCGGCGAGGTGGGCCCTCGCCCGCTCGCGATCGCCCTCCGCCGCGAGCTCGAGCGCGACCCGCATCCGGGCGAGGGGCGTGCGCAGCTCGTGCGAGACGTTCGCGAGCAGCTCGCGCTCGCCGCGCACGAGCGCCTCGAGGCGGGCCGCCATCTCGTCGAAGGCGCGGCCGAGCGCGCCCACCTCGCCCCGCGCGGCGAGGTCGGCGCGCGCGGAGAGGTCGCCGGCGCCGAGCCGGCGCGCCGCGGCGGTGAGGGTCTCGAGCGGCGAGGAGATCGAGCGGGCGAGCGGGACGGACCCGAGCGCGAGCGCGACGAGGACCGCGCCGATGAAGAGCAGGCCGCGGACGGGGTCGTGGGCGCGGGGCTCGCCGCAGATCACGAGGTGGCCGCCGATGGCGGGGAGCGGCGCCGCCCAGCCCAGGCCGCGCCCGCGGACGTGCACCGGCCCTTCCCGCGCCGGGGCCCCGCCGCCGAAGGCCGTCTCGAGCGGCGGCTCGACGCTCGACGCGATCGGGCGCCCGTCGCGCCCGTACACCGTCCCGTCCACGCCGAAGACGTCGCGGACGCGCCGGAGCTCCTCCTCGAGCCGCGCCGGGGTCCCCGCGAGCTCGGCGACGCGGTCCGCCGCGTACGCCGCCACCCGGCTCGACTCGTCGCCGCGCCGGTGCCGGAAGGCGAGCCCCACCGCGCCGACCGCGATCCCGACGAGCACGAGGAGCAGCACGCCGTGCAGGTAGATCCGCCAGAAGAGCGGGCCGTGGCGGTGGCGGCTCCGGCGTCCGCTCACCCGCCCTCCCCGGCGAGGACGTACCCCGCCCCGCGGATCGTCTTGATGAGCCGCGGCCGCTTGGGGTCGTCGCCGAGCTTCTGGCGCAGCCGCGAGACGTGCACGTCCACGGTCCGGTCGAACGCCTCCTCCGCGCTGCCGCGCGCGAGCTCCATGAGCTGCTCGCGGGAGAGCACGCGCCCGGCGCGCCGGGCGAGCGCCTCGAGGAGCGCGAACTCGTACCCGGTGAGCGCGACCTCCCGGCCGCGCAGGGTCACGCGCCGCGCCGCGGGATCGACGACGAGCGCGCCGACCCTGACGAGGTCCCGCGCCGGCCCGGCGCGCCCCTTCGCCCGGCGGACCACCGCGCGGATCCGCGCGAGCAGCTCGCGCGGCGAGAACGGCTTCGCGAGGTAGTCGTCGGCGCCGAGCTCGAGCCCCATGACCCGGTCCGCCTCCTCGCCGCGCGCGGTGAGGACGACGATCGGCACGTCGGAGCGGGCGCGGATCTCGCGGCAGACCTCGAGGCCGTCCTTGCCCGGCAGCATGAGGTCGAGCAGCACCGCGTCGTAGCGGCCGGTGAGCGCCTCCTCCTGCCCGCGCCGCCCGTCGCCCACGTGCACGACCGCGACGCCGTGCCCCTCGAGGTACTCCTTCGTGAGCGCGGCGAGGCGGGCGTCGTCCTCGACGAGGAGGGCGAGGATGGGGGTCGTCGTCGGGGACACCACGTTCATCTTACCGTCCGCGCGCGGACCCGCAGGCCCGTGAGCGTGCACGAGCCCGAGTCCGAGCCAGGCCTCTTTCCGGGCGCGGCTCGGGCCGGGGCTCGTGCACGGGTCTGCCTTCCCCTACCGGTGCCAGCGCTCGATCTTCCGGGTCAGCTTCGCGCGCTGGTCGGGCGTGAGGATCCCGTGCACCTCGATCCCCGCGTCCACCGCCTCGTGGGCCACCTTCCGCATCTCCTCGACGCGCTGGTCCACGAGCGCGTGGAGCTTCGCCGCGTCCGGCGCGTCGCTCTTCCACGCCTCGAGGAGCGCGTCGTGCGTCCCCTGCTGGCCGGCGTGCACCGCCTTCGCGGCCTCGATCATCCGGTCCGCGACGGCGTGGATCCGCGTGCGCTGGTCGTGCGTCGCGTCGACGTCGTCGAGCAGGTCGTCGACGTGCTTGCTCGCGGCCGCGGCCAGCTGGGCCGGGTCGCGGTGCCCGCCGTGGCAGAAGCCCCCGCCCCGGAACGCGGTGAGGGTCACCAGCCCGACGCCCAGCAGCAGCAGGGCCGCGGCGGCGGTCCCGATCTTCTTCCACATGACGTCCTCCTTCTCCGGCCGCCCGGCGCGGGCGGCGACGGTCCGGATGATGCGCGCGCCCGGTTGCCCGGCCTTGTTCGAACCTTGAAGAAACGTTAACAGGTCGCCTCCGATGAGCCTCCTCGCCGCGCGCGACCTCCAGCTCGCCTACGGCCCCCGGGTCGTGCTCGGCGGGGCCTCGCTCGCCATCGGCCCGCACGACCGGATCGGGCTCGTCGGCGCGAACGGGACGGGCAAGTCCTCGCTCATGAAGATCCTCGCGGGCGAGCTGCACGCCGACTCGGGCGACATCGTGGTCCGGCGGGGCGCCCGGGCGGGGTACCTCCCGCAGGACGTCGCGAGCCTCCCGGACCTCCCCCTCGTGGACGCGGTCCTCTCGTCCGTGCCCGGCCGCGCCGCGCTCGACGCGCGGCTCGCGCAGACCGAGGCGGAGCTCGCCGCCGCGCGGGAGGCGCCGGAGCAGCTCGAGCTCTCCCAGGCGCTCGCGGAGCTGCACGAGGAGGCGGACCACTTCGAGGAGCGCTTCGGGCGGCGCCGCGCGGAGCGGATCCTGTCCGGCCTCGGCTTCCGCCAGGAAGAGCTCGCGCGCCCGGCGCGCACCTTCTCCGGCGGCTGGAAGATGCGCGCCGCGCTCGCCGGGCTCCTCCTCCAGGATCCCGATCTCCTCCTCCTCGACGAGCCGACGAACCACCTCGACGTCCCGACGCTCGAGTGGTTCGACGCGTTCCTGCGCGCCTCGCGCAAGGCCATCGTCCTCGTCTCGCACGATCGCGAGTTCCTGAACCGCCAGATCGAGCGGGTCCTCGCGCTCGAGCCGGAGGGGCTCCGCTCCTACGCGGGCGACTGGGACGACTACCGGCGGCAGCGCGCCGAGGAGGAGGAGCGGCTCGAGTCGGCCGCGAAGCGCCAGGCCGCGAAGCGCGCCCAGCTCGAGGGGTTCATCGAGCGGTTCGGCGCGAAGGCGACGAAGGCGGCGCAGGCGCGCTCGAAGGAGAAGCAGCTCGAGCGCATGGAGGAGGTGAAGCTCCTCGAGCGGCGCGCGACGATCCGCTTCCGGTTCCCCGAGGCGCCGCGCTCCGGGAAGGAGGTCCTCCGGATCGAGGGGCTCCGCAAGGCGTTCGGGGAGACGCGGGTCTACGCCGGCCTCGACGCCCAGGTGCTCCGGGGCGAGCGGATCGGCGTCATCGGGCCGAACGGCGCGGGGAAGTCCACGCTGCTGAAGCTCGTCGCGGGCGAGCTCGCGCCGGACGCGGGGACGGTGAGGCTCGGCCACTCCGTCGTCGCGGGCTCCTACGCCCAGCATCACTTCGAGCGCGGGGAGCACGAGGAGGACCCGGGCGCGATGCGCACGTTCGGCACGCTCGATCCGGACCGGACCGTGCTCGACACGCTCTGGGACCTCGTGCCGGACCAGGGCGAGGCGTACGTCCGCGGCGTCGCGGGCTCCTTCCTCGTCTCCGGCGACGACGTGGACAAGAAGGTGGGCGTGCTCTCCGGCGGGGAGCGCGCGCGCGTCGCGCTCGCGAAGCTCCTGCTCGTGCCGGCGAACCTGCTCCTGCTCGACGAGCCCACGAACCACCTCGACCTCGACTCCTCGGAGGCGCTCATCGAGGCGCTGAAGGGCTACGGCGGGACGCTGCTCTTCGTCTCGCACAACCGGAGCTTCGTGAACCAGCTCGCGACGGTGATCTGGGAGGTGAAGGACGGCGGGATCCTGCCGTTCCCGGGGAACCTCGACGACTGGTGGTACCACCAGCGCCAGCTCGCGGCGGAGGCCGCGCCGGGCGGCGAGCCGGCGGCGGCGCGCGGCGCGGCGGGCGACGGGGCGATCTCGGAGAAGGATCGCCGGCGCGTCGAGGCCGAGGCGCGCAACGCGCGCTACCGGCTCGAGAAGCCGCTCCGCGAGGAGATCGCGCGGCTCGAGGCGCGCATCGAGGCGCTCGAGCGCGAGGAGAGGGAGGCGACCGCCGCGCTCGCCGACCCCGCGCTCTACGAGGACTTCGCGAAGGCGAAGCCGGTCGTGGACCGGCAGCGCGCGGCCCGGGACGAGCTCGCGGGGCTCTACGCCGCCTGGGAGGCGGCGCACGGGGAGCTCGAGGCGCTCGCCGGGGGCGGGTAGCTCCGCGAATCGTGAGGACTTCCGCGGGTGACGGTGCCCCGCCGGCGCCGGCGGCCGCGGGCGCGCGAGCCCTCGGACCGCACCCCGATCGTCCCCCTTGGGGGGCGGCGGCCCCGAGCGGTAGACTTCCGCGCACTCCCGCACCTAAGTAGGCGTTTCCGGCTCACATGCTTCACTGAAGGTCACCCTTCCGGAGGCAACTCATGCCCAGGCTGCTCGCGCTCGTCATCTCGCTCCTGGCCGTCCCCGCGCTCGCCCAGGACACCGTCAAGATCGCCCTCACCGGCCCCTACTCCGGCGGCTCCGCGCCGATGGGCGCCTCCACCCGCGATGGCTCCAAGCTCGCCATCGCCGAGATCAACGCCGCGGGCGGGATCCCCGTCGGCGGCAAGAAGCTCAAGATCGAGATCGTCGAGCGCGACGACGAGGCGAAGAACGAGCGCGGCGCGCTCATCGCGCAGGAGCTCGCCGCGATGAAGGACCTCTCCGGCGTCATCGGCAGCGTGAACACCGGCGTCGTGATGGCCGGCGACAAGTACTTCCAGGAGGCGGGCATCACGAAGATCATCTGCCCGGCCGCGGGCTCCGCGTCGATGACCCAGTGGCTCACGAAGGGCGACAAGCCTGGCCCCGAGCGGCTCTCCATCTTCCGCTTCGCGGCGCACGACGGGATCCAGGCGGAGCTCGTCGTCGAGGAGGCCATCCGGCGGAACCTCGGGAAGGTCGCCATCTTCCACGACGACACGAACTACGGCGTGTCCGGCCGCGACGACCTCCTCGACCAGATCCGCAAGCAGGGGAACAAGCTCCAGGTCGTCACGCAGGAGAAGTTCAAGATCGGCGACAAGGACATGACCGCGCAGATCCTGAAGGCGCGCTCGCTCGGCGCCCGGGGCATCCTCATCTGGGGGATCGGGCCGGAGGAGGCCGCCGTGTCGAACGGCATGGCGAAGCTCGGCTACAAGGTGCCGCTCATCGGCGGGTGGACGCTCTCGATGTCGAACTACATCGACAACGCCGGCCCGAACGGCAACGGCACGCTCATGCCGCAGACCTTCATCGAGGAGCCGGTCACGCCCAAGGCGAAGGCGTTCATCGAGGCGTACCACAAGGCGTACGGCGTGAGCCGCATCCCCTCGCCCGTCTCCGCCGCGCAGGGCTACGACGCGGTCCTCATCTTCGCGGCCGCCGTGAAGCAGGCCGGGAGCACCGACAGCCTCAAGATCCGCGACGCGCTCGAGGACCTGAAGGAGCCGGTGGACGGCGTCATCGCCACCTGGAAGAAGCCGTACTCGAGGTGGAGCCCGACGGACGTCACGACGCACGAGGCGTTCCGCAAGGAGCAGACGGTGATGGGCATGGTGAAGGACGGGCGCGTCGTGTTCGCGAACCCGGCCGATCGCGCCCGGTTCCAGAAGCGCGGCGGCAAGTAGCGCCCGGCGGCGGGGAGGGGGCGCAGGCCGCCTCCCCGCCGGATCGCCCCCGTGCCCTTCTCCGTCGTCGCGCAGATCACCGTGAGCGGCGCGCTCATTGGGCTCGTGTACGCGCTCGTCGCGTACGGGTTCCAGCTCACCTACGCGACGAGCAAGAGCATCAACTTCGGGCAGGGCGAGCTCGTGATGGTCTCGTCCTTCGTCTCGCTGTCGCTCCTCGGGACGGGCCTGCCCTACTGGGCGGTGGTGCCGCTCGGGATCCTGTTCGGCGCGCTGCTCGGGCTCGCGGTGGAGCGCGCCGCGGTGCGCCTCGCGCTCGAGCAGCGGAGCGAGGGCTGGATCCTGCTCACCATCATCGTCGGCCTGTTCCTCTTCTCCTTCGCCGAGAACGTCTGGGGCCGCGACGACCGGCCGTTCCCGACACCCATCCCGGGCGCGTCGATCACCGTCCTCGGCGTGGACGTGACCGGCCTCGAGCTCGCGGTCCTCGGCGGCGTGCTCGTCGTGATGGTCCTCGTCGAGGTGTTCAAGCGGCGCACGCTGCTCGGGAAGGCGTTCGACGCCGTCTCGGCGGACCGCGACGCGGCCGAGCTCATGGGGATCTCGGCGACCCACACGGTGATGCTCTCCTACGCGCTCTCCGGCGCGGTCGCGGCGGTCGCCGGCATCCTCGTCTCCCCGATCACCACCGTCGGCCCGACGATGGCGTCGGCCCTCGTGCTCAAGGCGTTCTCCGTCGCGGTGGTCGCCGGGCTCGAGTCCGGCTTCGGCGTCGTCGTGGTCGGGCTCTTCCTCGGCGCGCTCGAGGGGCTCGCGAGCCTGTACATCGGCAGCGGCTGGCGCGAGGCGCCCGGGCTCGTCCTGCTCATCCTCGCCCTCGCCGTGCGCCCGACGGGCGTGTTCGGCAAGGCCGTCATCCGCAAGGTGTAGGCGATCGTGCTGAAGCGACTCCTGCTCGTCCGCGGCGCCGAGATCGCCCTCTTCGCCCTGCTCGCGGCGATCCCGCTCGCGGTGACGAGCCCCTACGCGCTCGGCCTGCTCACCCTGCTCGCCATCTACGGCATCGTCCTCATCGGCCTCGACGTCACGGTCGGCTACCTCGGCCAGGTGAACCTCGCCCAGGCCGCCTTCCTCGGGCTCGGGGCGTACGCGGCCGGCATCGCCGCCGTGCGCTTCGGGGCCGGGATCCCGCTCGCGATCTTCGTCGCGGGCGGCGTCACGACGGCGCTCGGCGCGCTCCTCGCGCTCCCGTCGCTCCGCCTCGAGGGGCCGCAGTTCGCGCTCGCCACCCTCTCCTTCACGGCGCTCGCGACCACGTTCCTGAACGAGACGGAGGGGCTCACGGGCGGGGCGCAGGGGCTCTCCGTCCAGCGGCCGCCGCTCCTCGGCCACGTCCTCTCCGCGCGCGACTTCTTCTGGGTGTGCCTCGTCCTGCTCGCGATCGTCTGGATCGCGATGCGCAACCTCCTCTCCTCGCAGTGGGGGCGCGCGTTCGAGGCGCTCCGCGACAGCCCGATCGCGACCGACGCGATGGGCGTCGGCTCCTACCGCCACAAGGTGGCGGCGTTCGCCTTCGGCTCGGGGCTGGGCGGCTTCGCCGGCGCGCTCTACGCCTTCAACTTCCAGTACCTGCAGCCGCACTCGTTCGTGTACGAGCTGACCGTCATCTTCCTGCTCGGGGTCGTCCTCGGCGGGCGGAAGAGCCTGTGGGGCGCCGTGGTCGGCGCGGCCCTCGTCGCCCTGCTCCCGAACCTCCTCTCGAGCCGGATGCTCTTCCGCGCCATCGCGTCGGTCGGGTTCGCGGTGGCGCTCGGCGCCGGGGTCCGCGGGCTGGCCCGCCGCACGACGCGGCCCTTCCAGGCGCTCGCGCCCATCGCGGCGACCGGCTTCCTCGTCGCGGTCGCGTTCCTCGTGGAGAACACCGAGGACTGGCGCCGGGCCATCTTCGCGGTGATGCTCTTCTCGGTGGTGGTCGGGCTCCCCGAGGGGCTCATGGGGTTCGCGACGCGCGCCCTCTCGCGCCTGTTCCACCTCGAGGCGCCGCCGCTCCCGCCGCCGGCCCCGCTCGACGAGGTGCTGCCGGTGCGGCCCGCGGACGGCGCGCCGCTCCTCGAGATCCGGGGGCTCCGGCGTCACTTCGGCGGCGTGCGGGCGGTGGACGGCGTGGACCTCACCGTCCGCGCCGGGACGGTCCACGGGCTCATCGGGCCGAACGGCTCCGGCAAGAGCACGCTCGTGAACGTCCTCTCAGGCCTGTACACGCCGACGGACGGCACGATGACGCTCCGCGGGGCGCCGCTGCCGCGCGGGAGCCTGGTGCGGGCCGCGGGGGCGGGGCTCGCCCGGACCTTCCAGAACCTGCAGCTCTTCTCCGGGATGAGCGCGCTCGACAACGTGATGGTGGCGCTGCGGGGCGCGTACCGGCTCCCGCTCCCGCTCGTGCTGCTCGGGCTCGGGCGGCGCGAGGAGCGGTCCGCGCAGGCCCGCGCCCTCGCGCTCCTCGAGCTGGTGGGGCTCGGCGCCGTGGCGCGGACCCCGGTCCGCGACGTCACCTACGGCGGCCAGCGCTTCCTCGAGATCGCCCGGGCGCTCGCGCGGAGCCCCGACCTGCTCGTGCTCGACGAGCCCGCCGCCGGGCTCGCGGGCCCCGACGTCGCGAAGCTGAAGGAGATGATCCGGCGCGTGAACGGGCGCGGGGTCACGATCGTGCTCATCGAGCACCACATGGACGTCGTCACGGAGCTCTGCACCACCGTGACCGTCCTCGACGGGGGACGGAAGATCGCGGAGGGGACCCCGGACGAGGTGAAGCGCCAGCCGGCGGTGATCGCCGCGTACCTCGGCGCCGTCGAGGGGGCGCCCGGACCGGCGACGCTCGCGCCGGTCGAGGGAGGCGCCTGATGCTCGCCGTCCGCGACCTGTGCGCCGGGTACGGCCTCTCCGAGGTGCTCGCCGGCGTCTCGCTCGAGGTGAAGGCCGGCGCCGTCGTGGCGCTCATCGGCGCGAACGGCGCCGGGAAGACCACGACGATGCGCGCGATCTCCGGGCTGCTCGCGCCGACGCGCGGCGAGGTGCTGCTCGACGGCGCGCCGGTGCACGGGCTCGGCGCCGCGCGGATCGCGCGGCTCGGCCTCGCCCACGCCCCCGAGGGCCGCAAGGTGTTCGCGCCGCTCACCGCCGAGGACAACCTCCTCCTCGGCGCGTACCGGATGCTGCCGCGCTTCTTCGGCTTCCGCCGCCGCGCCGGCGCCGACCTCGACCGCGTCTACGCGCTCTTCCCGCGCCTCGCCGAGCGGCGCCGCCAGCTCGCCGGGACGCTCTCCGGCGGCGAGCAGCAGATGCTCGCCATCGGCCGCGCGCTCATGGCCCGGCCCAAGGTGATGCTCCTCGACGAGCCGTCGATGGGGCTCGCCCCCGTCATCGTGCAGGAGGTCTTCGAGACCATCCGGCGGCTCAAGGCCGAGGGCATGACGATGCTCCTCGTCGAGCAGTTCGCCCGCAAGGCGCTCGAGGTGGCCGATCACGCGTACGTCATGGAGCGCGGGAAGATCGCCCTCTCCGGCACCCCCGCGGAGCTCCGGCGCGACGAGCGCGTGCTCGCGGCGTACCTCGGGTAGCGGCCGGAGCCCGCCGCCGCCGCGCGCCGTCCCCCCGCCGGCGCGGGGTGGTGCCGGCTCGCTCAGCGGGCCGCCGCGAGCGCCCGCTCGTAGTCGGGCTCCTGCCCGATCTCCGGCACGAGCTGCGTGTACGTCACCTTGTCGCCCTCGTCGAGGACGACCACCGCGCGCGCGCAGATGCCGGCGAGCGGACCGTCCTGGAGCAGCACGCCGTAGTCCTTCGCGAAGCTCTTGTCGCGCATGAGCGAGAGCGGGACGACGTTCTGCAGCCCCTCGGTCGTGCAGAAGCGCTTCGACGCGAACGGCAGGTCCGCGGAGATCACGAGCACGACCGTGTTCGGGAGCTTGCCGGCCGACTCGTTGAACCGGCGCGTCGAGGTCGCGCAGACCGAGGTGTCGAGGCTCGGGACGATGTTCAGGATCTTCCGCTTCCCCTTGAAGTCGGGGAGCCCGACGTCCTTCAGGTCTCCGTTCGTCAGCTTGAAGGCGGGCGCGGCCGCGCCGACCTTCGGCAGCTCGCCGTTTGTGTGGATGGGGCTCCCCTTCAGCGTCACCTGGGCCATGGCGGCTCCTCCCTCCTGCCGGGTCGTGGGTGTGGGCCCGAATGTAGTGCTCGGACCGGGCGTGCGCTCGCCCGCGAGGTCGCACCACCCCGCGAGGGACGCGTCAGGCGACGGGGAGCCGCGCGACGAGCGGCGACGGCGTCCCCGGCGCGGCGATCCAGAGCTGGTGCGCCGAGCGCGTGACGGCCACGTGGAGCCGCC
Organism: Anaeromyxobacter sp.; assembly: GCA_036391435.1. Classification (GTDB taxonomy): domain Bacteria; phylum Myxococcota; class Myxococcia; order Myxococcales; family Anaeromyxobacteraceae; genus Anaeromyxobacter. The sequence goes on along the minus strand of DASVZX010000431.1, from coordinate 1,365 downwards.
GGCGCGCCTCGTCCGTGTCCGGGTAGGCGCGGAGCGAGGCGTCGGGCACGACCACGTAGTCGAACTCGAGCCCCTTCACGCTCGCGACGTCGGTGACGTCCGCGCCCGGGCGGAAGCTGAAGCGGCCGTCGAGCGCGAGGCGGACCTCGGGGAGATCCGCGAGGAGCCGGTGGAACGCCCGGGCGACCTCGGGCGCGTGGGCGATGACCGCCACGGACGCCTGGGGCTCGCGCTCGAGCAGATCGCGCACCGCGCCGGCGAGGAAGAGGTGCGCGTGCGCCTCGGTGGGGAAGTCGAAGCGCGAGACCGCCGCGCCGTCCCGCCCCGCCCGGGGCGGGCGCGCGGGCGCGATGGGCCCGAGGATCGCCTGCGCGAGCTCGGCGATCGGCCGCGGGCAGCGGTAGGTGGTCTCGAGCCGGACGGTCTCGGCGCGGCCGACGCCGAGCGCCGCGACGGCGTCGGCCCAGCCGGCGTACGACGAGAACGTCTGCTGGCTCTCGTCGCCGGCCACCGTGACGCTCCGGCCCGCGAGGTGCCGGCCGAGCACGTACAGCTCGAGGAGCGACACGTCCTCCGCCTCGTCCACGACGAGGTGCGCGCTGCGCCTCGCGGCGCGCCCGCCCCGGAGCGCCGCCATGAGGAGCAGGATCGGGAGGTCCTCCGGATCGAGCGTCCCCGCGATCGCCTCGGGCGTGCCCTCGTCGATGGGCTTGCCGTCGAGGGTCTCGCGCCGGTCGGGGTCGATCCCGGCGAGCGCGTCGCTCACGGGCGGGGCGAGCTGGAGCCGCGTGTGGCGCAGCGTCTCCTCGATCGCGGTCACGGGGAGATCGCCCGCGGCGCCCTGCACGACGGACTCGAGGAAGGCGTGGTCCATGAGGAGGTCGCCGAGCTCCCGCCGGAGCCGCGACAGCGCGGGCCTGGGATCCGCGAGGCGCGGACGCTTCCGCAGGACCTCGTAGAGCGCCGGGTGGCGCTTCAGCCGCGACACGAGCGGCGGCGGCTCCTCGCACAGGCGCGGCGGCGGGGCGCCGAACGCGCTCTGGAAGGCGCCCCGCGCCCACGCGTCGAGGGTGCGGACCACCGCGCGATCGAGGCCGAGCGGCTCGAGGAGGCGCGCGGCGAGCCGCGCCAGGCCGACCTCCGGGACCACGACCTGGAGCTTCGCGGCCGGGAACCGGCGCGGGTCGTCGAAGGCGATCCGCGCGAGCCGGTGGAGCGCGACGGTGGTCTTGCCGCTGCCGGCGCTGCCGAGCACGAGGAGCGGCGTGTCCGCGGGCGCCGAGATCGCGGCGAACTGCTCCGGGTCGAGGAGCGCCGTCACCTCCGGCGCCGCGACGCGCCCGGCGGCGCCCGCGCCGGTGCCGA
>DASVZX010000430.1:0-6263 GCA_036391435.1 Anaeromyxobacter sp. | reverse complement strand
CGCGCTGCGGCGCCTCGCGGCCCGCCTCGCCGTCGATCCCGAGCTCGTCCCCACGATCATGCGCGAGAGCGGCAAGCCGCGCTTCGAGGCGCTGGGGATGGACGTGCTCTACGCGTGCGAGATCACGCGGTTCGCGACCGGCCGCGCCGGCCGCCGCGCGGTGCGTGACGGCGTGCGCCATCCGTTCCTCTTCGCGACCAAGCGGGCGCGGGTGGTGCGCCATCCGCACGGCGTCGTGGGCGTCATCGGCCCGTGGAACTTTCCGCTCCTCAACAACTACGCCGACGCGGTGTCTCCGCTCGCGATGGGAAACGCCGTCGTGCTGAAGCCGTCGCCCGTCACGCCGATGACGTCGCTGCTCGTGGAGCGGCTGTGGCGCGAGGAGGGGCTCCCGGAGGGCGTGTTCCAGGTGGTGGTCGGGGGCGCCGACGCGGGCGAAGCGCTCGTCGCGGGCGTCGACATGATCTTCTTCACGGGGAGCCAGGCGGTCGGCCGGAAGGTCGCGGCGGCCGCCGGCGCCCGGCTCATCCCGTGCGTCGCCGAGCTCGGCGGGAACTCGCCGATGGTCGTCCTCGCGGACGCGGACGTCGAGCGCGCCGCCCGGGCGGCCGTGTGGAGCGCGTTCGCGCAGAGCGGACAGGTGTGCGTCCGGACCGAGCGCCTCATCGCGGAGGCGCCGATCCACGATCGCCTGGTGCGGCGCTGCGTCGAGCTCATGGCGGAGCTCAGGCAGGGGCGCGACGCGCCGGAGAGCGACGGCGAGATCGACGTCGGGGCGATCACGTTCCCGCCGCAGATGGACCGGGCGGAGCGCCAGATCGCCGACGCGCAGCGGCAGGGCGCGCGGATCGCGGCCGGCGGCGCGCGCCGCCCGGAGCTCGGGCCGGGCTTCTTCGCGCCGACGCTGCTCGTGGACGTGACGCCCGGGATGGAGGTGTCGCGGGACGAGACCTTCGGCCCCGTGCTCCCGGTCCTGCGCGCCGCCGACGCCGAGGACGCGATCCGTCTCGCGAACGACTCCTCCCACGGGCTCTCCGCGTCGATCTGGTCGCGCGACCACGCCCGGGCGGCGGCGCTCGCCCGGCGCCTCGAGGCGGGCACCGTCTGCGTGAACGACGTCCTCGTGAACTACCTCTGCGTCGAGGTGCCGCTCGGCGGGATCAAGGCGAGCGGGCTCGGCGTCCGGCACGGGATCGAGGGGCTCCGGCAGTTCCTCCGCGTCGAGAGCATCGTGGAGGACCGGCCCATCGCGCGCCGCGCCTCGCCGCTCGTCGGCCGGCAGCTCCAGTTCCCGTACCGCCGCAGGGTGCTGCGCGTGCTCGAGTGGGTGCTGCGCCGCCTGTACGGTCGCGCGCACCGGTAGCGGCTCCGCTCCGCCGGCAGCGGACCGCCCCGCCGGCGCGCCGAACCCATCGCGGGGGCCTCCGGCTCTCACGCGCAACCCGACCGGAGGCCCCGTGCACCTCGACGCCACCACGATCACCATCGCCCTCGTCATCGCGTTCCTCGTCTTCAGGTCCCTGATGACGCGGCGCGCCCCGCCGGCGCTCGTCGCCGAGAAGATCAAGGCGGGCGCCACGATCGTGGACGTCCGGTCCGAGGCGGAGTTCGGCCGGGGCAGGTACCGCGGGGCGATCAACGTGCCGCTCCCGGCGCTCTCCGCCAAGCTCAACCGGATCCCGAGGGACAAGCCGGTGGTCGTCTACTGCGCGTCCGGCAGCCGGAGCGCGACGGCGGTCCGGATCCTCCGCAAGGCGGGCTACGCCGACGTGTCGAACGCGGGCGGGCTCCACCACCTCCCCTGAGGAGGGCGCTCGTCCTCCGGCGCCCGGCTCGCGCATCCTGACGCGGGAGGGGCGCCATGGACCACCTGAGGGGAAGCGTCGCCCTCGTCACGGGCGCGTCGCGCGGCATCGGTCCGTACGTCGTCCGGGCGCTCGCGCGAGAGGGCGCGCACCTCGCGCTGGCGGGGCGCGACGTGGCGGCGCTCGAGCAGGTGGCGGCGGCGGCGCGGGCGGCGGGCGTCCGGGCGGTGCCGCTCGGCGCGGATCTCCGGCGCGCCGACGATCGCGCCGCGCTCGTCCCGCGCGCCGAGGCCGCCCTCGGGCCCCTGGACGTCCTCGTGAACGGCGCGGGGATCGAGTCGGAGGGCGCCTTCACGACGCTCGAGCCCGGCGTGATCGCCGAGACCGTCGAGGTGAACTTCACGGCCCCGGTCCACCTGGCGCGGCTCGCCCTGCCCGGGATGGTGGCGCGCGGGCGAGGCCACGTCGTGAACATGGCCTCGCTCGGCGGGAAGAAGGGCGCGCCGTACGACGCCCTCTACTGCGGGACGAAGGCGGGGCTCGTGGAGTGGACGGCGGGCCTGCGCGCGGAGCTCGCGGGCACCGGCGTGTCGCTCTCCGCGGTCTGCCCCGGGTTCGTGACCGGGGTGGGCATGTTCGCGCGCTTCGGCGTGGCGCCGCCGCGCGCGATCGGCTCGTGCACGCCGGACCAGGTCGCCGCTGCGGTCGTGCGCGCGATCCGGCGCGACGTCCCCGAGATCATCGTGAACTCCGTCCCGGTGCGGCCCCTCCTCGCGCTCGCGGCGCTGTTCCCGCGCGCCGGGAACTGGCTCCTCGCGCGGACGGGGATCGTCGAGTTCCAGCGCCGCAAGGTGGCCGCGGCGCCGGCGCGACCGGGCGGGGGCGGCGCCCGGCCGTAGAGCCGGCCGCGACGGCCCGCGTCGCTGCGGATCCCGGGCCCGGCCTCCGCTATGCTCCCGGGCGCATGACCCCGAAGCAGCGGCTTGCCCACCGCAAGACCCTCGAGCGGCTCCGCGCCGCCGTCGTCGAGGCGGGCCCCGCGCGCATCGAGCCGAACCGGCGGGACCCCGCCACGACCGGCGTCGCGGACGAGGACGCGCAGGCGCTCTCCGAGATGCTGCAGGTGCTCGCCTCGAAGCGGAACGAGGGCCGGGCCGCGCTCGTGCGCCAGATCGACCGCGCCCTCGCGAAGCTCGCGGACGCCCCGGAGGACTTCGGGCTCTGCGAGGCGTGCGAGGAGGAGATCGCGCCGAGGCGGCTCGCCCTCGTGCCGTACGCCACGCTGTGCGTGGCGTGCCAGGCGAGGCGCGACCCGAAGCTCGGCGGGTCGCGGAAGAAGCTCACCGACTTCCGCTGAACCCCCTGGAGGGCCGATGCCGGACGAGAGGAAGCTGGCGAGCGCCGTCGCGACCGCGATCCTCGGGATGGACACGCTCTGGGGCGGCGACGTGATGAGCGCCTCCGGGACCGGCCGGTTCATCGCGGACTCCTGGTTCTCGGACGAGCCGCTCCCGGAGGCCTACACGCACCCCGCCGCGGCGCGGCTGCGGCAGACGGGCGGCGTCGCGGCGCCGTCGCCGGACGCGGCGGCGATCGACGCCTACCTCGCCGCGGTCGACGTGCCGCGGGCGATCGACGAGCTCGACGCGCTCGCGCGCGCCGCCGGCGGGCTGCGGGGCGCGTTCCTCGCCGGCCAGGGCGAGTCGCTCCGCGTGATGTGGGGGCTCGCCGAGGAGCTGCGGGGTCGCGGGCCGAAGGTGCCGTACGCGCGCTGCGTGCTCGCCTCGACGGGCCGGCCGCCCGGGCCCTCGCGGCCGGAGGCGAGCCGGGAGCTCCTGGCGCAGCTGCTCGGCGTCTCGCCCGACCCCGAGCGGCTGCTCGCCGCGATCGACGCCTGGCGGGCGGAGCGGCTCGTGCCGCGCAAGGGGTTCAAGCTCCTCGCCGACGGGTTCATCGCGCAGCTCGACGCGGGCGCGCGGCGGCACGTGGTCCCGTTCCTGCCGCCCGCCCTTCACGCGATCCCGCGCGCGAACGTCGAGTTCCTGCTCATCGAGAACGCCTGGTTCTCCGGCTCGATGAACTACGTCGGCCGGGCCCGGAACGCCGACGGCTCGCCGCGGTACGAGGCGACCTACGAGATCAACGCGGCGCTCGAGATCTCCATCCCCGAGCTCGTGGATCTCGTCGCGCACGAGGTCGTGCCGGGGCACGTCACGAACTTCGCGCTCGCGCAGGCGCTGCACGTCGAGGGGAAGCTCGGGTTCGAGGGCACCGTGCTCACGATGAACACGCGCGGCGCGGCGCTCTCCGAGGGGCTCGCGAACAACGCGATCCTCATGGCCTTCGGCGCGAGGGAGGTCGCGGACCTGCCGGATCCGGACCTGAGGATCGGGACGCTGCTCGCGCTCCTGCAGGACGACGCGAAGAACCAGGCCTCCTGGCTCACCTGGGAGGAGGGGCGGGCGCAGGACGAGGTCGCGCGCGTGCTCCGGCGCGAGTACCTGGTCTCGGAGGAGCGCGCCGGAAAGCTCTCCGGCGCCTGGGGACGCCACCCGCTCAACGGGCGCATGTACCTGCCGTGCTACCGCGCCGGGACCGAGAGGGTCGCCGAGCTCCGGCGCCGCCACCCGCCGGAGAAGGTGATCCCCGCGCTCTACCAGGCGCTCGGGCTCGTGGACGTCGTCACGATCGACCGGGTGCTGTGAGGCGCGGCACGCCCGACGGAGACGTCGCGCGCCCCGCCGACCGCCCGGAGCGCCGCCGCCGCGAGCAGCGGCGCGTGCGCGGACGCGATCGGACCGTCGAGGCGCAGGCGAAGGATGGCGTCCGGCGGCGTCGCCCGGACCGTGCGCGCGATCTCGGCGCGCGCCGCGGCGGCGTCGAGCCCGGCGAGCGCGAGCGGGCGGACGAGCATCGGGCGCGATCGGAGCGGCCGGAACGCCATCGCCGCGACGCCGCGCGCGTCGAGGTCGACGAGGACGGTCCCCTTCGTCTCGCCCGCCTCCGCGAACGAGGTCCGCTCGACCGAGCCCGCGTAGACGACGCTCGGTCCGGCCGGCGCGCGGAGCACCTGGTGCCGGTGCACGTGGCCGCACAGGACGACGGCGGCGTCGCGCGGGAGATCGGCGCGTCGGACGACGTCGTCTCCGTCCGTGAACGTGAAGTCGGCCGGCCCGCAGGTCGCCCCCTCGACGCACTGGTGGAGGCAGAGGATCCGGACGTCTGCGCCTTCCTCGCCGCGGCGCGCCGCGTCGAGGAGCGACGGGAACCGGTCGCGCACGCCCGGCGCGTAGGGAAAGCCGGCGAAGGCGACGCGCAGCCCGCGCGCCTCGAGGCGCACCGTGCGCGGCGCGTGGAACACGTGGACGTTCTCGTGCAGCGCGAGGAGCGGGTAGGGCAGCCGGGACCGCTCGTGGTTCCCGGGCACGAGGAGCACGGGGATCCCGCTGGACGCGACGGCCCGCAGCGGCGCGAGCGCGGCCTCGGCGAGCCAGGCGGGGACGCGGCTCCGGTAGTGGAGGTCCCCGCCGTGGACGACGACGTCCACCTCGCCCGTGCGCGCGGGCGCGAGGGCGGCCTCGAAGGCGCGGAAGAAGTCCTCGCCGCGCCGGCGCCGCTCGACCCGCGGCCGCGCCGGCAGGTCGATGCCGAGGTGGGTGTCGGAGAGGAAGAGGATCCGCACCCGCCTGCACGACCGCCCGGGCCTGACGTCCTGTCCGCGCTACGCGGCCGGCGTGAGCCTCACGCCGACGGTCTGCGACACCCAGTCTGGCTCGCAGCACGCACCGGGAACGTGGACCCATGGCGGAACCTCGACCTTCAGGTGAACGGTCGCGTACCCGGGCGCCGTCACGTCGAGCTCGTAGGTGCCGGACGCGATCGCGTCCACCGTGCAGATCGTGACATGCGCGTCGTAGTTGCAGCCGTAGACCAGCCCGCCGCTTCCCGGGGGCGACGGCGGGGCGGTGACGTTCGTGAGGACGACGCCCTCGACGCCGGCCGAGGTGATCGCGTCCACGACGTGAAGCGTGACGGGCGGCTCGGGCACCCCGCAGGCGATCCCCGCGCAGGGCGGCGCCGCCAACGCGGTCGTCCCCGACGGCGACCCGGAACCGCTGCACGCGATGGCGAGCGCGGCCGCGAACACGCTGATCCTCATGTGACCCCCCGAACGCCGGACGAGCTTGCCGCGTCGAGCAAAGCGCGGGAGGGCCCTTAGGACCCGCGCGTGCCCTCGATCTCCATTAACCCGGGGCCGCCGATGAGGGCAACGAGCCCCGAGGGCGCGCCCCCCTCAGGACCCCGGCCCGGTCCAGGTCCTGCCGCGCAGGGTCCAGGTGAGGTCGTCGGGGGCGCGGCCGGAGACGCGCAGCCAGCCGCCGTGGACGCAGCGGAGGTGGTGGAAGGCGCAGAGGCCGACGAGGTTCTCGGGCTCGTCGCCGCCGCCGTGGGAGCGGA
>DASVZX010000429.1:0-2870 GCA_036391435.1 Anaeromyxobacter sp. | reverse complement strand
GCGGAGGAGGCGTCGCGCGCCGCCGCGGCGGGACACCGGCTGCCCTCGATCGCCGCCGCGGCCGTCGGGGGCACGGCGGTCGCCGGCGCGGCGGCGGTGCTCGCGAGGCTCCGCGCGGCGGGTCAGCCGGACGACGCGGGGCTCGCCGCGGCGGGCGCCGCCCTCGCCATCGCGCTCCTCGCCGCGATGCTCGCGTACTCGCTCGCCGCGGCCGCCGCGGCGCGCGCGTCCGAGGCGCTCGCCGCCCGCGAGCTCGTGTCCCGGGGGACCGTGCGCGGCAAGATCCTGGTGCTCGGGTTCGGGATCGGCACCGTGGCCGTCCTCCTCTTCGCCGCCACCGGGTACCTGCGCTACCGCCGCGACGTCGATCGCGAGTACGTCGACGCGGCGGCGCGCGCGCAGGAGAGCGCGGTGGCCGCCGCCGTGGAGCGCGCCGATCCCGAGCTCGCCGAGCGCGTGTGGCTCGTCACCGGCTCGCCCTCGGCGCTCCTCGGCCCCGACGGCGCCGTCGTCGGCCGCTCCGGCTCCGCGCGGGTCCCCTTCGAGCGCGCGCGCGGCGCGCCGCTCGGCCCGGTGCGCCTCGAGGACGGCTGGCTCGTGACGACGCGCGCGCCCGGCGGCGTGGTCGCGTCCTGGCTCCCCGAGGCGCCGCTCTGGCCGCGGCGCCGCGCCTTCTGGGCGGAGCTCGCGCGCGCCGCCCTCGTCGTGTACGCGGCGACCGCGCTCCTCGCGTGGCTCGCCGCGCGCGCGATCACGTTGCCGCTCCGCACCCTCGGCCGCGCCGCGACGCGGATCGCCTCGGGCGACCTCACCGGGAGCCCCGCCTCCGTGTCCCGGGACGAGATGGGGCTCCTCGCCGCCGACTTCCGCCGGATGGCGGAGGGGCTCAAGGGGCTCGTGACGGACGTCCGGGCGGCGAGCGAGGGCGTGTCGCTGGGCGCCCGCGAGACCGGGGGCCTCGGCGAACGCGTGCGGCGCGGAGCGCTCGACCAGCACGGGGGCGTGCGCGACGTGCAGGGCGCGGTCGAGGCGATGGACGGCTCGGTGAAGGTCGTCGCCCTCGGGGTGGGCGGCCTCTCGGAGTACGTCGCGGCGACGACGGTCGCGATGGGCGAGATGACCGCGGCCTTCGACGAGGTGCAGAGGAAGGGGGCGGAGCTCCGGCGCGCCATGGACGGCGCCGCGCGCGACGTCGATCACCTCGCCGCCTCGAGGCGCGAGGCGGAGGGCCGGCTCGCGGAGCTCGAGGCGCTCGCCGGTCACGCGGGCGGCACGCTCGACGCGGTGAAGGGCTCGATGGCCGGCCTCGAGCGCGCGGCCGGGGAGAGCGAGGCCACGGCCGCGCTCGTCGCCGACCTGGCGGAGGGCGCCGGCGGCGTCGTCGCGGAGACGGTGCACGGCATCGAGGCGCTGCGCGCCGCCGTGTCCGACGCCCACCGGCGCATCGCCGACCTGGGCCGCCGCTCCGACGACATCCACCAGGTCGTGGACTTCATCTCGGAGGTCGCCGGCCGCACGAACCTCCTGTCCCTGAACGCCTCGATCATCGCCGCGCAGGCGGGGGAGCACGGCAAGGCGTTCGCGGTCGTCGCCGACCAGATCCGCGACCTCGCCGCCCAGATCGCCCGCTCGACGACGTCGATCGGCGACAGCATCCACGCGGTCCGCGAGGACGTGGAGGGCACCGCCGCGCTCATCGACCGGGGCGACGCGCTCGCGGTCGAGGGCGTGCAGCTCGCGCGCAGCTCGCTCGAGGCCCTCGGGCGCATCCGGCGCTCCACCGCCAGCGGCCGGGACACCGCCGCGGCGATCCGGGGGGCCGTCGAGACCCACGCTCGGTCCGCCCGCGAGGTGGCCCAGCTCGTCGCGTCCGTCGCCCAGGGGACGCGCGCGTCGGCCGAGGCCGTCCAGCTCGTCGGCCGGAGCGTCGCGGGGGTGAGCGCCGTCGCCCGCGCGGCGAACGCGACGGCGGAGCAGGTCGCGGGGGCGCTCGAGGAGCAGGCCGGCCTCGGCCGCCGCCAGCTGGAGAGCGTCGCCAGGCTGGAGCGGATGATCGCGGACATCGGACGCGCCGTGGAGAACCACGGCGCCGCCGCGCGGCGCGTCCGCGAGGCGCTCGCGGCGCTGGCCGAGGTCGCCGGCGCGCACGAGGGGGCCGTCGAGGGGCTCTCCGGCGTGTCCGAGCGGCTCGCGTCGCGTGCCCGCGCGCTGGCGGACAGCGTGGGGAGGTTCAAGGTCTAGGGCGGCTGCTGCGTCCGGAACTCTCAGCGCGCGGCGCCGGCCATGGGCTGCATCCGCGGGTGCCCGACCGAGCCGGACACGGTGAAGCTCCACGCGCCGTCCGCCCCGCGCGCCGACGCGAGCGCGACGTCCGCCAGGGTCTTGAACGACTGCGTCCCGCCCCTCGACCAGAAGGCGTCGCGCACCTTCAGCTTCGCCAACCCGTTCAGCGGGGCGAACTCCATCCGCTGCTGCACGACGAAGGAGAGCCCGTCCGTCTGCAGCTCCGCGTCGCCGCCCTTCGCCTCGAGCTTCTCGAACGTCGCCCGGCCGTCGCCGACCTTCACGGCGGCCGTCACCTGACCGAGCCCGATCTTCGGGAGCGGGAGCCCGCCGGACATGCCCGGGACGGGGAGCTGCCCGCCCGCGACGCCCGCCTCCGCGAGCTGGAGGTCGACGCGCCCGGAGGCGCGCTGGACGCCCTCGGCGGGGAGGGTGAGGTCCGCGGTGCCGGTCACCTTCCCGAGGAGGTCCAGCCCGGTCGCCTTCCGGAGCGGGAGCGCCGCGCCGAGGTCGACGCCCGCGACGTCGGCGACGAGGCGCTGCTGCCCGTCGCCCGAGACGTCGGCGTGGCCCCGGACGCGCCCGTC
>DASVZX010000428.1:0-24324 GCA_036391435.1 Anaeromyxobacter sp. | reverse complement strand
CGCGCCCGGCGCGGTCGAAGCCGCGGCCCCGGCGGAGCTCCGGGCGGTCATCCGCGCGCTGCCGGTCGCGATCGACGCCGCGCGGGTCCGCGAGGGCGCGCCGCTCACGCTCTCGCTCGGGCGCGCGCTCGACGTGCACGTCCGCGCGGGGCAGGCCGGCGTCGAGGTCGTGCTCCGGCCCGACCCGCGGCTCGCGCGCGCCGCCGAGGCGGAGCTGCCCGCGCTCGTCGCGTCCCTCCGGTCGCGCGGGATCCTGGTCGCGCGCGCCGCGGTGAGGGCGCGCGCGAGCGGGGAGCGGCCCCGCGTTGACGTCTCGACGCCCCTCCGCTAGAACCGGTCCTCCGGCACGGCACCGTTGCCAAGTGGTAAGGCAGCAGACTGCAAATCTGCCATTCCCCGGTTCGAATCCGGGCGGTGCCTCCACCCTCCCAACCCCTCGCCCCTTCGCGCCGCGGTGGCGCGCGCCCGCGCCGGCGTTACACTCGGTCGGCGTGGCCTCCGAGATCTGCCAGTACTGCGGCGTGGACCTCGACGAGACGCCCCCCCGGCACGAGGTCGGCTGGCTCTACGGCGTCGAGTGCGCCCGCTGCCGGCCCGAGGTGCGCCGCTCCGTCGTGCTCGCGCGCGGCGAGCGGGTCCGGAGCCTCACCTGCCCGACCTGTGGCGTCGAGCTCGCGCCCGCGGAGGAGCACCCGGACGTCCTCGTCGTGAAGGAGATGACGTACGAGGTCTGCGCGGCGTGCGGCGAGCGCTGCGGCGTCGCCGCGGTGCGGAAGATCCGGGACGTGAGCAACGGGACCATGTGACCCGCCCCTCCGACCGGGGCTGCCGGGGGTGAGGGGAAGACGAGGGCTCACAGCTCGGCGACCGTGCGGGGCCCCTTCGTCTTCCGCACGTTCTCGTCGAGCCAGCGGACGGTCTCGAAGAGCGTCTCCTGCGGATCGCGCGCGGTGAACCCGAGCTCCCGCCCGGCCTTCGAGGAGTCGCAGTACCAGAACCGCTCGCCCATCTCGGCGGAGCGCGGGTCGAGCGGCGTCTCGCTGCCGCGCCAGGCGTGGAACCGCTCGAGGAGCCTCGACCCCGCGACGTTCACCGCCGAGGGGAGCGTCACCCGGGGCGCGGGGATCCCGGTGAGCCGCTCGAGGCGCGAGAACAGCTCCCGGAACGTCACGTTCGCGCCGCCGAGCAGGTAGCGCTCCCCGGGGCGACCCCGCTCCAGCGCGGCCGCGAACGCGGCGGCCGCGTCGCGCACGTCCACGAAGGAGAGGCCGCCCGTCGGCATCGCGGGGATGCGGCGCTCCATGAACTTGAAGACCACGTCGGTCGAGGAGAGGCGCGCGTCGCCGGGGCCGAGCAGCAGCGACGGGTTCAGCACGACGACCGGCAGCCCGGTGTCGCGGTGGATCCGGAGCGCCGCCTTCTCCTGGAAGATCTTGGAGAGGTAGTACGGCCAGCCGCCGACGACCGAGATCGGGTAGTCGTCCGCCTCCGTGGCGACGCGGTCCTCGCGCGAGACGGCGATGGTGCCCGAGGACGACGCGAGCACGACGCGCTTCACGCCCTTCGCGGCGCACGCCTCGAGGAGCCGCCGCGTCCCCTGCACGTGCAGGTCGTACATGCCGACGGGGTCGTCCGGATCGAACGAGACCTGGCCGGCGAGGTGGAGCACCGCGTCCACGCCGTCGAGCGCGGCCGCGACCGCGGTCTCCTCGGAGAGCGACGCCCGCACGACCTCCGCGCCGAGCGCCGCCGCCTCGGGCGCGGACGAGCGCTGCAGTAGCCGGAGCCGGTGCCCGCCGGCCGCGAGGAGGGGGACGAGGGCCGAGCCCAGGAACCCGGTGCCGCCGGTGACGAGGAGGTTCACTTCTCCTCCGGGGGCTTCGCGGAGAGCTTCGGCCTGCGCGCGCGCCTCGGGGGCGGCGTGGCCTCGGCGTCGGGAGCGTCCTCGGCCGGGAGCGCGCTCGCGGCGGCCGCGATGGCGGAGGCGAGGGTCGAGGCGGCGGGCGGGGCCGCGGCCGGGGCCCGGGCCGGGTGGGCGGCCGGGGTCGAGGTCGGAGTCGGGGCCGGGCGCGAGGTCGGGGTCGGGGTCGGGCGCGAGGTCGGGGTCGCCGCCGCGGTGACCGCCGCCTCGATCGAGTCCGGCGCGCCGGCGCGGCGCTTCGCGTGGGCGGCGTCGCGGAGCGCCTTCACGGCGTCCTCCATCACCGCCGTCGCCGCGCGGTACGCCTCGCTGCGCGAGAGGCCTTCCGTCCGCCGCCGGAGCTCGGCGACCGGGATCGGCGGGCCGAACCGGAGCTCGAGCGGCACCTTCCTCGGGACCGCCTTGCCGGGCGGAAGCGCGTCGTGCGTCCCCGAGATCCACGCGGGGAGGACGTCCACGCCGCAGTGGAGCGCGAGGTACCCGGCCGTCGGGAAGAAGGGCGCCAGCGTCCCGTCCCGCGAGCGCGTCCCCTCCGGGAAGATGAGGAGGTGGTACCCGCGGCGGACCGCCTCCGCCGCGGCGCGCAGGCTCGTGCGCAGGGACCCCTCGCGCTCCATCGGGATGAGGTTCGTGAAGTTCTCGAAGTAGGCGCGCTTGAGGGGCGTGTCGAAGAAGTAGTCGCGCGCGGCGAGCGCGGCGAGCCGCTCGCCCTCGTCGCCGAGGGCGACCTTCACGAGCCCCATGTCGAGGTGGCTCGAGTGGTTCGCCACGACGAGGACGCTCCGGTCGTGCGGCACGAAGGCCGCGCCGTGCACCTTCGCGTCGTACCAGGCCTCGTAGAGCGCGCGCTGGCCGGCGCCGAGGAGCCGGCGCCCGAGGCGTGCGAGCGTGCGCGGCACCCGGATCTCCGCGTCCTCCTCCCGGGCCTCCGGCGGCTCGGGCTCCGGCGCGGCGCCGGGGCGCCGGGCCGTCGAGGCGACGAGCCGCGCGAGCTCCCCGACCGTGTGGACGTCCTGCAGGTGGTCCGCCGCGGAGGACGGGACGCCCGCCTCCTCCAGCGCCGCGGTGAGCTCGGTGATCATGAGCGAGTCGAAGCCGAGATCGCCGAGGAGCTTCGTCTCGTGCGTCACCTCCGCGCGCGGGCGGCGCGAGACCTCGGCGACGAGATCGAGGATCCAGCCGTCGCCCTCGCGCCGCTCCGCGGCGTCGCGCACCTTGCGCCCCGCCTGCGCCATCGCCTCGATCCGGAGGAGCTCGTCGCGGACCAGCGGCCGCTTCACCTTCCGCGTCGACGTCTTCGGGAGCTCGCCGTCGAACACGTGCCAGACCTTGACGCGCTTCGCGAACGACAGCCGCGACGAGACGGCGCGCACGTGCGCCTCGAGCTTCTCGCGGACCTCGGCGCGGTCGCGGTCCTTCCACTCGGGGACGACGAGCATCGCGACCTTCTCGCCCGTGCCGTCCGGCAGGCCGACGACGCACAGCTCCTTCACGAGGTCCGGCGCGCGGTAGGCGTCCTCGACCTCGTCCGGGTACACGTTCTTCCCGTTCGCGTCGATGATGACGTCCTTCACGCGCCCGACGAGCGTGAGGTTGCCGTCCCGGTCGAGCGTCCCGAGGTCGCCCGTGCGCAGCCAGCCGTCCTGGAGCACGGGCGCGGTCAGCTCGGGGTCGACGCCCGGCGCGCCCCGGGACGGGCCGCGCCAGTAGCCGAGCATCACGTTCGGCCCCTTCGCGAGCACCTCGCCGACGCCGCTCGCGTCCGGGTCCGCGATCCGGAGCTCGACGCCGGGCAGCGCCGGCCCGACGCTCCCGGACGGCGCGTCGCCGCCCGGCTTCGACACGGCGAGCACCGGCGCGGCCTCGGTGAGCCCGTAGCCCTCGTAGAGGTCGAAGCCGAGCTCGCGGAAGGCGTCCTGGACCCCGGGGTCGAGCGCGGAGCCGCCGGAGACGAGAAGGCGCAGCCGGCCGCCGAACTTCCGGTGCACCGGCCAGAAGAGGAGCTTCCCGAGGTTCACCGCGAGCGCCGAGTCGCGCAGCGCCGCGTTCCCCTTCATGAGCGCGTGGAACGCGGCCTCGACGACGCCCGGCTTCGCCGCGAGCTCCTGCGTGATGCGCCGGTGGAGGAGCGACCAGAGCGCGGGCACGCCGATCATCGCCGTGACCCGTCCGCCGGAGAGCGCGTCGGAGATCCCGTCGGCGGTGAGCTCGTCGAGGTACTCGATCTCCGCGCCGCGCGCGAGCGGCACGAGGAGCCCCGCGGTGAACTCGAAGGTGTGGTGGAGCGGGAGGACGGAGAGGAGCCCGTCGCCCGGGCCGAGCGCGAAGGTCCCGCAGAGCTTCCCGACGAGGCTCGCGAAGTTGCGGTGCGAGAGCATGACGCCCTTCGGCGTGCCGGTCGTGCCGCTCGTGAAGATGAGCGAGGCGAGGTCGTCGGGCGAGACCTTCGGGAACGGCGGGGGGTCGCCCCGGAAGGCGACCGCCTCGGCGAGCGTCGCGGCGCGCGCGCCCGGGGGCGCGCCCGCGGCGGCGGCGAGGGCGGCGAGCCCGGGATGGCGCTCCGCCGTGTCGTCCGAGACGAGCGCGAGCGGCGCGCCCGCGGTCATCCAGAGGTTCGCGAGCTCGGTCGCCGTGAGCTGCGGGTCCACGGGCACCGCGGCGGCCCCCGCGCGCAGGATCCCGAAGTAGGCGATCGCCCACTCCGGCCGGTTCTCCGAGGCGAGGAGGACCCGGTCGCCCCTGCCGACGCCGGCGGCGTGCAGGAACCCGGCGACGCGCTCCGCCATCCGCCGCAGCTCGCCGTAGGTCACCCGGTCCTTGCGCTCGCCCGCCATGCGGAGGGCGACGCGCCCCTTCCACTGCTCGCAGGAGGACTCGAGCAGCTCGAGGAGGTCGCGGTGCGTCCGCGGCGCGTGGACGCGCTTGCCGGACTGCTCCTCGAGCCCGGGGAACACCCACTCCTCGAGCCCCTTCATGTGGACGTCGAGCCAGTAGCGGCGCCAGTCGAGCTCGTCGGGGTCCCACGGGATCGCCGCGCGGTCGGCGGGGGAGAGGCGCGCGTAGAGGTCGCGGATGCCGGCGCACCGGAAGACGTACTTGTTCTCCCAGACGAACGGCATGAAGAGCTCCCAGAGCTTCAGGCTCCGCGAGAGCTGCTCGTCGAGCTCGTCGAGCTCGCGCCGGGCGCGCTCGGCGAGCGCCTCGAGGCGCGGCGCGCCCCAGCGCGGCGCGAGCTCGTCGAGGAGCCGCCGGGCGCCCCGCGACAGCGCGGCGAGCGCCGGTGGCCCGAACGCCTCGTACTGCGTGCGGGTCACGGAGTAGGGCTCGATGCGCGACAGGAGCTTGTTCCAGGTGGCGCTCCCCTCCTCGCGACCGCGGTAGTAGCGCCGGCGGTACAGCGCGGTCAGCTCGACGGCGCGGCGGGCCCAGAGCGGGTTCGTGTCCCCCGAGGCGAGGTGGTAGACGCGGCCGAGGCCCGGGGCACGGGCCGCGGCCGCGGCCGAGGCCGCGGCCGAGGTCGCCCGCAGCCGCGCCCGTCGCTCGACGAGCTCGGCGGTCGCGGCGATCGTCGCGGCGGCCACGAGGTCCACCGGGACGACGTCGAGCACCGCCTTCTCCGCGGCCGGGAAGCCGCGCGCGCCCTTCAGGGCGAGGAACGCGAGCGGCGCGCTCGTCGTGAACCCCTCGTTCCAGCCGGGGAACGGGTACCGGAGCGCGCTCTCGACGATCGAGGGGCGCACGATGGTCCACGGCACGTCGCTCGCGGCGATGGTCTGCTCGCCGAGCGACTTCGTGTACGTGTACGTGTTGGGCCAGCCCCAGTGCCGGGCGCGGTCCATCCCGACCTCGACGAGCCGCTGCGAGATCCAGAGCCGCCGCTCGCGCGCGACGGCGAGCCGGACCGCCTTCTCGTCGCCCGCGCGACCGTCCGCGCGCAGCCGCTCGAGGGCGCGGTCGCGGAAGAGGGACTGCTGCACGCGGTCCTCGGCGCGCTCGCGCACCTCCGCCATCCGGCGCTCGCAGTCCTTCACCTCCGCGTCCACGTCGAAGTCCGCCGCGTCGAGCGTGCCCTGCTTCGGGCGGCCGACGACCCCCTCGCGGCGCGGGAAGTAGCCGGCGAGGTCCTCGTCCTCGTACACCACGCCGTCGCGGTTCCCGGCGACGAAACAGGTGGACATGTGGAGGAGCGCCGCGCCGGTCCGGCGGCACAGCTCCACCGCGTTCCGCGGGCCGTGGACGTTCACGCCGAGCGCGAGCTCGAGCGAGGGGTCGAAGTCGACGAGCCCGGCGCAGTTCACGACGGCGTCGAGCCCGGCGAGCCGGGCGAGGTCCGGCTCGGAGATCCCGAGGAGCGGATCGGAGACGTCGCCCGCGATCGGGACGCACTTCTCGCGCAGGAACGGCTCGAACCGCTCGCCGTGGCGCCGGCGGAGCGGGTCGAACGGCCGGCTCGCCGCGACCTTGTCGAAGAAGCGCGCCTTGGCCGAGCCGCCCGTGCCGGGCCGGACGAGGACGAGCACCCGGCCGACCTCGGGGTAGCGATCGAGGAGGAGGGTGAGCGCGACCTTGCCGACGAAGCCGGTGGCGCCGGTGACGAGGAGCGTCCTGCCGGCGAGCGTCGCGCGGACGTCGAGCGCGGCCCCCTCGCCCGGGCCCTCGCCGCCGGCGCGGCCGGGGGAGAGGGGACCCTCGCCGGCGGCGCCGTTGCGGACGCCGTTCTTGCGACGGGGTCCGCTCATCCGCGGTTCTGGGTCATCACGATCGGCGGGTGGTGGAGCATCGCGATCTGCGCGCTGCGGCCGTGGATCGAGCGGGCCATGTCGATCGCCTCGGAGAGCGTCTCGGCGGAGTCCCAGCCCATCATGCGCGGCACGTGCTCGTTGTCCGCGCCGACGGCGATGATCTTGCCGAGGTGCTGGCGGCCGTTCTCGCCCCAGTACCACATGAAGAACGGGTGCGCGCCGTGGTACGCGTTCCCGGTCCGGTACATGTGGACGTAGCTCGGGTTCTCGGCGAACTCGCGCTCGTACTTCCGCTCGAGCACCTCCGAGTCGCGCGTCTCGGGCAGGAGGCGGTGGAAGAACTCGATGTAGCTCGGGTGGTGGTCCGGGTCGAAGACGTCGGAGCAGGGGTGCGTGAGGATGAGCGTCCCGCCCTTCTTCACGAGCGGCTTGCCCCGGTAGAAGTTGAAGAAGTACCCGCACGCCATGACCTGCACGAGGAGCGGGTTCAGGATGGAGTTCACGTTGTACGGCGAGACGTACGGGATCCCGTAGACGAGGACGTCGGCCTGGAAGTCCACGTCCACCGCGTACTGCGCCCAGCTCTTCTCGAGGATCTTCGCGTGCGTCGGCTCGGTGCGGCCGGCGTGGACGGCGATGACCTCGTACGCCGCGGGGACGGCCTGGAACATCTTGCGCTTCGCGGCGGCGGGCATGTGCTTCAGCGCGGCGCGCATCCCGGCGAGCTTCAGCCGGTCCATGTCGTCGTAGTCCTCCTCCTTCTTCATGAGGAAGCCGAGCGGCCCGTCGAACATCCGGTTGTTGATGGTCGTCTCGACGTGGAAGACGTTCATGTGCCGGTCCGTGTACCGGCCGATGCGGTCCACCGAGCGGTGCATCTCCGAGCGCTCGGGATCCATGTACGAGTGGCTCGCCTTGATGTGGTGCGGCGTGTGGTGCGCCTTCACGCCCTCGTAGTTCGTGAGCCCGGTGCCGACCGACTTGTGACCGCCGTCCATCGGGACGAGGTTCAGGTTCACGTAGATGAGCAGGTCGGACTCCGCCGCGCGGCGGTTCACGATCACCTTCTCGCCGTGCTCGGTCGTGCCGAGGGTGACGCAGCCGTCGGGATCCTCGGCGTCGTGGTTGTAGTAGCGATCGGGGTAGTAGGCGTCGAAGATCTTCTCGCCCACCATCCGCTTCATCTCCGCCTCGGTCATCCGGCGGTGGAGCGCGATCGCGACGACGAGGTGCACGTCGTCCACGCCCGACTCCTCGAGGAGCGGCAGGATCACCTCGAGCACCTGCTGGCGGGCGTCGGGCGTCCGCATGGGCGGCAGCGGGAGCGAGATGTCGTCGATCGCGACCGTCACCTTCATGCCGGGGCGCAGCATCGCGTGGAGCGGATCGCAGCCCTCCGGGTGGTTGATGGCCCACCGGATCGCGCTCTTGACGTTCGAGAGCCCGGCGATCGGCGGCTTCGGGTAGATCACCTTCGTCCCGACGGGCAGGTCCTCGAGCAGGAGGTCCTCGCCGGAGAACAGCACGCGGGGCGGCGAGTCGCGGTCGATGGTGACGATCTGCTCGGTGCCCTCGTAGAACCTCGCGAGGCTCTTCGGCGCCCGCATCTAGCCCTCCGTCGTGCGGATGACCGGCCACTCGTAGGCCCGCGCGACGCGCGCGAGCCGCGCGTCCGGGTTCACGGCCGCGGGGTGGCCCACCACCGCGAGCATGGGGTAGTCGGAGAACGAGTCGGAGTAGGCGAAGCTCTTCTCGAGCGCGAGCCCCTCGCGGACGCAGTAGTCCCGGATCACGAGCGCCTTGTGGGCGCCCTCGATGATCGGCGGCACGACGCGCCCGGTGGCGACGCCCTGCACGAAGCGCATCCGGTTCGCGATGAGGTCGTCGGCGCGGAGGTGGCTCGCCAGGTGACGCACCGTGAAGTCGAGCGCGCCCGTGACGAGGACGATCCGGCAGCCGGCCCGGCGCGACTCCTCGATGAGCCGCGGTGTCCCCTCGTAGATCGCGGGCTTCAGGACCTCCTCGAACAGGTCCTCCGCGAGCGTCTCCAGCCGGTCCTCGCTCTGCCCCTCGTAGTACGAGTAGAAGACCTCGTTGAAGACCTTCCGGTTCACCCGGTCCGCGGCCAGGAAGAAGGGGATCGAGGCGAGCGTCTTCGCGGTCTTCCACGCCGATCCGAGGATCGAGCCCTGGTTCATCGCGTAGAACGCGAAGGCGTGGACGATGTTGGTCCGGACGAGGGTCCCGTCCACGTCGAAGAACGCGGCCCTCCTCGGCTCCGCCATGGCCCGGAGGTCTATGCGACCCGCGATGGCGTGGCAAGGGGCCGCAGCCGATTGCGCCGCGCCGCGTCAGCCTCCGGTCGAGTGCCTGGGACGCGCGCGGCTGCGCCTCACACCCACCCCTGCTCGCGGTACCAGCGCGCCGCGCGCGCGATGGAGTCCGCGAGGGGCGTGCGCGCCTCGAACCCGAGCAGCCGGCGCGCCTTCGACGGATCGCACCGCCACCCCGGCGCGAGGACCTGGGCCGCGAGCTTGCGGTTCAGCGGGAGCTTCTTCCCGCTGACGCGCGTCGCGACGTCCGCCGCGGCGGCGGCGGCGCGAAGGAGCGCCGCCGGCACGGGCACGCGCCGCGTCCGGACGCCGAGCGCGAGGCCGGCCTGGCGCATCAGCTCCTCCGCGCTGGTGGGCTCGGGCGAGGCGAGGAAGAACGCCTGGCCGACCGCCTCCGGACGTCCGGCGAGGAGGAGCAGCCCGCGCGCGCAGTCGTCCACGTCGATCCAGGAGAGGGGCCGATCGCCGAAGGAGAGCGCGAGCCCCGCCGCGGCGATCCGGAAGAAGAGCAGGTTCTCGCGGTCGCCCGGCCCCACGATCCGCGGCGGCCGCGCGACCGTCACCGGCACGCGGTCCGCGAAGGAGAAGGCGATCCGCTCCGCCTCCGCCTTCGACGCGCCGTACGCCTCGACCGGCGCGAGCGGCTCGTCCTCGCGCCGGGGCGTGCGCGAGGGGCCCGCCGCGGCCATGGAGCCGGCGAGCACGAAGCGCGACGGCCCCGGCGCGCCGGCGGCGCACGCGTCGAGGAGGACCCGGGTCGAGCCGGCGTTCGCGCGAAGGAACTCGTCGCGATCGGCGGCGCGCCGCACGCCGGCGAGGTGGAAGACGACGTCCTGGCCGGCGACCGCCGCGCGCATCGCGGCCGGGTCCGTCGCGTCGCCGACGACGAGCTCGACGCCGCGGACCCCGAGGTCCGCCGGCGCCCGGACGAGCGCGCGCACCGCGTCGCCGCGCGCCGCCAGGGCACGGACGAGCACGCCGCCGAGGAACCCGCCGGCGCCGGTGACGAGGGCGCGCACGGCCGGGAAGGGAACACCGCGCCGCGGGAGGCGTCAACGCCCGGCGCGTCGCGCCGTCGCGCCCGGCGGTCCGGCCGTCGCCCGGGGGATCGCCCGGACGGGCGCCGCCCGTGGGCCCTCTCTCCGCGATCCTCTCCCCGCTGGCGCTGCCAGGGGGAGAGGGAGGAGCAGGCCGATCGAGCGCTGCGCGCGTGCGAGGCCGTGCGTCTCTGCGGCGCCCGGTTGTCCCGCAGGGGGGCGCATCACCATCGTGAGAGAGGGTCACCCGCACGGCAGCGCAGCCGGCGGGCCAAAAGGAGGGGGTTCTACATGCGGATGATGAGAGCAGTCGTTGCGGCGATCGCGCTCTTCGGATTCGGGGTCACGAGCGCGCACGCGGATGAGTACGCGGTGCACCGGAGCGCCTCGCCCGCGGGCGTCGTGCTGCGCGACACCGTCGCGGGCGGTCTCGTCGGTACCGCCGTGGGGGGCGGCATCATCCTCTACCAGATGGGGATCAACAACGCGAAGAACTACGACTGGGGCCGGACCCTCGCGTGGGGCGCCGTGATCGGCCTCGGCGTCGGGCTGGTCTGGGGCGTGGTCGACGCGACCACGGGCCCGTCGTACGCCATGACGAACGAGCTGCACGCGCACGACGGTCAGTCGATGTCGCTCGACGTGCGGAGCCAGGACCAGAGCGGCGCGGAGCTGTTCCCGCTCATGATGCACCGGTTCTGAGCCGGGCGGGCCGGCTGCGTGGGGGCGGGGTCGCGCGAGCGGCCCCGCCCTCTCGCTGTCTTCACGATGGCGCCGATCGCCAAGCCCGTGAACGTGAACGCGCCCGGGCCCGCGCCCGGCTTCTCCTCGGGCGCGTGCACGGGCACGGGCTCGTTCACGGGGATCACATCCAATCGACTGCCGCCGGGCGCCCCGGCGAGCGGAGGGCGCGGCGCCCGCCGCGGGCCCGCCTCGCGCCCGGGAAGCGCCGCGGCTATGCTGCGGGGCATGTCGCTCGCCCGATCCGTGTGCCCCTACGACTGTCCCGACGCCTGCGGCCTGGTCGCCGAGGTCGAGGACGGCCGCGTCGCGCGCGTTCGCGGCGACCCGGACCACCCCTACAGCCGCGGCAGCCTCTGCCCGAAGATGACCGGGTACGAGCGGACGGTCCACTCCCCGGACCGGCTGCTCCACCCGCTCGTCCGGACCGGGAAGAAGGGCGAGGCGAGCTTCCGGCGGGCGTCCTGGGACGAGGCGATCGCGCTCGTCGCCGCGCGCTTCCGCGAGGTCGCCGCCCGGGACGGCGCCGAGGCGATCCTGCCGTACTCGTACGCCGGCTCGATGGGGCTCGTGCAGCGCAACGCCGGCATGCCCTTCTTCCATCGCCTCGGCGCCTCCCGCCTCGAGCGGACGATCTGCACGCCGGCGCAGGGCGCCGGCTGGAGCGCGGTGATGGGGGAGACGCCGGGCCCGAGCCCCGAGGTCGCCCGCGACTCCGACCTCGTCGTCCTGTGGGGCATCAACGCGGTGGCGACGAACCTCCACTTCGTGCAGCGCGTGAAGGAGGCCCGCCGCCGCGGCGCGAGGGTGATCCTCGTCGAGACGTACGCGAACGACACGGCGCCGATCGCCGACCGCACCCTCCTCGTCCGCCCGGGCTCCGACGGCGCGCTCGCCCTCGCGATCGTCCACGTGCTCGCGCGCGAGGGGCTCGCCGACGAGACGTTCCTCGCGCGCGAGACCGTCGGGTGGCCCGCGCTCCGCGCCCGGGCGCTCGCCGAGTGCTCGCCGGAGGTCGCGAGCGCGGCGACGGGGCTCCCGGCGCCCGAGATCGTGGAGCTCGCGCGCGCGCTCGGGGCGGCCCGCGCGCCGTTCATCCGCGTCGGCGGCGGCCCGTCGCGCCACGCGAACGGCGCGATGAACGTCCGCTCCGTCGTCGCGCTCGCCGCGGTGCTCGGCGCCTGGGACCGCAAGGGCGGGGGCTGCCTCGCCTCGACCCACTCGGCGCAGGCGTTCGACCTGGCGCCGCTCGTGCGCGAGGACCTGCTCCCCCGCCCGACGCGCCTCGTCAACATGAACCAGCTCGGCCACGCGCTCACGGCGCTCGCGGATCCGCCGGTCCGGGCGATGTACGTCTGGTGCTCGAACCCGGCCGCCGTCGCGCCCGACCAGAACGCCGTGCTCCGCGGCCTCGCGCGCGAGGACCTCTTCCTCGCGGTCCACGAGCGGTTCATGACGGACACGGCGCGCTTCGCCGACGTGGTCCTCCCCGCCACGACCTCGCTCGAGCACGCCGACCTCTACCGCGCCTACGGTCACTACACCGTCCAGCGCGCGGCGCCGGCGATCCCGCCCCTCGGCGAGGCGAGGTCGAACTGGGAGGTGTTCCGCCTCCTCGCCGCGGCGATGGGCTTCGAGGAGCCGCTCTTCCGGATGACCGCCGACGAGGTCATCGACGCGCTCCTCGCGCGGCCCTCGCCCTGGCGCGGGCCGGAGCTCGCCGCGCGGCTCGCGGAGGGGAAGGGGATCGAGCTCGCCGTGCCGCCGGGCCCGCGCTGGCGGACGGCGTCCGGGAAGATCCAGCTCGAGAACCCGGCCGAGCCCGAGCCCGTGCCGCGCGTCCTGCCCTCGTACCAGGACCAGGACGGGGGCGGGCCGCTCCGCCTCGTGACGGCGCCCGCGCTCCACACGCTGAACTCGACGTTCATGGACCGGCCGGAGCTGCGCGAGCGCAACGGCGGGATGACCCTGAAGCTCTCCCCGGCCGACGCCCGGGCGCGCGGCCTCGCCGACGGCCAGCGCGTCCTCGCCTGGAACGGCCTCGGCGAGGTCGCGTTCGTGCTGCGCGTCACCGACCGCGTGCCGCCGGGCGTGGCGGTCGCCGAGGGCGTCTGGTGGATCGCCCACGCGCCGGGCGATCGGAACGTGAACGCGCTCACCTCGCAGCGGCTCACCGACCGCGGCCAGGGCTCGACGTTCTACGACAACCGGATCGACGTCCGCGCGGCCTGACGCCGTCCCGCCGAGGCCGCGCCGGCCCGGGGACGGCTAGATGCCCGCGCCGCTGGCCCGGGCCGCGCCGTCCGTCGGTGGCACCGCCGCGGGGAGCGTCACGGCGAAGGTGCTCCCGAACGCGTCGCTCGACTCGAGCTCGAGGCGGGCGCCCAGCGCCGCCGCGAGGCGGCGGGCGAGCGGGAGACCGAGCCCCATCCCCGGCACGTGCTTGTTCGCGAGTGGCCCCAGCGGCTCGAAGGCGTCGAAGATGCGCTCCCGCTCCGGCTCGGGGATGCCCGGACCGGTGTCCTGCACCGCGATCCGGTGCACGCCGTCGCGGTGGCCGACGCGCACGCAGACGGAGCCCGTCTCGGTGAACTTCACCGCGTTCGCGGCGAGGTTCAGGAGCACCATGCGGAGGAGCCGCTCGTCGCTGAAGAGCGGCGCCGCCGGTCCCTCGAGCGCGAGCCGCATCCCGAGCCCCTTGCGCTCGGCGGCGGGGCGCACCTCCTCCACGACGCCCGCCACGACCGCCGCGAGATCGACGGGGTCGCGGCGCACGAGCGGACCCGCGGACTCGAGCCGTGCGTGCTCGATCAGCAGGCGGATCGTCGACGCGAGCCGCCCGAGCGCCCCCTCCATCCGCGACAGGATCTCTGCGTGGCGCGGCGCGAGGGGGACGCTCCGGTCGCGCTCCAGCCGCTCGCAGCTCAGCATCACGGCGGTGACGGGGGTGAGGAGCTCGTGCGAGACGAGCGCGAGGAACTCGCTCTTGCGGCGGCTCGCGTCCTCGGCGCGCCGGCGCTCCGCGTCGGCCCGGCGGCGCACGAGCACGCCGGCGAGCGCGTTCGCCACCGCCGACAGGAACTCGAGCTCGACGTCCGAGCGCGCGTGGCCGGGGGCGAGGTACGCGGTGATCACGCCGAGGACGCTGGAGTCGCTCCGGATCGGAACGCAGTAGTGCCCGTGCGGGGCGATGCCGCGGTACCGCGTCGTGTGGACCGCGTCCACGCCGCTCGCGTGGACCGGCGTCCCGAGGAGGGCCGCCCTCCCGCACAGGCACGCGCCGACGGGCACCCGGGCGCAGCTCGAGAGGAGCGGCGCGGCGAGTCCGCGGTGCGCCCTCATGACGAGCGCGCGCTGGGCCTCGTCGACGACGAACACGGCGCCCTTGCGCTGGATGCTGAGCCAGGGCGTCGCGAGGATGAGGTCGAGCGTCCGCCCGAGCAGGTCCTCGAGCGAGACGTCCTCGAGCGCCAGCGCGAGCACGGCCGCGATCGTCCGCTGGGTGTCGGCGAGCACCCGCGCCCGCTCCTCCGCGGGCGGCCGCGGGTCCGACGAGACGACCCAGAGCGTGACGGGCGCGGCGTCCCCGGCCACCGTCCAGACGCTGAACCGGGCCTCGACCGGCGGGCCGCGCCGCGATCCCAGACGGAACGAGAAGCCCCCCTGCGCGCCCTGCTCGCGCGCGGCCCGCAGCGCGTCCTCCACGGCGCGCCGGTCCTGCGGAACGGCGAGATCGGCGAGCGCCGCGCCGAGGATCCGTTCGCGGCGGCGCCCGAGGAGCTGGGCGATCGCGTCGTTCGCCGCGACGACGGTGCCGAGCGGGTCGCAGACGAGCGCGTTCTCGAACCCCGCCGCGACCGCCGGCGGGATCGCCGCCGGAGATCGGACGGGTCCCTCGTTCCGCATCGCAAGCCTCCGGCCGCGGGCCGGCGCGACCTTCCCCTCGCCGGGACCTGCGACGATGGACCGCATCGGCTGCACCGTCCAGAGACGCCCGTCCGGGCGCGAGCACGCTCGCCGGCTCCGAAAGCGCAAAAATCGCGCGAAGATACGGGCAGGCGAGCCCCTGTCCGGGACGCCCTTCCTTGGCTGCGGGGAGAGGACCGGTCGTTGTATTCTTGCGCGCGATCAACCCTGCAGGGGACCTTCGAATGAACGACTATCGGTACGACCACCGGACCGTCGAGGGCTTCGTCCTCTCGGCGATCTTCTGGGGGGTCGTCGGCATCGCCATCGGGCTCCTCATCTCGATCCAGCTCTGGGCGCCGGGGATGAACTTCCCGCCGTACCTGACCTACGGCCGGCTCCGCACGGTCCACACGAACGGGCTCGCGTTCGGGTTCGGCGTCGGCGCGATCTTCGGCCTGAGCTACTGGATCGTGATGCGGCTGTGCAAGCGGCCGCTGCTCTTCCCGCGGCTCGCGCGGCTGCAGCTGTGGCTCTTCAACGCCGGGATCGCCGCCGCCGCCGTGACGCTCCTCGCCGGCATGACGCAGTCGAACGAGTACGCCGAGCTCGAGTGGCCGCTCGACATCGCGATCGTGGTCCTGTGGGTGATGTTCGCGGTGAACGTCTTCGGCACGGTCGCGAAGCGGAACGAGGAGCAGATGTACATCTCGCTCTGGTACGTCATCGCGACCGTCATCGCCGTCGCGGTCCTGTACCTCGTGAACAACCTCTCGATCCCGGCGGGGCTCGGCAAGAGCTACCACCTCTTCGCCGGCGTGAACTCCGCGAACGTCGAGTGGTGGTACGGCCACAACGCGGTCGGCTTCGTGTTCACGACCCCGATCCTCGCGATGTTCTACTACTTCCTCCCGAAGGCGACGGGGCTGCCGATCTTCAGCCACCGGCTCTCGATCGTCTCCTTCTGGTCGCTCATCTTCGCGTACCTCTGGACGGGCGCGCACCACCTCGTCTACACGCCGCTGCCCGACTGGATCCAGACGCTCGCGATCGTGTTCACGCTCTTCCTCATCGCGCCGTCGTGGGGCTCGGTCGTGAACGGCTACTACACGGTCGGTCAGGACTGGTCGCGGATGAAGTCCAACTACCTCACCAAGTTCTTCGTCCTCGGCATCACCTTCTACGGCCTGCAGACGGTGCAGGGCCCGACCCAGGCGCTCCGCGCCGTGTCGCAGCTCGTCCACTTCACCGACTGGATCCCCGGCCACGTGCACATGGGCACGATGGGCTGGGTGACGATGGTGACGGCGGCGTCGATCTACTACGTGATCCCCAGGATCTACGGGACCGAGATCTACTCGGAGAAGATCGCGAACGCGCACTTCTGGCTCGTGCTCGTCGGCCAGCTCCTCTTCTCGATCACGATGTGGATCACCGGCATCCGCCAGGGCTGGATGTGGAAGGCGACCGACGCGCAGGGCCGGCTCGTGTACCGGAACTTCATGGACACGGTGACCGGGAACTACCCGTACTGGCACACGCGCACGCTCGCCGGGATCATCTTCGCCGTCGGCATGCTGTTCTTCGTCTACAACGTGCTGATGACCATCCGGAAGGGCCGCGCGCTCGAGCGGCAGGCGGCGCCGGCGCCCGCCGCGGCCACGGCGGCGTAGGGGGCGACGACCATGTCCGGAAAGATCTACTCGAGGGCGTTCTCCTTCTCGATCATGGCGGCCGTGACCGTGCTCGTCGGCACGGTCGTCACGATGGCGTACCCGCTCGTCCGCCCGGAGATGCACGTGAAGGTGGAGGGCCTGAAGCCGCTCGGGCCGCTCGAGCTCGCCGGGCGCGACGTGTACCAGCGCGAGAGCTGCAACGCCTGCCACACGCAGACGGTCCGGCCGCTGAAGAGCGAGGTGGTCCGCTACAAGGGGAAGAACGCGCAGGAGCCGGCGGCGCGCTACTCGCTCGCGGGCGAGTTCGCCTACGACCACCCGTTCCTGTGGGGCTCGAAGCGCACCGGGCCGGACCTCGCCTTCGAGGGCTGGATCAAGCCGTCGAGGGACTGGCACTACGCGCACTTCGCGGACCCGCGCTCGAAGGCGGCGCGGTCCAACATGCCCGCCTACGCGTTCCTCGCGAAGGAGAAGCTCGACGGCGCCACGATCCAGGCGCACATGCGCGCGCTCCGCGTCGTCGGCGTGCCCTACACCGACGCGGACATCGCCGCCGCGCCGGCGGCGGTGGAGGGCAAGACCTCGATGGACGGGCTCGTCGCGTACACCGTCTCGCTCGGCAAGGCCGTCGATCGCTCGAAGAAGCCGGGCTCGATCGACCTCGCCGAGCCGAACCCGCTCGCCGGCAGCCCCGACGCGATCGTGCGCGGCCAGCGCCTCTTCCACGAGTCCGGCTGCGACGCGTGCCATGGCGACCACGGCGAGGGCGGCGAGGGGATCCCGAGCCTCGTCGACGAGAAGTTCCTCGGCGTCGAGCCCGACATGACCGACGCGGCCTACGCCGCGATGATCCAGTTCGGGAGCGACGTGAAGCCGGCGCTCGGCCGGCCCGGGCTCGCCGACGGAGGGATGCCGGCGAACGACCTCGACGAGGACGACGTCTGGGCGATCATCGCCTACCTGCGCAGCCAGAAGGCGCACGAGGTCCACGAGGCGCCGCGCGAGGAAGCGGTCGAGCACAAGTGAGAGGGGAGCGCACCATGGCCACTCGGCCCGAGCTGGACGACCTCGAGAAGTTCGAGGCGAAGGACACCGCGCGGAAGCTCCCGGTGGGCTGGCTCCTCCTGTTCTGGGGCCTCATCGTCTGGGGCGCGTTCTACCTGTGGCGGTACACGCCGGCGCTCGGCGGCTGGTCGCAGAGCCAGGAGCTCGAGGGCGGCGGGGCGTCGCTCGGCACGAACCTGCTCGCCACGATCGCGTTCACCGCCATCCCGGCCGCCGTCGCGATCGCGCTCGTGCTCTCGCAGCGAAAGCGGAAGGCCCGGCCGTGAGCGGCGAGCTCGCCTACGCGATCTTCGGCGGCACCCTCTGCGTGCTGCTCGCCGCGATCGCCGTGTTCTATTACCGCCGGAAGCGCAAGGACCGCGTCGAGGGGCCGAAGTACAAGATGCTCGAGGATGACGACGGGTAAGAGGTTCCTCAGGTGGCGGCGGATCGCGGGCGCCGCCCAGGCCGTCGTCGCGCTCGGGCTGCCCTTCGTGTCCGTGGGCGGCGAGAGCGCGCTGCGCCTCGACGTGCCCGGCGGGAAGCTGCACGCCTTCGGCGCCTCGTTCGCGATCGACGAGGCGTTCGTGGTGCTCGCCGCGACGCTCTTCGTCACGGCGGCGTTCCTCCTCGTGACCCTCCTCTTCGGCCGGGTCTGGTGCGGCTGGGCGTGCCCGCAGACCGTCCTCGGGGACCTCACGTCGCTCGTCGCGCCGGAGCCGCGGAGGCGGCCGCGGCGCCCCCCCAGGGGGCCCCCGACAGGGAAGGCGGCTTCGCCGCAGGGTTCGATCTCGTGGCGCCGGCCCCTCGGGTTCGCGCTCGTCGCCGCCGTCTCCGCCGTCGTCGCGGCGGACCTCGTCTGGTACTTCGTGGCCCCGGGGGAGTTCTTCCGCCGCCTCGCGGCGGGGACGCTCGGACCCTGGATCGGCGGCTCCTGGGCGGCGGTGGCGGGGATCCTGTTCCTCGACCTCGCCTTCCTGCGCGCGCGCTTCTGCGCGACGGTCTGCCCGTACGCGAAGCTCCAGGGCGTCCTCTTCGACCGCTCGACCCTCGTCGTCGCCTACGACGCGCGGCGCGACGACGACTGCGTGGACTGCGACGCCTGCGTGCGCGTCTGCCCGACGGGCATCGACATCCGCGACGGGCTGCAGATGGAGTGCATCGCCTGCGCCGCCTGCGTCGACGCCTGCGCGCCGATCATGGTGCGGCTGCGCCGCGCGCCCGATCTCGTCGGCTACTTCCACGGTGAGCCGGGCGGGCGGGCGCGCCCCTTCCGGCCCGCCGTGATGGCGCTCGGGGCGGTGACGGCGGCGTGCCTCGCGCTCCTGGTCGGGGTCGTGGCGGGCCGGTCGCTCGTCGAGCTCGTGGTGGTCGCGGACGACGCGTTCGCGACGCGGCGCGCGCCGGACGGGAAGGTCCTCGCCGCGTACGGCGTCGCGCTCGAGAACCACGGGCGCGCCGCGGTCGAGGTGTCGCTCGCGGTGTCGGTGCCCGGGGCGGAGGTGTCGGTGCGGCCGGAGCGGATCGCGCTCGCGCCGGGGGAGCACCGGCAGGTGCGGCTGCTCGCGACGGCGCGCGGGCTCGCGCCGGGCCGGGCCGACGGGACGCTCGTCGCCGACGCGCGGTCGGCGGACGGCAGGACGGAGCGGCGGACGGAGCGGGTCGTGATCGCGGCGCCGGAGGCCCGGTGAGGCGGATCCAGCTCGCCATCTTCGCCGGGGTCGCGGCGGCGCTCGGGGCGATCGGCGCCACCGTCTGGATCGGGCTGAGCGTGCGCGAGGACACGGTCGTCGCGCACCCGTACGAGGACGGGCTCCGCCAGGACGCGGAGCGGCACGCGCGCGCGGCGCTCGGCCTCGCGGTGTCGCTCGCGGGGCGGCACGACGCCGGGGTGGCGAAGCTCGAGTTCGAGCTGCGCGATCGGCGGGGGCCGGTGGACGACGCCGAGGTGGACGTCGAGATCAGCCGCCCGGAGACGAGCCGGGGCGAGCGGGCCGCGCGCGCCGTGTCCCTCGGCGGCGGGCGGTGGTCCGCCGCGCTCGCCTTCCCGGACGCGGGGCCGTGGGACGTGCGGTTCGACGTCGTGCGCGGGAAGGACCGGGTGCGGCTGGAGCGGCGCGTCGCGGTGAGCGGCGCGTGCGATCTGGGCGCGGGGCCGTGCACGCGGACGCTCGAGGACGGGCGGGTCCTGTCGGTGGAGCTGTCGCCGCGGCCGGTGCGCGCGATGAGGGAGCTCGCGGTGCGCGTCGTGGTCCGGGGGGCAGATTCACGGACCGTGACCATCTCGTTCGTCATGCCCGGGATGGCGATGGGGGAGAACCGCTCGAGCCTCGCGGCGACCGCCCCCGGCACGTACGAGGGCAAGGCCGTGCTGGTCCGCTGCGCGAGCGGTCGGCGCGACTGGGTGGCCGAGGTCGAGCTGGCGGGTCCCGGGGCCGCGCGGCGGACCGCCCGCTTCCCGCTCACGCTCCCGGAGGACGCCCGGTGACGAGCGCGGTCGCCGTGGCCTTCGCGACGGGGCTCGCCGGGAGCTTCGGCCACTGCGCGGGCATGTGCGGGCCGCTCGTCGGCTCCTTCGGGCTCGCCGCCGCGCCGCTCGGCGCCCGCCGGGCGCTCCTCGGCCAGGTCGCGTACCACGCCGGGCGGATCACGACGTACGCGGCCGTGGGCGCGGCGATGGGGCTCACCGGCTCCTTCGTGAACGTCGCCGGGCGGCTCGCCGGCGCGCAGCAGCTCGTGGCGGTGCTCGCGGGCGTCCTCATGGTGCTGCTCGGCCTCGGCACGGCGGGGCTCTCCACCGCGCTGAAGCGGCTCGAGGCGCGCGCGTCGGCGAAGGTGATCGCGCTCGTGCGCGGGATCCTGGAGGGCGGCGGCCCCGGCCGGCTCTACCCGACCGGCCTCGCGCTCGGCCTCCTCCCGTGCGGCCTCTCCTGGACCGTGTTCCTCGGCGCGGCCGGGACGGGCAGCGCGCCCGAGGGGCTCCTCCTCGCGCTCGCGTTCGGGCTCGGCACGCTCCCGGCGCTCCTCGCGATCGGCGCGGCCGGGGCGGCGATCGGCGCGCGCGTGCGGGGCGTCCTCGTCCGGGCCGGTGGCGTCCTCGTCGCCGCGCTCGGCGTCGTGCTCGTGCTGCGCGGGGCGGGGGTGCTCGCGCCGTGACCTCCGACGCCGCGGCGGCGCGGGCGACCCTCCGCTGCGACCACTGCCTCGTCGAGTTCCCCGCGCGCGAGGCGGTGCGCGAGACGATCGCGGGCGCGGAGCGCGTCTTCTGCTGCAACGGGTGCCGGGGCGTCTTCCGGCTCGTGCAGGAGGAGGGGCTCGGCGCCTACTACGAGACGCGCCGCTGGGACGGCCCCGGCGCGCCCGCGGGCGAGGCGGCGGCCGCGCCGGATCTCGCCGCCTTCCGCGACGCCGTGCGCCACGGCGAGGGCGAGGACGAGATCGAGGTGTACGTCGACGGCATCCGCTGCGCGTCCTGCGTGTGGCTGAACGAGCGCGTCCTCCAGCGGACGCCCGGCGTCCGGCTCGCGCGCGTGAACTACGCGACGCATCGGGCGCGGATCCGCTGGGATCCCGCCCGGGCCGACCTCGCGCGCGTGCTCGGGCGCATCCGCGCGGCGGGGTACGAGCCGCGGCCGTGGTCCGACACGCAGCAGGCGGCGGCGCGGCGCGCGGAGCAGCGGGACCTCCTCGTCCGGCTCGGGACGGCGGCCTTCCTCGCCTCGCAGCTCATGATCTACCAGGCGGCCCTGTACGCCGGGTACTTCCAGGGGATCGACGCGGCCACGCGGCGGCTCATGGAGTGGATCTCGCTCGGGCTCGCGCTCCCCGTGTACCTGTACTCGGGGTGGCCCTTCCTCCGCTCGACGGCGCGCGGCCTGCGGCGCTTCCGGTTCGACATGGACGCGCTCGTGGCGATCGGCTCGGGCGCCGCCCTCGCCTACAGCGCCTGGCAGATGTGGCGCGGCGGGGAGGTCTACTTCGACACGGCCGTGACGATCCCGACGCTCGTCCTCGTCGGGCGCTACCTCGAGGCGGCCGCGAGGGGGAGGGCGTCGGAGGCGGTCGCGCGGCTCGCCCGGCTCGCCCCCCGCGAGGCGCGCCGCCTCGTGCGCCACGCGGACGGGCGCGAGGAGCGGCGCGCGGTCCCCGTCGGCGAGCTCGCGGTCGGCGATCTCGTGGAGGTCCACCCCGGCGAGCGCGTGCCGCTCGACGGCGCGGTCGTCGAGGGCGCCTCGGAGGTCGACGAGTCGCTCGTGACCGGCGAGGCGCGCCGGGTCGCCAAGGCGCCGGGGGCGCCGGTGATCGGCGGGACCGTGAACCTCCACGGCGCGCTCGCCGTCCGGGTGACGCGGGTCGGGAAGGACACCGTGCTCGCCGGGATCGTCCGCGCCGTCGAGGAGGCGCAGGCCGCGAAGCCGCGGATCCAGGCGGTGGCGGACCGGGTCGTCGGCGTGTTCGTCCCGGCCATGCTCGTCCTCGCCGCCGGGACGCTCGTCACCTGGCTCGCGCGCGGCGCCACGCTCGAGCGCGCGCTCATGACCGGGATCTCGGTCGTCGTGATCGCCTGCCCCTGCGCGCTCGGCCTCGCGACGCCGATCGCCGTCCTGGTGGCGACCGGCGCGGCGACCGCTCGCGGGCTCCTCCTCAGGGGCGGCGACGTCCTCGAGCGGGCGGCGCGGGTCACGGACGTCCTCCTCGACAAGACCGGGACCGCGACGCGCGGGCGGCCGGCGTTGTCCGCGGTCGTGCCGGTCGCGCCGGGGCTCTCCCGCGACGGCGCCCTCGCCCTCGCGGCCGCGGTCGAGCGGCGGAGCGAGCACCACGTCGCGAGGGCGATCGTGGAGGCCGCGCGGGCGCTCCCGGACGTCGGCCCGTTCGAGGTGGAGGGGTTCCGGGCGATCGCGGGGCGGGGTGTGACGGCGACGGTGACCGCCGCGAGCGCGGCCCCGACCGCGACCCCGGCTCCGAACCCGTGGGAGATCGTCCTCGGCAACCGCGCGCTCCTCGCCGATCACGGGATCGCGATCCCTCCCGACCTCGCCGCCCGGGCCGAGGCGCTCGAGTCCGGCGGCGACACGGTCGCGCTCCTCGCCGTGGGCGGCGCGGTCGCAGCGCTCCTCGCGGTCGCCGATCCGGTCCGCGACGAGGCGGCGGAGGCGATCGCCGCGCTGCGGGCGGCGGGCCTCCGCGTCTCGATCGTGAGCGGCGACGGCCGCGTCACGACCGCCGCGGTCGCCGGCCGGCTCGCGGTCGAGGCGATCTCCGAGGCGAGCCCGACCGGCAAGCGCGAGGTCGTCGCCCGGCTCCAGGCCGCGGGCAGGCGCGTCCTCTTCGTGGGAGACGGCGTCAACGACGCCCCCGCCCTGACGCAGGCCGACGTCGGCGTCGCGATGGGGCGCGGGACGGACGTCACGCTGGAGAGCGCCGACGCGGTGCTCGTCCGCGAGGATCTGCGGCTCCTCCCCGAGCTCGTGCGCCGCTCGCGCGGCGCGTACGCCGTGATCCGCCAGAACGTCTTCTGGGCCTTCTTCTACAACGCGATCGCGATCCCGCTCGCGATGGCGGGCGTCCTCCACCCGATCGTCGCCGCCGCCGCGATGGCGTGCTCATCGGTGTTCGTGGTGGGGAACTCGCTGCGCCTCGATATGCGACGGCGGTGGGGTCCCGGGCAGCGAACCTGACGAACGCGAAGGTCTCGGCGCGCTGAAGTGACCCGAGCGCGTGCCAGCAACAAAGCATGCGGCAACAAGTCGCAGGGGGGGGGTAACCCCTTCAAGCGTCGCGGAGAATTACCGGCCCGCCACCTCAGGGTGCGATGAGTTTACCAAAGGTGGTTCCTGGTGCGCTTCACGATCTGTACGCTGCGCCGCCAAGTGTGGGCCGACGATCCGGGCCCACGCGCGACCGGGGGTCACAATGTCCGCTCGTCGTTCGCGTCGCTGGTCCGCAGCGTTCGCTGGGATCGCGTCCGTTCTCGCCGCGCTCGTTCCGCTCGTCGCATCCGCGACGGTGTCGATCGCGCCGTCGCCGAGCTACGACGGCAACTACACCGTGAGCTGGACGGATCGGCCGGCCGCCGGCCAGACGATGTACCTCGCACAAAGCGTCAACGCGGGCGCGTGGACGAAGACGAAGATGCTATCGACGGCGACGTCGAAGGCGTTCACGGGCATGGCGGTCGCGGACTACTCGTACAAGGTCCAGTTCTACGACATCGATACGGAGACAAAGAGAGAGATCTTCTCGCACGAAACGACGGCCTGACGAGGCGCTCGATGTCGAAGAACGGCGTCTCGACGGGCGCGTGGGCGCAGTGGACGTACGATCTCCCGGGTGGGGTCGGGCTGCTCGGCTCGGAGAAGGATTCGAACTCGTACGAGCGCGACTACGCGTACGACTCGCTCCAGCGCCCGATCCGGGTGACGACGCTGATCCCGTCGGTCGACACGCAATCGAGCGGCACGCTGAACCTCGTGACCGAGTACGGGTACGATACTCGGTACGGTCGGGTCAAGGCGGTCCGCTACCCGACGAACATGGCGGGTGGAACAGGCGAGCTCGTCGCGCTCAAGTACGACGGGCGCGGGTACCAACTCGGTGAGGTCGCGCTGAATGCGGATTACACGGAGGGGACGCGCTACCGTCAAGTGACCGCCATGTCAGAGCGGGGACAGATCGTGGACCAACTTCTCGGCAGGTGCATCGCCGAGGACGCGGAATACGATCCCTCGACGGGGGTCGCGCGGCTGCTCACCGCGACGCGCGATCTCGTCTCGTGCCCGGCAGGCGGGCCGTCGACGCTCGTGCGCCAGGGCGAGTACCGCTACGACCGCTTCCTGAACCTGTCCATCCAGACGAAGAACGTCGCGGGCGCACAGGTCGAGGAGCGATACGGGTACGACGAGCTGCAGCGGCTCACGTCCG
>DASVZX010000427.1:0-9121 GCA_036391435.1 Anaeromyxobacter sp. | reverse complement strand
GCGCGAGCGGGGAGGCGCCTGGTCGGCCGCCTAGAGATGTGTCTGCCCGGCCACGGATTTCCGAGCGGGTGCATCGGGAAAGCGACGCGGAGCGAGCGGAACAACCAGCCAAGCGCGCGGATTCCCGCGAGCCCGGCGGGGCACGTGGGTTGCAGCCTCGGCCGGGGCATGCTGGTGCGCCTCCGCCGCAGGAGCAAGGTCGCTCTGCTCATCGTCTCCGCGTTCCTCGTGGGGAGCGGCTCCGCCGAGGTGGCGGTCCGCACGCACGCCGCGCTCGAGCGGGTGCGGGCCGAGCGGGAGATCGGCGCGGCGGGGCACCTCGTCGTGCTCGAGCTCTCCGGCCCCGACGGCGAGGTGATCGCCCGCCCGCGCGTGATCGCGGCGGCCGGGAAGCCCACCGAGCTCGTCCTCCACGATCCGGGCGATCCGGACGCGGTGCGGCTCGCGTTCCGCGTCCAGGCGACGCGCGAGCCGTCCGGCGAGATCACCCTCGCCTACGCCCTCTACGTCCCCGAGCGCGCGCTGTCGCAGCGCGGGCGGCTGTCGCTCACCCCCGGCGTCGAGCAGCAGATCGACATCGGCGACGGCGTGCTCGTCGCGAGCTGGCTCGCCGTGCCGGTCCCGTCGGCGGCGTTCGACGCGCTCATGGAGGCCGACGGGCAGCGCCGGTCGCCGGGCAAGACGTCGTAGCCCGGCGTCGCGCGGCGGCTCAGCGAACCGAGTCGGCCGCCCGCGCCTCCGCCTCGAGCCTCGCCGCGTCGCTCTCGGCCGCCGCGCGCCGCTCGGCGAGCGCGTGGCGCCGCAGCTGCAGCTCGCGGATGCGGGCGAGCGCGGACGGGGACGCGGGCGCGATCCCGAGCGCCGCGCCGGCCGTGGCGGAGTCCGAGTTCCGGCGCGCGTCGCCGAGCTTCACGTCGAGCTCCGCGATCTCGGCGGAGAGCCGGTCCGCCTCGTCTCGGGCGGCGTCGGCGCGCTCGCGCAGCTCCTCGGGCGAGGGCGACGTCGCCGAGGGCGGGGCCACCGGCAGCTCGGCGCGGGTCCGCTCGAGCTCGATCGCGAGCTCCTGCGCGCGCACCAAGAGCCGCTCCAGTTCCCGCTCGGCGGCCTGTCCCGCGCGGCGGCGGGCCTTCAGCTCCTCGATCCGCGCGGCGCAGGCGTCGAGCTCGGCGCGCGCGTCCACGTCGGCGTCCGCCCCGCCGGGCGGACCGGCGAGGGCGAGGGCGAGGCACACTGCGCGGATCATCGGGCGGTGGGTGAGCAACCGCCGTGCCGTGCAGGGGGCGCGCCGGAACGGGCACTTGCCGCACCGCGCCGCGGCCCCCCAAGCAAAACTGCGGGCAGAACCTCGAAAATTCGACGCCGCGAGCTCCGCGGAGCGGAGCGAGCGTCCCCCGCCCTCAAGGCCCGAGCGACTGCTCGCCGTAGTCGATCGCCCCGAGCTCCCGGCCCGCGTCGTCGAAGGTGCGCCACGTGCCGCACTGCGCCCCGCCGCAGTGCCGCCCCTCGGTGCGCGGCTTCCCCGTCGGCCAGTAGGAGACGAAGCGGCCGTGCGGGACGCCGTCCCGGAACTCGGCCTCCTCCTCGACGAGCCCCGACTCCCGCCACGTCGTCCAGCGGCCCGACCTGCGACCGTCGGTGTACTCGCCCTCGCGCGCCTTCGCGCCGTTCCGGTGCCACTCGACGAACCGGCCGTGGCGCTGCCCGGCGCGCCAGGCCGCCTCGACCCACAGCGCGCCGTCGTCGTAGTACGTCCGCGACGGCCCCTCGCGGCGCGGCGGTCCGCCGGCGGGATCCTTCGCCTCGCACCACTCCTCGAACCCCTCGGGCGGCGCCGCCCCGCGGCGCTCGGCGCCGGCGGGGCAGGCGAAGGGCGGCGGGCCCGCCGCGAGGAGCGCGGCGAGCGCGAGCGGGATCACGGCGCGTCCTCCGGCTTCTCGCCCGGCTTCACGATCCCGTACTTCTCGAGCTTGTAGTAGAGCGCGGACGGCTTGATGCCGAGGAGGCGCGCCGTCTCGGCCTTGACGCCCCGCGCCCGCTCGTACGCGCCGAGGATGAGCTGGCGCTCCAGGTCCTCGAGGATCTCGGTGAGGCTCCGGTCGCCCGCGGGCACGGGCAGGGCGGCCTGGGCCTGCGGCCGCCGCAGGCCCTCGGGCAGGTCCTGCGGCCGGACCACGTCGCCCTCCGCGAACACGAGCGCCTGCTCGACGACGTTCTCGAGCTCGCGCACGTTCCCCGGCCAGCGGTAGCGGCGGAGCAGCTCGAGCGCCTCGGGCGCGAAGTCCCGCACCGCGCGGCCGAGCCGCGGCGCGGCGCGGCGGACGAACCAGCGCGCGAGCTCCTCCACGTCGCCCTCGCGCTCGCGGAGCGGCGGGAGCGGGATCTCCACGACGTCGAGCCGGTAGAAGAGGTCCTCGCGGAAGCGGCCCTCGCGCACCATGGCGGCGAGGTCGCGGTTCGTCGCCGAGACGACGCGCACGTTCACCTCGACGGTCTCCTCGCCGCCGACCCGCTCGAAGCGCCGCTCCTGGAGGACCCGCAGGAGCTTCACCTGCGTGGACGCGGG
This sequence comes from Anaeromyxobacter sp., assembly GCA_036391435.1. Taxonomy (GTDB): domain Bacteria; phylum Myxococcota; class Myxococcia; order Myxococcales; family Anaeromyxobacteraceae; genus Anaeromyxobacter. Next base: position 6,558 of record DASVZX010000427.1, on the reverse strand, counting down.
GATCTCGCCGATCTCGTCGAGGAAGAGGGTCCCGTCGTGCGCGAGCTCGAAGCGCCCGAGCTTGCGGCGGATCGCGCCGGTGAAGGCGCCGCGCTCGTGGCCGAACAGCTCGGACTCGAGCAGGCCCTCGGGGATCGCGGCGCAGGAGATCGAGACGAACGGCCCGTCGCGGCGGCCGGACGCGTCGTGCAGCGCCCGCGCGACGAGCTCCTTGCCGGTGCCTGACTCGCCGAGCACGAGCACGGTCGCGTCGGCCGGCGCCACCTTGCGGATCTGCTCGAGCACCCGGCGCATCGGCTCCGAGCTGCCGACGAGGCCGTGGGGGTCGTGCGCGCGCTCGAGGTCCTCCTCGAGCGCCTCGGCGCGCGCGCGGGCGGTGCGGGCGCCGCGCCGCTCGCGCGCGATCTCGATCGCCTTCTCGACGCGCGCGCGCAGCACCTCGGGGGGAAACGGCTTCTCGATGAAGTCGATGGCGCCCTCGCGCATCGCGTCCACGGCGAGCGCGATCGTGCCGTGCGCCGACACGACGAGGACGGTCGCCTCCGGGTCCGCCTCGCGCAGCCGCCTCACGACCTCGATGCCGTCGACCGGCACCATCCGGAGGTCGGTGACCACCACGTCGGCGGGGCGCTTGCGGTAGGCGGCGATGGCCTCGGCGCCCCCCTTCACGCCCTGGACCTCGTGGCCGAGGCGCGTCAAGGAGAGGATCATCCCCTCCCGGACGGCGTCGTGATCGTCGGCGACGAGGATGCGGGCCATGTGGGGAGGAGTCTAACCGGAACCGCCCCCTCCATCCGGGGCCCGCGCAGTCCGGGATCTCCTCGGGATTCCTGCGGCATTTTCGCATTTGTCATCGGGGTTTCCGTGGTTACGTCTGATCCGTGCCGCCCAAGACGCCCCCGAACGTGAAGAAGACCGGGTTCAACCTCGCCTACGTCCTCATCGCCGCCCTCGGCGTGCTCGCCCTGCAGGACTGGTACATCCGCTCCCAGGCGGTCGCGACCATCCCCTACAGCGAGTTCCAGAAGCTCGTGCGCGAGGACAAGGTCGCCCGCGTCGAGGTGGCGGCCGACCGGATCTCCGGCGAGTACAAGCAGGAGGTCGCGGGCAAGAAGCGCTTCGTCACGACGCGCGTCGAGCAGGACCTCGCGAAGGAGCTCGACGCGCACGGGGTCGAGTACGCGGGGCAGTTCCAGAACACGATCATCCCGCTCGTCCTCTCCTGGCTCGTCCCCATCGCGCTCTTCGCCGGCGTCTGGATGTTCCTCGGCCGCCGCATGTCGAAGCAGCTCGGCGGGCCGGGCGGCGGCCTCATGTCGATCGGGAAGTCGAAGGCCAAGGTCTACGTCGAGACGGACACCAAGGTGACCTTCGCCGACGTCGCCGGCGTCGACGAGGCGAAGGACGAGCTGAAGGAGATCGTCCAGTTCCTGAAGGACCCGAAGTCCTACGGCAAGCTCGGCGCCCGGATGCCGAAGGGCGTCCTCCTCGTCGGACCGCCCGGCACCGGCAAGACGCTCCTCGCGAAGGCGGTCGCGGGCGAGGCGGGCGTGCCCTTCTTCTCCATCTCCGGCTCGGAGTTCGTGGAGATGTTCGTCGGCGTCGGCGCCGCGCGCGTGCGCGACCTCTTCGAGCAGGCCCGCGCCAAGGCGCCCGCCATCATCTTCATCGACGAGCTCGACGCGCTCGGGCGCGCGCGGGCCTCGATGGGCGGCTTCGGCGGCGGCCACGACGAGAAGGAGCAGACGCTGAACCAGCTCCTCGTCGAGCTCGACGGGTTCGACCCGTCCTCGGGGATCGTGCTGATCGCCGCGACGAACCGGCCGGAGATCCTCGATCCGGCGCTGCTGCGCGCCGGGCGCTTCGACCGGCAGGTGCTCGTCGACCGGCCGGACCGCGTCGGCCGCAAGCAGATCCTCGAGGTGCACAGCCGCAAGGTGAAGCTCGCCGCCGAGGTGAGCCTCGAGCAGGTGGCGGCGCTCACCCCGGGCTTCACCGGCGCGGACCTCGCGAACCTCGTGAACGAGGCCGCCCTCGTCGCGACCCGCCGCGGGGCCGAGGAGATCCGGATGGACGACTTCAACGTCGCCATCGAGCGGATCGTCGCCGGCCTCGAGAAGAAGAACCGGCTCCTGAACCCGCGCGAGCGCGAGATCGTGGCGCACCACGAGATGGGGCACGCCATCGTCGCCTCCGCGCTCCCGGGCTGCGACCCGGTCCACAAGATCTCGATCATCCCGCGCGGCGTGGGCGCGCTCGGCTACACCATCCAGCGGCCGACCGAGGACCGCTACCTCATGACGCGCGAGGAGCTCGAGAACAAGATGGCGGTGCTCCTCGGCGGCCGCGCCGCCGAGCACCTCGTCTTCGGGCACCTCTCGACCGGCGCCGCCGACGACCTCTCGAAGGCGACCGACATCGCCCGGAACATGGTGACCCGCTTCGGCATGAGCGGGAAGCTCGGGCCGGTGACCTACGAGTCCGAGCCGAACGCCTTCCTCAATCCGATGGGCCCCCGGCGGCTCTACGGCGAGGACACCGCCCGCGAGATCGACGTCGCGGTGCGCGAGATCGTCTCGGCGCAGTTCGACCGCGCCCGCGGCGTCCTCTCGCGGAACCGCCAGCTGCTCGACGAGAGCGCGAGGCAGCTCCTCGAGAAGGAGACCCTCGCCGACGTGCAGCTCGCGGCGGTGCTCGGCAAGGTGGCGCCCGAGCCGGTGCCGGTCGCGGCGACGGCGACGGCGACGGCGCGCTGAGCCGCTGCCGGGATCCGCGCCGGCCGGCTGCCCCTGAAAGGGCCAGCCGCACCCGAACGCGCAGGGTCCGTCCGACCCGCCATGATTCGAGACGCGCGGTCTCTTGAGCCGGGCGAACGGCTCCTGCATCTTTCTCTGGATGGCCGCGCGCACGCCCGAGCTCCCCGCGAACGTCGAGGACCGCCTCGGCGATCTCGGTCCGCACGATCACCTCTGCCTCATCTACGAGACGCGCGGGGAGCAGCTCCGGACGATGATCCCCTTCCTCCGGCAGGGGCTCGAGCACGGCGATCGCTGCGTCTACGTCGCGGACGGGGACACGGCCGCGGCGGCGTCCGACGCGATGCGCGCGGGCGGCGTCCCCGTGGACGAGGCGGTCGAGCGAGGTGCGCTCCTCGTGGCGGGGTACCGGCAGATCTACCTCGCCCCCGGACGCTTCGAGCCCGACGCGGTGCTCGACTTCGCGGCCGGCGCCGGCCACCAGGCGGCGAGCGACGGCTACCGCGCGCTGCGGATCGCCGGCGAGATGGCCTGGGCGCTCCGCGGCGATCCGGGCGCGGACCGGATCCTCGAGTACGAGCGCAAGGTCAACGAGCGGATCCCGAGCACGCCGGTCACCGCCGTCTGCCAGTACGACCGGTCCCGCTTCTCCCCCGAGGTGATCCGCGACGTCATCCGGACCCATCCGCTCGTCGTCGTCGGGAACCGCGTGTGCCGGAACTTCTACTACGTGCCCCCCGGCGAGCTGCTCGGCCCGGGCGTCCTCGACCGCGAGGTGGACCGGTTGCTCGAGAACATCGTCGAGCGCGAGCGGGCGGAGGACGCGCTGCGCGAGAGCGAGCGCAGGCTCTCCCTCGTCCTCGAGGGGAGCCACGACGCGTTCTGGGACTGGGACATCGCGAGCGGCACCCTCGTCCACAGCGCGCGCTGGGCCACGTTCCTCGGGCGTCCTCCCGCCGAGCAACGGGGCGACCTCGAGACGCTCCGGGCGGTCACGCACCCGGAGGACTGGCCGGCCTTGCGCCGTGCCCTGGACGAGCACCTCGCGGGCCGGAGCGACCGCTTCCAGCTCGAGCACCGCGTCCGCGCCAGCGACGGGAGCTGGCGCTGGGTCCTCTCGCGCGGGAAGGTGGTCGCCCGGGCGGGCGGCCGGCCGCAGCGCATGGCCGGCACCGCGACCGACGTCACCGAGCGCCGGTCGCTCCAGGCGCGCCTCGAGACCGCCGGGCGGCTCGCCAGCGTCGGGACGCTCGCCGCCGGAGTCGCGCACGAGATCAACAACCCGCTCTCCTTCGTCACCTCCAACCTCGGCTTCATCGCGGAGCGGCTCGACGCCGCCGCGGGGGATGCCGCCCACCCACTCCCGCGCGCCGCCGAGCTGAAGCAGGCCGTCGCCGAGGCGATCGACGGCGCACAGCGCGTCCGCGACATCGTCCAGGCGCTGCGCCGCGTGGCGGGGCCCGCGCGCGCCGAGCAGCGGGGACGCGTGGACGTCCGCGCCGAGATCGAGGCGGCCGCCGGGATCGCGAAGGGACAGGTGGGTCCGCGCGCACGGCTCGTGCTGGACCTCCCGGCGGCCCTCCCCCCGGTGATCGCGGGCCCCCACGAGCTCGGCCAGGTCGTGCTGAACCTCCTCGTGAACGCGGCGCAGGCCACTCCGGAGGGGAACCCCGACGCGCACGAGGTCCGCGTGACCGCCCGCGCCGGGGAGGGGCGCGTCGTCATCGAGGTCTCCGACACGGGACGGGGGATGGCGCCGGCGGTCGTGGCGCGGATCTTCGACCCGTTCTTCACGACCAAGGACGTCGGGGCCGGGACCGGCCTGGGCCTCGCCATCTGCCACGGCATCGTCACGGCCGCGGGTGGGAGCATCGAGGTCCACAGCGAGCCGGGCCGCGGCACGCGCTTCCGGGTGGAGCTGCCGGCCGCGGAGGACGGCTCGACCTCCCCCTCGCCGCCGCCGCCCGCGCCGGCGCCCGCGCGGCGCCGCGTGCTCGTCGTCGACGACGAGTCGCTCCTCGCGCGCGCGTACGCCCGGGTGCTCGGGCGGGATCACGAGGTCGAGGCGCTCACCTCGGCGGCGGAGGCGCTTCGCCTCCTGGCGGCGGGCAGGCGCTGGGACGTGATCATCTGCGACCTCCTCATGCCCGGGATGACGGGGATGGACCTCGCCGAGTGGGCCGCCCGCGAGGCCCCCGACGTCGCCCCCCGCCTGATCTTCGTCACCGGCGGAGCGTGCACCGAGCGCTCGCGCGCATTCCTCGAGCGCGGGGGCTTCCCGTGGCTGGAGAAGCCCGTCGAGCCCGAGGCGCTGCGCGCCGCGGTCGCGCGCACGGCCGAGCGCGCCCGCTGAGCGCAGGGCCGCGTTGGCGTTGGCGTCGGCGTCGGCCGCCCGGCCGCCGGGGCGGCCGGCCACGCCGCGCTCGACTCCGCCCGTGCCCTCTGATTCACTCACAGGAGCGTGCTCCGGGACGTCTGGACCGTCGTCGCCGCCGCCCTCTCGATCGGGGTCGCGCTCGTCGCGACCGGTCACGTCGTGCTCCACAAGCGCGACGTGCGCGCGGCGCTCGGGTGGGTGGGGTTCATCTGGCTCGCGCCCGTGCTCGGGGCGGGGGCTTACTTCGTCCTCGGCGTGAACCGGATCCGCCGCCGGGCGCAGGCGCTGCGGCTCCCCGCGGTGCGCGCCCGGATCCCCGACGCGGAGCGGCCCCCGCCGCCGCCGCTCCCGCCCGAGGCGGAGCACCTGCGCTCGCTCGTCGCGCTCGCCGACGGGGCGGTGCGCCGGCCGCTCGTCGCCGGCAACTCCGTCCTGCCGCTCGAGGGCGGCGCGCGGGCCTACGGCGAGATGCGCGCGGCGATCGAGCGCGCGGAGCGCTCGGTGACGCTCTGCACCTACATCTTCGACCCCGGCGTGGCGGGCGACGCCATCGCCGCCGCGCTCGCGGGCGCGCACCAGCGCGGCGCGAAGGTGAAGGTCCTCATCGACGCGGTCGGCGCGCGCTACCGCTGGCCCGCGGCCCACCGGCGCCTGCGGCGCCTCGGCATCCGGACCGAGCTCTTCCTGCCGCGGCTCACGCCCGCGTGGCTCCCGTTCCTGAACCTGCGCAACCACCGCAAGGTGCTCGTCGTCGACGGCAAGCTCGGCTTCACGGGGGGGATGAACATCCGGGACGACTTCCTCTCCCTCGACGGCCACCCGCCCTTCATGGACCTCCACGCCCGCGTCGAGGGGCCGGTCGTCGAGCACCTCCAGTCCGCCTTCGCCGAGGACTGGCTCTTCACGACCGGCGAGACGCTCGAGGGTCCCGCGTTCTTCCCGCCGCTCCAGCGCGCCGGCGACGTCCTCGCGCGCGGCATCACGGACGGGCCGGACGAGGACTTCGAGGCGATCCGCTGGATGCTGCTCGGCGCGCTGGCGACCGCCCGCGAGCGCGTGACGATCGTGACGCCCTACTTCCTCCCCGACGCCGGCCTCGTCACGGCGCTCGACGTCGCGGTGATGCGCGGCGTGGAGGTGGACGTGGTGCTGCCCGAGCGCGGGAACCTCCCCCTCGTGCAGTGGGCGCAGACCGCCGGCCTGTGGCAGGTGATCGAGCGCGGCTGCCGGGTGTGGCTCTCGCCGCCCCCGTTCGATCACTCGAAGCTCGTCGTGGTGGACGGCGTCTGGTCGCTCATCGGCTCGGCGAACTGGGACCCGCGCAGCCTCCGGCTCAACTTCGAGCTCGACGTCGAGTGCTACGACCCGAGCCTCGCCTCGCGCGTCGAGGCGCTCGCGCAGGACCGGATGCGCCGCTCCCGGCAG
>DASVZX010000426.1:0-31184 GCA_036391435.1 Anaeromyxobacter sp. | reverse complement strand
GGCGGCCCCGCCGGGCGCCCTACCGGGCCCCCCACGTCCCGCTCGCGGGCGCCGAGGCGCGCCGCGCGAGCGCGCGCGCTCCCGCCGCCGGCTCGGACGGCCCCGGCCCCGGGCCGAGATGGACCGAGAGTCGGTCCCGCTGGCGCAGCCGGGCGGCGTCCGTCAGCATCCGCCCCGCCCAGCGGTACACGTTCATCCCGGCGACGAACGCGCGCATCGCCCGCATGCGCTCCCGCTGCTCCGCCTGGGGCATCGCGAGGGCGGCGGCGAGCGCGCTCGCGGACTCCTCGAGGTCGTACGGGTTCACGAGGAGGGCCTCGGTCAGCTCGTGCGCCGCGCCCGTGAAGCGCGACAGCACCAGCACGCCGCGCTCGTCGTCGCGCGCGGCCACGAACTCCTTCGCGACGAGGTTCATGCCGTCGTGGAGCGACGACACGTAGCAGAGGTCCGCCGCGCGCAGGATCTCGAAGATGCGCGCCGGCTCGTGGTGCTCGCGGAGCAGGACGATCGGCCGCCAGCGGGCGTCGCCGAACCGCTCGTTCAGCCTCGCGGCGAGCGCCTCGACGCGCGCCCCGAGCTCCTGGTACTCGGGGATGAGCGTCCGGCTCGGGGCCGCGACCTGGGCGAAGGTGAACCGGCGCCGGAGGCGCGGGAAGCGCTCCAGCAGCCGCTCGACGGCCAGGAGCCGCTCCTCGATGCCCTTCGTGTAGTCGAGCCGGTCCACCCCGACGCCGAGGAGCGCGTCCGCGCCGAGCCCGAGCCGCTCTCGGACGGCGCGGCGGCACTCCGCCACCGGGGGCGAGCGCCGCGCCAGCGCGTTCGGCCACTCGACGGAGATCGGGTAGGCCCGCACGAGCACCTCCCGCCCCTGCACGACGATCGACTGCCGCTCGCGGTCGATGCGGGCCTCGAGGGCGCGGTCCACGCCCTCGAGGAAGTTGTTGCAGTGGAGCTGGGTGTGGAACCCGACCACGCTCGCCCCCAGCATCCCCTCGAGCAGATCCTTCGCCCACGGGCAGATCCCGAACCGCTCCGCGTTCGGCCAGGGGATGTGCCAGAAGGCGACGATCGTCGCGCGCGGGAGCCGCTCGCGGATCAGCCGCGGGGCGAGCGCGTGGTGGTAGTCCTGCACCAGGACGATCGGGTCCGGCCCGGTGGCCTCCTCCTCGACCGCCTCCGCGAACGTGCGGTTGACCCGCTCGTACTCGCGGTAGTCGTGGGCGCGGAAGCGCGGCCGGGTGTGCGCCATGTGGCACAGCGGCCAGAGCCCCTCGTTCGAGAAGCCGTAGTAGTAGCCCCGCTCCTCGCGCTCGGTGAGCCAGACGCGCCGGATCGCGTAGGACTCCTCGCCCGGCGGCACCCGGACCCGGTCGTTCCCGTCCACGACGGCGCGGTCCGCGGAGCCGCTGCCCTGCGCGATCCACACGCCGCCGCACGCGCGCATCACCGGCTCGAGGGCCGTGACGAGGCCGCTCGCGGGGTGCCGCACGTGGATCCGGCCGTCGGCGTCGCGCTCGTGCAGGTACGGCTCGCGGTTGGCGACGACGATGAGCCCTTCGCTCCCCACCGTCTCGGCGACCGTCCGGTGGAGCCGCTCGCGCGACCACGCCCCGGCGGCGGTCCCGGTCTGCTCGGCGGCGAGCTCCGCGACGAGGTGGTGCACGTCGGACAGGAGCGGCTGGAAGAGCTTCCGGGCCGGCCGGGGCGAGGCGCCGGCGCCGCCCGGCGGCAGCAGGCGCCTCAGCTCCTCGGTCCAGTCCCGCCACGACGCGCGGCGCACCACCACCGTCACGACGGACGCGAGGAGGGCGACGAGGGCGAACGCGCCGAGCGTGAAGCGCTGCACCGCGGCCTCGCGCCGGGCGAGGAAGCCGAGATCGTGGACGACGACCACGTGGCCGTACGCCCCCTCGTCGTCCGCCAGCGGCAGCGCGAGCGCGTGCACGGGGCCGCCGTCCGCCTCCTCGATCGCCTCGACGCCGGCCGGGCCCGCGCCCGCGCCGAGCCGCTCCCCGAGGGCCACGCACGCGAGCTCCGGCGGAACGATGCCCGTCGCGGCGGCCGTGGACCCGTCCGAGGCGCAGACCGCGGCACCCATGATCCGGTCGTCGCGCGCGAGGTCGTCGAGCATCGCCGCGAGCCGGCGCCTGTCGCCCGCGCGGAGCCGCTCCACGAGGCTCTCCCGCGCCCCGGCGACGGCGAGCCGAGCGCGCGTGCTCACGTCCCGCTCGAACCACGTCCGCGCCGTCCGGTTCACGAGGGCGGACGCCCCCCACGCGAGGGCCGCCAGCACCGCGGCGAGAGGGAGCCCCCAACGGAGGATCGTCCGCATCGATAAACGTTCGGTTTCGCTCGCTCGCTCGGCAATTGTCGGGGCGGGTATGTGCGCGGGCGCGCAGGCCCGCCCGTGCGCGGGACCGGCTTCTCCTCGGGCGCGGGCAGGTCCACGTTCACGGGCTCCGGCGCGTGGACGCGCGTCGCGGGCGCGAGCGAAGCTGCCCGCGCGCGGCCCGCGAGGCCGCTGACATGCTCGGCCTTCCGTGGTTTGTTCTCCCCGCATGCTCCAGCCGAAGCAGGACTCCCCGTTCCCCGCGCTCGCGACGGCGTGGGCGGGCGCGGCCGCGGTGCCTTCGCCCGCGGACCGGGAGTCCACCGTCGAGGCGCTCGGCGCGCTCCGGCCGGACGACCTCCCCGAGGTCGCGCCGCTCGTCGAGGCCCTCCTCGGCCGGCTGCGGGCCGGCGGGGAGGCGCGGGCGCCCGCGCGGCAGGCGCTGTTCGCGCTCCTCGACGGCGTGCGGCGGCGACGGTTCACCTCCGCGCTCGCCGCGGCCGACGTCGATCCGTGGACGAAGCTCGTCCTGCGGGTGATCCGCGAGGCCGACTACGCGTTCGGCGACATCCTCCGCGCCCGCGAGGAGACCGATCCCAAGACCATCGCGCTGCGCGTCCTGGGCCAGGACGGCGGCGAGCTCACCGTCGCGGACGTCGCCCGCCGGACGCGCGCCATCGCCCGGGGCCTCCTCGCGCTCGCCGACGGCGCTCCGGACGCGAAGGTCGCGATCCTGTCGGAGAACTGCCTCGAGGCGGCGCTCTGCGACCTCGCCTGCCTCTCGAACGGAGTGCTCGACTTCCCGCTGCCCGCGAACGCGGTCGCGGAGCAGATCGTCTACATGCTCCGCCACTCCGGCGCGCGGATCCTGCTCGCGCAGGACGAGGAGCAGCTCGCGAAGGTGCTCCCGTCGCTCGCGGCCCTCCCGGAGCTGCGCGACGTGGTGGTGTTCTCGCGATCGGCCGCCGACCGGCACGGGCTGCTCTCCCTCGACCAGATGGTCAGCCAGGGCGCGGAGTTCGACGACGGCGCCCGCGCGGCGCGGGCCGCGGCCGTGAAGGCGACCGACGTCGCGACGGTGATGTACACGTCGGGCACGACCGGCAAGCCGAAGGGGATCCTCTTCACCCACGAGAACGTCGTCTCGAAGCGGTTCTGCCGCGCGTTCGCGCTGCCGCACGTGAACGAGGGCGACGTCTTCCTCTGCTACCTGCCGCTCTACCACACCTTCGGACGGTACCTCGAGCTGAGCGGCTCGCTGTTCTGGGGCGCGACGTACGTCTTCGCGCGCTCGACCGCCCAGAGCTCGCTCCTCGAGGACTTCCGCAAGGTGAAGCCGACCGTCTTCATCTCGGTCCCCAAGAAGTGGATGGAGCTGCAGGAGGCGGCGGCGTGGCAGGCGGCCTCCGACGAGGAGGACGACGAGATCGTGGCGCACCTGCGCGCCATCACCGGCGGCCGGCTCCGCTACGGCCTCTCCGCCGCCGGGTACCTCGACCCGGTCGTCTTCCGGACCTTCCACCGCGCCGGCACCGAGCTGTGCTCCGGCTACGGGATGACCGAGGCGACGGGCGGCGTCACGATGACGCCGCCCGGGGAATACGTGGACGACTCGATCGGCAAGCCGCTCCCGGGCATCGAGTGCCGCCGGGCCGACGACGGCGAGCTCCTCATCCGCGGCGCCTACGTCTCGCCCGGCTACTTCGAGCCCGCCTCCGGCGAGCAGGGGCTCGACGCGGAGGGCTGGTTCGGCACCGGCGACCTCGTCTCGGTGAGCCCGGCCGGCCACTTCCAGATCACCGGGCGGAAGAAGGAGATCTACAAGAACCGGCAGGGCCAGACGATCGCCCCGCAGCGCATCGAGAACCTGTTCCGCGACTTCGAGGCGGTCGCGCAGGCGTTCCTCGTCGGCGATCACCGCGAGTACAACACGCTGCTCGTCTGGCCCAACCCGGCCTCGCCCTCGATCGTGGGCAAGTCGCCCGAGGCGGTGCGCGAGCTCGTCTCGTCGCTCGTGGCGAGCGCGAACCGCTTCCTCGCGCCGTACGAGCGGGTCGTCGCGTTCCAGGTGCTGCCGCGCGCGCTCGACCAGGAGCACGGCGAGCTCACCCTCAAGCACACGTTCAAGCGGGCCGAGATCGAGGCCGCCTGGAAGCCGCTCGTCGAGAGGATGTACGAGCAGAAGCACCTCGCGCTCTCCGTGGACGGGTCGTTCCTGCGCATCCCGAACTGGGTGCTGCGCGAGATCGGCGTGCTGCAGCACGAGGTGTCGCTCGACGGGGCGACGCTCCGCGCCGGCGACCGCGCCCTGCCGGTGGGGCGGGTCGAGGAGGCGCCCGGGGCGATGCGCGTCGGGGATCTCGCCTACGCGGCCGAGGGGACGGTGCTCGACCTCGGCGCGCTGCTGGCCCGCCCGCGGCTGTGGCTCGGGAACGAGGCGCTGCGGGTCTTCCTCGGCGAGGAGGCCTTCGTCTCGCTCGTGTCCCGGCGCCGCAAGGGCCCCGGCGACATCCGCATCGACTTCCGCTGGTGGCCGCCGCCGCCGCCGGAGCGCATCCCGGGGCTCATCGCGCTCGTCGAGCGCGGCGAGCCCACCTTCCACTCGATCCACGCGGCCGGCGAGCTCCTCCGGGCGGAGCGACCCGAGGCGCGGCGCGCCATCTCGCACCTGCACGCCGGGCTCGCGACGGCCCAGCCCGAGCAGGTCGCCCTCTGCCGCGCGCTCCTCAGCCGCGCGGCGTCGGCGCCGGACGAGGACGTGCGCCGGCGCGCGTTCCGCGCCCTGCTCCCGAACGAGGACCCGGCGGACACGCTCGAGACGCTCCGGGTGTTCCTCGACCGGATGGGGCCGCTCGCGCTGCGCGACGAGGATCTCGCGGACCTCGGCGAGCGCGGCCTCGCGGACGCCCAGGTCCAGGCGCTCATCGCCCACCTCTCGTCGCCCCGCGCCATCGCGCCGCCCGCGAGCGCCTCCGAGCGGCGCCTGCTCGTCGGCGCGATGCGGCTCGCCACGGCGACCGCGATCGCCCACCCCGGCTACTTCGCCCCGGTGCGCATCCCGCTCGCGCGCCTCACCCTCCACGACGACCCGGAGATCTCCGCGCGCGCCGGCGAGGAGCTCGACCGCCTCCGCCGCGGGTTCTCGAACTGGGTGGGGCCGAACCTGCGGCTCGCGATCGACCCGCAGACGGGGGCCGAGTACGGCTGGCGCGACGTCCTCGTCTTCGACGAGAACGTGGCGCCCGCGCCGGCGCACCACCTCCTCCAGGCGCTCGAGGACTCCACCGTCGTCCGCGCCTCGGTGTACGTGCTCGGCGGCGGCGTGCTCATCTCGCTCGCCGACATCCCCCCCGGCGGCGCGAACGTGAGCCTCCTCGGCCGCCAGCACGGCAAGAGCGTCTACCGGCTCTCCATCCACACGCGCTCGCGCGAGGTCTTCGACGTCGCCATCAACGTCGCCGAGGACATGAACTTCGCCGAGCTGCGGCAGGAGGTGAACTGGCTCCTCGCCGCCGGCGCGCCGCCGCCGCTCGTCGAGCAGTTCGCCGGGTACTTCGCGGAGTGGGGCATCTTCACCGAGGAGTTCATCCCCGGGAACACCGTCGAGAAGCAGGTGGCCCGGCTCGTGCGCCAGGGCGAGACGCCGCGCATGAGGCTCCTCTGGCCGTTCTTCGTCTGGACGGCGCTCGAGGGGCACGCCCGGTTCTGGGACCGGACCGGGCGCAAGCTCGCCCTCCGCGAGCCCTCGCCCGCGGCGTTCATCGTCCCCTCGCACGACTACCACGCCGGCGCGCGCCTCGTGTCCATCTCGGACCGCACGCCCTGCCCGACGCTCGACGCGCTGCTCGAACGCTTCCGGTCCGCCTTCGTGGCGCGCATCGAGGCCTCGCGCCCGGAGCTGCGCGGCACGGTGGACGACGCGATCTACCTCTCGGCCATCGTCGAGGCGTTCGGCGCGGAGCGCGGGATCACCCTGCTCTCCGAGGCGGCGGCGGACTCGGCGCGTGCGGTCGCGATCGAGACCTTCCTCGAGCGGGTCCGCGCCGAGGGGTTCACGCCCCAGCGCGTCTGGTTCGCGGCCCGGCGCTTCCGCCGCTGGCTCGACGTGAACCCGGCCGCGACGACCGAGGCCCGGGGGAAGATGCTCGGCGAGCTCTGGGGCACCTACCGGCTCTCGGAGCTCGAGCAGGCCTGGCCGGACACCCGCATCCGCTTCTTCCGCCGGACGGTGTTCGAGGGCGCCCGGGCGGAGCTCGGCGAGGCGCTCGATCGGCTGATGGCGCGGGCGCGGTCCCTCCCGGCGGGCGGGCTCGACGTGGCCGAGCAGGTCGCGTCCATCCGCGGGGCGGTCGCGCCGACCGCCGAGGAGGACTACTTCCTCGCGCGCATGACGTACCCGTACCTCGCCCCGACCGACGACGTCGCGCTCATCTCGATGCCGCACGGCGGCCACTACGTCACCGAGGTCGTCGTCGCGCTCGCCGACGAGGAGGGCAGCCGCTTCACGGTGCGCGGGCCGGTGTCGCCGCGCGAGGTCGCCCGGCTCCTGCACATGTTCCACGACGCGAACCTCCACGTGACGTTCACGACGGAGCACGAGTTCCTGCTCTGCCTCGACGCGAAGGAGACGCCGATCGGCGGGCTGTTCTACAGGCCCGCCGGACCGGACCGGGTCCACATGGAGAAGCTCGTGGTCGCGCGCAGGCACCGGGGCAAGGGAGTGGCGGACGGCCTCATGAAGGAGTTCTTCCGGCGGATGCGGGCGCGCGGCGCGCGCCACGTCGAGACGGGCTACTTCCAGCCCGAGTACCTGCGCCGCTACGGCTTCCGGACCGATCCGACGTCCGGCGGCCTCGTCACCGACCTCGAGCCCGAGCCCTCGTTCGAGGGGCGCTGACGCGACATGTCCACGCCCTCCTGGAAGCTCATCGACACGACGCTCCGCGAGGGCGAGCAGTTCGCGCGCGCGAACTTCCGCGCCGAGGACAAGCTCGAGATCGCCCGCGCGCTCGACACCTTCGGCGTCGAGTACGTCGAGGTCACCTCGCCCGCCGCCTCCCCCCAGTCCCAGCGCGACGCGGCGCAGATCGTGAAGCTCGGGCTCGGCGCCCGGGTCATCACCCACTCGCGCTGCGTGCTCGACGACGTCCGCGCGGCGCTCGACGCCGGCGTGCGCGGGATCGGGCTCCTCTTCGCGACGAGCCGCATCCTGCGCGACTCCTCGCACGGCAAGTCGATCCAGCAGATCATCGACGCCATGGGGCCGCCCATCCAGCTCGCCCTCTCCGCCGGGCTGGAGGTGCGCTTCTCGGCCGAGGACGCCTTCCGCTCGGAGGTGGACGACCTCCGCGCCGTGTACCAGGCCGCCGAGCGGATGGGCGTGCACCGGGTCGGCATCGCCGACACGGTCGGGATCGCGACGCCGCGCCAGGTGTACGCGCTCTTCCGCGAGATCCGGCACGCGGTGAAGTGCGACATCGGCTTCCACGGCCACAACGACACCGGGTGCGCCGTCGCGAACGCGTACGAGGCGGTCTCGGCGGGCGCGACCCACGTGGACGTGTCCGTCCTCGGGATCGGCGAGCGCGTCGGGATCACCTCGCTCGGCGGCTTCGTCGCGCGGATGTTCGCCCTCGAGCCGCAGGCCGTCGCGGAGCGCTACCGGCTCGGCCAGCTGCGGGAGCTCGAGCGGCTCGTCGCGCGCGTGACGGGCATCGAGATCCCGTTCAACAACTTCGTGACCGGCGAGACCGCCTACTCCCACAAGGCGGGCATGCACCTCAAGTCGATGATGTCGAACCCCGGCTCCTACGAGATCATCCCCCCCGAGGCGTTCGGGCTCACGCGGCGGCTCATCCTCGGGAGCCGCCTCACCGGCCGCCACGCGATCGCGTATCGCGCCCGCGAGATGGGGATCACCTTCGGCGAGTCCGAGCTCAAGGCGATCACGAAGCGGATCAAGGAGCTCGCGGACAAGGGCGAGCTGTCGGAGGCGCAGATCGACGAGGTCCTGCGCGAGTGGGTGACGGCCTGACGCCGCCCGCGGCGGCGCCGCCGCGCGATCCCGCGCGAGGCTCCGTCCGGGGGGCGCACCCTTCCGGGCGGCCCGGGGCGCTTGTCAGGCGCCCGGAGCGGGGGCAGAAGTGGGCGCGAGCCGGCCGCCCCGCGCGGCGAGACGATGCCCCTCACACCCCCCAGCCACCCCGCGGACCCGTCGGCGGTCGAGGCGCTGGTCCGCGCCCTCGCGCGGCTCGATCCCGCGGGGCGCGGCCGCCCCGTCCCGCCCCACGTGCGCGAGCTCCTCGCGCGGATCGCGGTCGACGAGATGTACGAGCTCGTCGCCGTGCTCCGGCCGGACGGCACGTTGCTCGACGCGAACGTCCCGACGATCCGGGCGGGGGGCGTCCCGCTCGACGCGCTCGCCGGGCGGCCGTTCTGGGAGGCGCCGGTCTTCTCGACGCCGAGCGCGCGCGAGCAGATGCGCGACGCGCTCCGCGGCGCGGGAGGCGGCGAGTTCGTCCGCTGCGAGGTGGATCTCACCGTCGCCGCCTCGCAGCCGGTCGCGCTCGACGTCTCGCTTCGCCCGCTGCGGGACGCGACCGGCGCGGTCGCGATCATCCTCGCGGAGGGGCGCGACGTGACGCCGATGCGGCGCGCGCGCGAGCTCCTCCAGGAGGAGCTCGAGGACCAGGCCGAGGACGTGGAGCGGCTCGCCGGCGAGCTCGGGCGCCGCAAGCGCGAGCTCGAGACCGCGCTCGACGCGATGCGCTTCGCGCGGGAGCAGGCCGACCGGGCCAGCGCGCAGAAGACGAGCCTGCTGCGCCTCGTGTCGCACGAGCTGCGGACGCCCCTCGCGGCGGTCCTGCTCCAGGTGGACCGGCTCCGCCGCGACGCGGCCGAGCTCTCGCCCGGGCACCGCGACGCGGTGGCGCGGATGCGCTCGGCGACGCAGCGCCTCACCGGGCTCGTCGAGTCGCTCCTCGAGTTCGCCCGGATGGAGTCCGGCCGCGTGACGCTCGAGCCGGAGGTGCTCGACCCGGCCCGCGTGGCGGGGGAGGCGCTCGAGGAGCTGCGCGCGCACGCGCAGGCGAAGGGGCTCGCCGTCAGCGCGCCGTCGCCCGGCACCGTCCCGCACCTCGAGACGGACGAGCGGCTGCTCCGGCTCGTGCTCCTGAACCTCGTCTCGAACGCGATCAAGTTCACGGACGCCGGGTCGATCCTGGTGTCCATCGAGGTCGCGGGCGGAGAGCACCGGATCTCCGTCCGCGACACGGGCCGCGGCATCGCGCCGGTAGACCAGGCGCGGATCTTCGAGCCGTTCGAGCAGCTCGAGGCCATCGCCCGCAAGCACACGCCGGGGATCGGGCTCGGCCTCGCCCTCGTGCGGGAGATGGTGAGCAGCCTCGGCGGACGGATCGCGGTCGAGTCGCAGATCGGCGAGGGGAGCACGTTCCGGGTGACGCTCCCGTCGCGCCTTCCGGCGGCGGAGGCGGAGCGGGAGGGGAGCGCGGCGGCGCGGTGACCCGGCCCCCTCTCCCCGACCCTCTCCCCTGGCGCTGCCAGGGGGAGAGGGGGAATGCACGCGCATCGTGCGGCGACCGCGTCTCCCGCGTGGTCGGGGATGACCCGATGTACACTGCCGCCCCTCGATGCTCCGCAGCCGGTTCCTCCTCCTCGCCGCGGCGTTCCTCTGGTCGACCGCGGGCGCCGCGATCAAGAGCTGCGGCCTCGACGGCTGGCAGATCGCGGGCGGGCGATCGCTCGTGGCCGCGCTCTTCCTCGCCGTCGCGGTGCGCGAGGCGCGCGTCCGCCCGACGCTCCGCGTGCTCGGGGTCTCGGTCGCGTTCGCGTTCACCGTCATCCTGTTCGTCCTCGCGACGAAGGCCACCACCGCGGCCAACGCGATCTTCATCCAGGACACGGCGCCGCTCTGGGTCCTGCTCCTCTCGCCCTGGCTCCTCGGCGAGCGCCCGACCCGGGGGGAGCTGCTCGCGATCCCGGTCTACGGGGTCGGGCTGGGCCTCTTCTTCCTCGACGAGCTGACCGCGGGACAGGTCCGGGGGAACGCCATGGCGCTCGGCTCCGGCGTCGCGTTCGCGTTCTCGATCGTGGGGCTGCGCCTGCTGCGGCACGAGGGGCCCGCCGCGCTCGTGTACGGCAACGCCCTCGCCGCGCTCGTGGCGCTGCCGCTGTGGGGCCGCGGCCCGGCCGCGGCGGGAGCGGACCTCGCCATCGTCGCCTACCTCGGCGTCTTCCAGGTGGCGCTCGCGTACCTCGCGTTCTCCCGCGGCGTGACCGGGACGCCGGCGATCGAGGCCTCGCTCCTCATCCTGCTCGAGCCGGTGCTGAACCCGATCTGGACGTTCCTGGTCGCGGGGGAGCGCCCGGGGCCGTGGGCGATCGCGGGCGGCGCCGTCGTGCTCGGCGCGACGGCGTGGCGGACCCTCGCGCCCATCCTGACCCCGAAGCTCGGGTAGCGCGCAGCCACGAGCCCGGGCCGCTGCGGCGCTGCGCTATCCGCGGGCGCGCGCCGGCAGGCCGCGCGGCACCCGCAGGAACTCGGCGATCTCGTCGCGCCGCGCGAGGGTGTCGGCGTAGCCGAGCTCCATCACGCGGCGGACGTAGATCGGCTCGAAGGCGAGGTAGCTCAGCAGGTCCTCGCCGGCGTGGCCGGAGGCGCCGATGCCCTTCAGGAGGTAGCGCAGCATCGAGGGGAAGCGGTGGTACTCGTCCGCGGCGAGCTTCCCGAGATCCTGCGACGGGCGGAGCACGAGCGCCGGGAGCGGCCGGACGTCGAGCTCGCCGCTCTCGATCCGGCTGCGCGGGACGAGCTGGAGCGTGCGGTTGATCCGCTGCAGGCGCTCGAGGTCGGAGTCGAGCGAGTCGAGGAACACGGCGTTGAGCAGCACGCCCGCGATCTCGGACATCGGCATCGCCGGCGGGTTGGAGCGGGCCTCGCGGGCGGCCGCCTCGTCGGGGAGCCGCAGGTGGCGCTGGCTGATCGCCACGATCCGTTCGGCGCCGAGGTGGATCGCCGGGCTCATCGGGTAGTGCATCCGCACGCACCCGTCCCCGTAGAAGGACCCGTGGATCGGGACCGGCGGGAAGAAGACCGGGATCGCCGCGGACGCCATGACGTGCGCCGCGGAGATGCGCGCGCGGACGCCCATCCGCGTCGAGCGGGTCCAGGGCTGGACCTCCGGGACCGCCTCGAAGAACGTGACCCCGTTCCCCGTGTTGTAGTTCGTCGTCGTCACGGCGACGCCGCGGATCCGCCCGGCCCGGAGGTGCCGGCGCATCCGGCCGAGCGGGATCTCCTTCCCGATCAGCGCGCGGAGCGGCGACGGATCGAGGAGGTAGTTGATGCCGCCGCTGCCGACGAGGCCGCCCGTGGACAGGTCGCGCAGCCAGCGGCTCCCGATGCGCGCGAGGCGCAGCGTGCCGGTGCGGTAGATCCGGTCGGGCGTGAGGCTCGCCCAGGTCGACGCCAGGCGCTCGGCCGCCTTCGGGAAGTCGTCGGCGCCGATGGCGAGCCCGACCGAGTTGATCGCTCCGGCGGAGATGCCGGAGAGGACGTCGAACGGCAGCGGCGCGCCCGCCCCCACGATCTCGGCGAAGGCGCGGATCGCGCCGACCTGGTACGCGGCCCTCGCGCCGCCGCCCGTCAGGACGAGTCCGACGTGGCTCACGCGATCAACCTAGCCCGCCTGACGCGGCGCGGCAAATTCGTCCCGGCCGTGGCCTCACCCGGCGAGCGAGCCGGCGAACGGGAACGCGCCGAAGGCGCCGCCGGTGTGGAACAGCACGGTGCGCCGGGACGGGAGCGCCGCCGCCCGCCCGGCGACGCCCAGCATCGCCTTGCCGGTGTAGACGGGGTCGAGGAGGATCCCGTCGAGCCGCGCGGCGCGGCGGATGAGGGCGAGCCCCTCGGGCGTCGCCCGAGCGTACCCCGGCCCGACGAACCCGTCGTCGATCCGCACCTCGTCCCGGGAGATCTCCGGGAACGTCGGCCAGCGGCGCCGGGCGTCGGCGCAGATCGCCGCGATCGCCTCGCGGAAGTAGCCGGCGTCGTTGCACACGGCGAAGCCGACCGCGCGCGCCTCGCCCCAGCCGATCAGGCGGATCCCCATCTCGATCCCCGCGCCCGTGCCGCCCGACCCGGCGGCGTACGCGATCGTCACCGGACCCGACCGCCACGCGTCGGGGAGCTGATCCCGGAGCTCCGCCACGGCGAGGACGTAGCCGAGGCTGCCGAGCGCGCTCGATCCGCCCTCGGGGATGACGTAGGGACGGCGCCCCGCGGCCCGCAGCTCGGCCGCGATCGCAGCCATCGCCTCGCCGCGCCGCCGGTAGCCCTCGTGCGAGATCCACCGCAGCTCGGCGCCCGCGAGCCGGTCGAGGAGGCTGTTCGCCTCGAGCGCCGGCGGCCGCGACGGGTCGTCGACGCGGAGGAGCACGACCGCGCCGAGCCCGCGCTTCGCGGCGGCGAAGGCGGTCGCCCGGCAGTGGTTGGACTGCACGCCGCCGCAGGTGACGAGCGTGTCCGCCCCCTCGCGCTCCGCCTCCGCGACGAGGAACTCGAGCTTGCGGGCCTTGTTCCCCGACAGCTCGAGGCCGGTGAGGTCGTCGCGCTTGTAGAGGAGGTCGAGGCCGAGCTCCGCGCCGAGGCGCGGCGACGGCTCGAGCGGCGTGGGGAGGCGCGCGAGCGGGACGCGGGGCGGGAGCGGAGGGAGCATCACGACGGAGGGTAGCACCGGCGGCGCGCGACGGCGGTCACACCACCACCCCGCCCCTGCGCCGCCCGCCCGCGCGCCGCGCCGCGTCCGCGAGCACGTCGTAGCGCTGGCAGCCGACGACGCGGACGCCCGGCCCGGAGGCCCCCGGCCCCGGCCCGAAGTCGAAGGTCGGGATGCCGGTCACGCCGGCGTCGATCGCGCTGCGGCGCGCCGCGTCCACGACGGCGAGGATCGCGGGATCGCTCGCCGCGGCCACGGCGAGCGCGGGATCGACGCCCGCCTCGCGCGCGATCGCGGCGATCTCGTCGTCCGACTCGATGCCCGCGCCGCGCCGCCAGTAGGCGTCGTACGCGGCGGCGGAGAACGCCTCGAGCCGCCCCACCTCGCGGGCGCGCCGCGCCGCCGCCATCGCGCGCCGGGTGTTCGCGAGCCGCGCCGGGGGCCGCAGGTCCTCGATGCCGAACCCCGCCGCGAACTCCTTCACGTAGCGGAACATCGCCTCGGCGTCCGGGAGGTACGGGGTGTTCGAGACGCCGCCGGGCGGCGTCTCCGGGTGGAGCTCGTAGCCCACCCACTGGACGTCGACCTCCCACTCGCCCCGCAGCCTGACCAGGCTGCTCCGCTCCGCGACGAAGCAGAACGGTCAGACGAAGTCGGTGTAGAGCCGGACTCGAACCATCCCGGAGCGTTAACCCGGCCGCGCGCCGCGCGCCACCGCGCGGCAGCCCGGGCCCCGCCGTGCTAGATCGTGGGCCCCGCCGGGCGCCGCCCGCCGGGGTCGCCGATGCCCTTCGCCTTCCGCACCGGAGCCCGGGACCCCGGGACGCGCGCGCGCCGCGGCGCCTTCACGACGCGCCACGGCCGCGTCGAGACGCCGGCGTTCATGCCGGTCGGGACGCGGGCGTCGGTCACCGGGCTCACGCCGGAGGACGTGGCCGGCGTCGGGGCGCAGATCGTCCTCGCGAACACCTATCACCTCATGCTGCGCCCGGGCCCGGAGGCGCTCCGCCGGCTCGGCGGCATCCACCGGTTCATGCGCTGGGACGGGCCGGTGCTCACCGACTCGGGCGGCTTCCAGATCTTCTCGCTCCCGGAGGACCGGACGATCACCGAGGAGGGCGCCCGGTTCCGCAGCTACGTCGACGGGCGCCCGCACGTGCTCTCGCCGGAGCGGTCGATCGAGGCGCAGACCGCGATCGGCTCGGACGTGATGATGGTCCTCGACGTGTGCCTGCCGTCGACGGCGGCCCCGGACGCGATCCGCGAGGCGATGGCGCGGACGCACCGGTGGGCCCTGCGGAGCCTCGCCGCGCGCCGGGATCCCGAGCAGGCGCTCTTCGCGATCGTGCAGGGCGGCCTCGTGCCCGAGCTGCGGGCGGAGTCGGCGGGCTTCCTCGCCGCCCACCCGTTCGACGGGTTCGCCATCGGCGGCCTCGCGGTCGGCGACACGCGCGCGGAGCGGACGGAGATCGTCGCGCGCGCCGCGGCGCTGCTCCCGGACGACCGCCCCCGCTACCTCATGGGCGTCGGGACGCCGCCCGACCTGCTCGAGGCGATCGGCGAGGGCGTCGACATGTTCGACTGCGTGCTGCCGACGACGCTCGCGTGGCAGGGCACGGCGTTCGCCTCGACCGGGCGGGTGCGGCTCACCCGCGGCGAGCACCGGCTGTCGGAGGAGCCGATCGACGCGCGCTGCGGCTGCTCGACGTGCCGGACCTTCTCGCGCGCCTACCTGCACCACCTCTTCAAGTGCTCGGAGCCGCTCGGGCCGCGGCTCGTCTCGATCCACAACCTCGCCCACTACCTCGACCTCATGCGCGACGCCCGCGCGGCGATCGAGGCGGGGACGTACGCGGCCTTCGCGCGCGCGCGGCTCGACGAGCTGGACCGGCACGAGCACGACCCGGCGCGGCGGCCTCCCGGGCGCAGGCGGCTGTCCCCCGGGCCCCCTCTCCCTGGCCCTCTGCCCCCGGCTCCGCCAGGGGGGGCCGCCCGCTACCACCTCGTCCTCACCTCGCTCGGCGTGCCCGCGGTGCGCGACGCCGTCCTCGGCGAGGTGATGCACCCCGTCGTCGGCCCCGCGGTCGAGTCGGAGCGCCTCTACGTCGCCCAGTCGCGGCTCCGGGACGCGCTCGCGGAGCCCGGACCGCCCCTCGTCCTCTTCGACGTCGGCCTCGGCGCCGGCTCGAACGCGCTCGCCGCGCTCGCCGCGGCGGACGCCGCGCCCCCGGGCCGCCGCCTCGAGCTCGTGAGCTTCGAGGCCGACACCGGCGCCCTCGCCCTCGCGACCACCGAGGAGGGCGCCGCCCGGCTCGGCGTCGCGCCCGGCCCGCTCGCCGCGGCGCGCGCGCTGCTCGCCACCGGCCGCTTCGAGTCGCCGCGCGTGCTGTGGCGGCTCGTCCGCGGCGACCTGCGCGAGACGCTCCCGGCGGCGCCGGCGCGCGCGGATCTCGTCTTCTGGGATCCCTTCTCGCCGCGGGCGAACCCGGAGTGCTGGACGCTCGCCGTCTTCTCGGCGCTCCGCGGCCGCTGCGCCGACGGCGCGCGCGTGTTCACGTACAGCACCGCGACGGCCACGCGCTCCGCCCTCCTCCTCGCGGGCTTCTTCGTCGGCGCGGGCGACGCCTCGGGGCCCAAGCAGGAGACGACCGCCGCCGCCGCGTCGGCCGGGCACCTCGCGCGGCCCCTCGACGCGCGCTGGCTCGCGCGGCTCGCCCGGTCCTCCGCGCCGTTCCCGCCCGACGCGCCGCCCGACGCGCTCGCCCGGGTGCGTGCCCACCCCCAGTTCCGCGCGCCGTGACCTACGCCCCCGCCCGCTGGCTCCCGTCGCCGCACGCGATGACGCTCTTCGCGAGCGTCGCGCGCCCGCTCCCGCGCCCGCGCGGCCGGCGCGAGCGCTGGGAGCTGCCGGACGGCGACTTCCTCGACGTGGACCGCCACGGACCCGACCCCAGGGGCCTCACCGGCGCCGCCGCGGACGCGCCCGTGGTCGTCGTCTGCCACGGCCTCGAGGGCTCCTCGCGGACGGGGTACGTCCGCGGGCTCGTCGCGGCGGCGCGCTCCCGCGGCATGGGAGCGCTGGCGATCAACTTCCGGGGCTGCTCGGGGGAGACGAACCGGCTGGCGCGCTTCTACCACTCCGGCGACACGGGCGACCTCGCGCACGTCGTCGAGCGGCTCGTCGCGGAGCGCCCCGGCCGGCCCGTCCTCCTCGCCGGCTTCTCCCTCGGCGGGAACGTCGTCGTGAAGTACCTCGGCGAGCGGGGCGACGCGCTCCCGGACGAGGTCCGGGGCGGCCTCGCGATCTCGGTCCCGTTCGACCTCGCCGCCTGCGCCGCGGCGATCGACGGCCCGGGCTTCTGGAGCCTCGTCTACCGCGCGCGGTTCATGCGCCGGCTCCGGCGCAAGGCGGCCGAGAAGGCCCGCCGCTTCCCCGGCGCGTTCGACGGGGCCGCCGCGGCCCGCGCCCGGACGTTCGCCGAGTTCGACGCGACCGTCACGGCCCCGCTCCACGGCTTCGATTCCGCCGAGGCGTACTGGTCCACCAGCTCGGCGCGCCGGTTCCTCGCCGGCGTGCGGCGCCCGCTCCTCGCCCTCTCCTCGCTCGACGACCCGATCGTCCCCGCCTCGGCGCTCCCGCTCGACGCGGCGCGGGCGAACCCCGCCGTCACGCTCGAGACGACGGCCGCCGGAGGCCACGTCGCCTTCGTGGGCGGGTGGCCGTTCCGGCCGACGTTCTGGGCGGAGCGGCGCGGGGTCGAGTTCCTCGCCGCGCTCGCCGCCGGGGCTACTTCAGCCCGCCCTTCACGTACTTCGCGAGCGCCTTGATGTCGGGCTCGTCGATCCTGCCCTTGAAGGGGGTCATCTTGCCGCGGCCGTTCGAGATGACGCCCTCGATGTCGGGCTCGGAGAGCTTCGTCGCCGTGAGGTCCTTCGCCCCGAGCTGGCGGCCGGCCGGCGAGCCCTTCCCGTCCTTGCCGTGGCAGGCGACGCACTTCTTCTGGAACAGCGCGGCGGCCTCCTCCGCGCGGGCGCTGGACGCGAACGCGACGACGGCGAGAGCGAGCAGGGTGCGCTTCATCGTGGGCTCCTTCCGGCGTCGGGCCGGGCCGCTTCCGCGGCCGGGTCGTCCGGACGCGAGCGGGTGCGCGATGTTCACCGGAAACGGCGAGACCGGCGGCGGCCCTGTTGGGGCTGCGCTGGCGGCCATGGTCGCCGCGCGATCGCGTGCGGCGACGCCGTCGTATGGTTCGGACCGTGCCCGGCCGCCTCGCCGCCTCGTGCCTGCTGGCGTACCTGTGCTCCGCCTGCGCGACGACCGCGCCGCTGCTGCGCGACGACCCGAGGTTCGCGGAAGGGCAGCGACGCCTCCGCGCGACCGCCGGACGCATCGCGGGCGGGAGCGAGCTCGCGGCGGACGAGGCGCTCTTCATCCAGGCGGAGGCGTTCTACGACTACCGCTTCGAGCTGAAGCGGACCCGGAGCCCGGGGTCGTACCTCGCGCAGACGGTGGCCGCGTTCACGGACTTCGCGCCGCTCACCGTGCTCGCGGCGTCGCAGGGCCTGTTCGATCTCCGCCTGCGCGCCTACGACGGCGCCGCACAGCTCTTCACGGCGCTCGCCTCCGACCACCCGGGGAGCCGGCTGCGCCCGCTCGCGCTCTACCGGCTCGGCTGGGCCTGCCGCAGCACGAGCCAGGACGGCTTCCCCTGCTCGTCGCGGGCGTCGTTCGGCGCGCTCGGGCGCGAGTACGCCGGCTCCCGCCTCGCCGCGCGCGCGTCGCTTGCGGAGCGCGTCCCGAGCCGGTCGCTCGACCGCGCGACCCTGTGGTCGATCCTGCCCGGGGCCGGGCAGATCTACGCCGGCGAGGTGTGGAACGGGACGGCGCGGCTGTCCGTCGGCGCGGCGTTCGGCGCGCTCGCGCTGGTGCCCGTCGTCGGGATGGTCCGCGCGAGGCGCTTCGGCTGGATCCCGACGGCGCTCTCGCTCGCGGGCGTCGTCGGGCTCCAGGTCACGTACACGACGTCCTACCAGGACGCGCAGCGCGCGGTCCTCGACTTCAACGAGGCCCAGGAGGCCGCGTTCGAGGCGGCGCACCCGGAGCTGCCGTGACTCCTAGTGCGCCCCGAACCCCGCGGGCGCGGCGGGGGCCGCCCCGGCGGGGTTCTCCGCCGTCCGGAACGTGCCGACGAGGATCGGCACGGCGATCTTCACGAGCAGCGTGAAGACCAGGAAGCCGATCCCGAACACGGCCGCGGCGGTGCCCCACTCCGTCGCCGTGGGGCGGTACTCGTAGATCTGCCCGAGCGTGTCGGGGGTCATGCCGGGGATGATGAGCCCGAGCCCCTTCTCGATGTACACGCCGGCCCAGATGAGCACGCAGCCGAGGTTCAGCGTCACGAGGTTGCGCCGCGTGCGCGGGATGAGGAACAGCACGAACGCGGTGAAGCTGCAGAAGAGCGAGAACCAGGCGTACGGCACGAGCGCCCGGTGCTGGCCGATGCCGAACCAGAGGTACTGCGTGTACAGGACGTGCTCGGTCGAGGAGTAGAACTCCTTGAAGAGCTCGGCGCCGAGCAGGAAGAGGTTCAGGAACATCGCGTACGACATGAGCTCCGCGATCTTCCAGATCGCCTCGTCCTTGATCGGCAGCCCGTTCGTCCGCTTCAGCACCTGGAACAGGATGATCATCACCGCCGGGCCGGAGCAGAACGCGGACGCGATGAAGCGCGGCGCGAGGATCGACGCGTTCCAGAACGGGCGCGCCGCCATGCCGTTGTAGAGGAACGCCGTCACGGTGTGCGTCGAGATGGAGACCGGGATCGACAGCAGCACGAGCGGCAGGAAGATCCGCCTGTCGTACGCCTCGCCGCGGTAGGTCTTGAAGAGCAGGTAGGACACGAGGACGACGTTCACGGCCAGGTAGCCGTTCAGCACGAGCGCGTCCCAGGTGAGGAGCGACCGCGGCCAGTTCGGCGTGCCGAGGAGCGGGAGGATGTGCGTGAACCGGTCGGGCCGACCCATGTCGACGAGGATGAAGAGGAGGCACATGACGAGCGCGCTGATCGCGAGCAGCTCGCCGAGGACCACGACCTCCTTGATCGGCTTCCAGTGGTAGACGTAGGCGGGGATGACGAGCAGCACCGCGGCCGCGGCGACGCCGACGAGGAACGTGAAGTTGCCGATGTAGAAGGCCCAGGAGACCTCGTCGCGCATGTTGGTCGCGATGAGGCCGTGGCTCGCCTGCCGCGCGTAGAAGGACAGCCCGACCGCGATCGTGAGGAGGAGGAACGCGACCCACGCCTTGTACGCCCGGCCGCCCGTCACCACCTGACGGCCGCACCCGCGGAGGAACTCGAAGACGCCGGAGGTCATGAGGGGTGTGCCTCGCTAGGTCGCGTAGAAGTAGTAGAACTGGGGGTGCGTGGCGAGCTCCTCCTTGAAGATGAGGACGCGCTTGCGGTCCATGACCTGGCGGATCTCGCTCTCCGGATCGAGGAGGTTGCCGAACTTCCGCGCGCCGACGGGGCAGACCTCGACGCACGCCGGGTAGCGCCCCTTGCGCGTCCGCTGGATGCAGAAGGTGCACTTCTCCACGACGCCCTTCGGCCGCGGGCGGTTGCCGAGGTAGTGCTGCACCGGGTTGAGCTCCGCCGCGGGCAGCGTGGGCGTCGCCCAGTTGAAGTGGCGCGCGCCGTAGGGGCAGCCCGACATGCAGCAGCGGCAGCCGATGCACCAGTCGTAGTCGACGACGACGATGCCGTCCGGCTCCTTCCACGTCGCCTGCGTCGGGCAGACCTTCACGCAGGGTGGGTTCCGGCACTGCTGGCACTGGACCGGGAAGTAGAACTTCCCCGGGCGCGGCACCGCGTCCGCCTCGTAGTAGAGCTCCGCGTGGGCGATGTCGACCCCCTCGTCCTTGTCCATCTCGAGCACGCGGATCCAGTGGATCTGCGGCGCCTCGCGCGACGGGTTGTTCTCCTTCACGCACGCGTAGACGCAGCGGCGGCAGCCGATGCAGCGCGAGATGTCGAGCCCGTAGCCGAACTCGACGCCGGGGCGCGGCCCCTCGGCCGTGACCTTCGTGTCGACCCCGAATCGCTCCTTGTTCCTCTTCTCGATCTTCGCGAGCACCTTCGCGAGCTCGTCCTTCGAGAGCTCCTTGAAGTGCTTGCGGAGGAAGTCGTCCATCGAGACGCCGCACGAGGCGAGCGCGGAGAGCGCCGCGCCCGCGGCGGCGGTGCGCATGAACGCGCGCCGCGCCGGGTCCACCGGGGGCCCGGCGCGGAGATCCGGGGCGAGGTCCGCGCCGCCGGGGAGCACCGGCAGGCCCCTGGGGGCGGTCATGGCCGCATCTCCTCGGGCCGCTTCGGCCTCGGCTCGGGGCGGATCCTCTCGAGCGTGGGCGCGACGGTCTTCCTCCCGTCCACCACGATCTCCTTCACGCCCTTGAACGCCGGCGAGTGCGGGTTGTGGCACGAGACGCAGAGCAGGTAGGTCTTCGCGCCATTCCACAGGCCGACGCGCTTGCCGTGCACGCCGACGCGCCAGTCGCGGTACTTGTCGCCATGGCACTGGCCGCACAGGCGGTAGGACTCGGTGAACGGGACGAGCTCGCCGCTGGCGAGCCGGAGCATGTCCCGGTTCTCGAAGTCGTGGCAGTCGAGGCACCAGCGGTGCTCGGCGTCGTGGTCGAAGATGGATTGCTGCTCGTCGTGGAACTGGAGCTCGCGCCGCGTCCGGTCGTGCTGGTCCTTGTGGCACTGCATGCAGGGGAAGATCCCCTCGGAGAAGGGCGGCGGGCGCGCCTGCACGAGCACCTCCGGCTTGCGCTCCTGCGCGGCCGCGGGCTTCGCGGCGGGAGCCGCGCGGGCGGCGATCGCCGCGAGGAGCCCCGCGGCGATCGCGAGGGCGAAGCCAGGTGCGGGTGCTCGGTGCATTCGACCTCCGTGCAGGCGAGCCTATCGCGCACCCGGATCGGGCGATAGATCGCGATCACCTGGCCCTCGCCCGGGCGGGGCGTAAGCGCACGGAGACCGATGGGCGACACGGGCGGTTGCCGACGAGCAGCGGACTCCGCCGCTCAGGATCCCTCCAGCTCCCCGTACGCGCGGCCGCTCTCGCGCAGCCGCGCGAGCAGCGCCGCCGTCGCCGGATCGGTCGCGCCGCGCGGCGCCCGGGCCCAGGGCGTCCCCGGCAGCGGGTCGAACGCGTGGGCGTGGACGCGCGCCCCCATCCGCGCGAGGCGCGCCATCTGCCGGCGCGTGGCCTCGCGGTCCTCCTCGTCCTCGCCGGGGAGACCGAAGATGAAGTCGACGCTCGGGCGGAACCCCGCCTCGAGGGCGAGGGCGGCGGCGCGCGTCACGGTCTCCGCGTCGTGGCCGCGTCCCATCGCGGCGAGCATCCGGTCCGAGCCGGACTGGCCGCCGAGGATCACCTGCCGGTTGTCGCACCACCGCCGCAGGAGCGCGAGCGTGCGCGCGCCGACGTGCTCGGGGCGCAGCTCCGAGGGGAACGCGCCCAGGATCACCTTCCGGCGCGGCCCCGCCGCCTGCCGCACGGCGGAGAGGAGCGCCTCGATCGCCGCGGGATCGCAGCCCGGGCCGGAGGAGCCCCACGACAGCGCGGAGGGGGTCACGAACCGCACGTCCTTCCCGGCGCCGTCGCCCGCGCGGACCCAGCGGACGATCGCCGCGAGCGAGCGGTGCCGGAACCGCGCCTTGAACTGGAACGGCGTCCGGCAGAAGCGGCACGCCCAGACGCAGCCGCGCGTGATCTCGATCGGCCCGAAGCGGCCGGCGCGCGGCGCGCAGGGCGGGAACCGATCGAGGTCGACCGGGCGCGCGCGACCGCTCGTGCGGAGCACGCCGCCCTCGAGCCACGCGAGGCCGGGGATCGCGCGCGCGTCCCCCCCCGCGTCCACGGCGGCGAGGAGGGCGGGGAGCGCCTCCTCCCCCTCGCCCAGCGCCGCGAGGTCGAAGCCCGCCCGCAGCGTCTCCTCCGGCGCGGCGCTCGCGTGCGGCCCCCCGGCGACGTGGAGGACGCGCGCGTCCGGCGCCGCGGCGCGGACCCGCGCGAGCTCCTCGGCGGCATCCGCGAAGCCGGCGGTGTAGAAGGACCAGCCGACGACGGCCCGGCGCCCTTCCGCGAGCGCCTCCGTCGCCGCCGCGGCGACGGCCTCGGGCGTGCGCGCGACCGCGACCGGCAGTGCGCGCGTCCGCGGATCCGTCTCCACCGCGCCGAGCAGCGCGTTCATCGCGAAGCGCGAGGTCGGGCGGTCGTGGAGGACGAGCGTCGCGGGCACGCGCGAGAGGCTGCCGCAGGGGGGCGGCGGCGGCAAGCGGTCCCCCGGCCCTCTCCCCCGGGCTCCGCCCGGGGGGCGGGTTCGCGATCAGAACACCCCGCGCCCGAGCAGATCCCTCATGGCGACCGTCCCCGCGAGCCGCCGCCGCTCGTCCACCACCGGCAGCCGCTCGAGGTCCGAGGTCCGGAACCGCGCGGCCACCTCGTCGAGCATCATCGTCGTCGTGATCGGCTCGATGGAGCGGTCGACGACGTCCGCCGCCAGGATCATCCCGAGGTGCGTCTGGTCGGAGATCGTCCCCTTGAGCGCGTCGAGCCGGATGACGCCGAGCAGCTCGCCGTCGTCGGTGGTGACGTAGAGGTCGTGGCCGGGCGGGAGCGCGAGGAGCCTCTTCAGCACGTCCTCGAACGGCATCATGGGCCCCACCCGCTCGGCGTCCGGCACGACGAGCGCCGCGGCCGTGGCGCGGCGGAGCCAGTCGGGCCGCGGGAGCTCGGGCAGCGTGACGCCGCGGCGGCGCAGGGGCGCGGTGTAGAGCGAGTCGGGCTCGATGGCCCGGCTCGTCGCCGCGGCGACGGCGGCGGTGACCATGAGCGGGAGGATCACCCCGTAGTCGCCGGTCATCTCGAAGATGATGAGCACCGACGAGACCGCGGCGTGGGTCGTGCCGGCGAGCACCGCCGCCATGCCGACGAGCGCCATCGCGCCGGGCGGCGCGGCCCCCGGGAGCACGCGCGCGAGCAGCTCGCCCGCCGCGCCCCCCAGGGCCGCCCCGTAGAAGAGCGACGGCGTGAAGAGGCCGCCCGGCACGCCCGCCCCGGCGGAGATGGCGGTCGCGGCGAGCTTCAGGAACGGGAGCACGAGGAGCGCCTCGAGCGGCAGCGCGCCGAGGAGGATGTCGTGCACGGTGTCGAAGCCGTTGCCGAGGAGCGGCGGCCAGCGGATCGCGGCGGCCCCGACGATCCCGAGGGCGACGGGAGGGAGCGCGGGCTGCACCCAGCGCGGCAGGCGCTCGAGCTGGACCTCGACCCACCCCATGACGCGCACGTAGATCACCGACGCGAGGCCGAAGAGCGGCGCGAGCGCGAGGCCGAGCAGGACCTCCCACGGGCGCAGGAGCTGGTAGTCCGGGATCACGTACTCGGCGTGCGCGCCGGGGATCGTCCGCGAGACGGCCGTCGCGACGACGCAGGAGACGACGATGGGGCCGAGGAGCTCGAGCGCGAAGCTCCCGAGCAGCACCTCGAGCCCGAAGAGCGCGCCGCCGATGGGCACGTCGTATGCGGCCGCGATCCCGGACGCCGCCCCGCACGCGACGAGCACGCGCGCCTGCCGCTCCTCGATCCCGAAGCGCGTCGCGAGGAACGACCCCGACGCCGCGCCGGCGGAGACGAGCGCCCCCTCGCGGCCGAGCGACGCGCCCATGCCGACCGACACGATGGAGACGAGCCCGCGCAGCGCGGTGCGCGGGAGCTGCAGCTCCCGGCCGCGGTACCAGATCGCCTCGATGATCCGCGCCGTGCCGTGCCCCGCGAGCGGCCGCCGCGCGAGCAGGGAGATGGCGAAGACGACGAGGCCCGCGGCGGCGGGGACGAGCACGCGGTGGAGCGGCGAGGCCGCCTCGACGCGCGCCACGAACCCGCCCTCCGCGCGAGGCCACGCGAGCCCCTGGACCACGCGCAGGATGTAGAGGAGCGCCCCCGCGCCGATGCCCGACAGGAGGCCCGTCGCGATGACGAGCACCCAGAAGCGCTGCGCCGCGCCGGGCAGGACGCGGATGAACTCCCGGAACGACCGGAAGAAGAGGGGCGGCGCCCCGGCGCCCGCTCTCCCGCCACCCGCCTCCGAGCCTTCCGGCTCCCCGGTGCGCGCCGCCCCCGCTCCACGCTCGACACGGGGGACCCCGTCGCGCAACGGGGGGTGGCCGGCGCCCGTTCCCGCCGCGCGGCGGTCGCCGTCGCGGTCGCGTCCCGCGTCGTCCGGAGTGCGAGGGGGTTCGGCCATCGGCCCTCAGAGAACCTAGCGCGCGCCTCGCCTCGCCTCGCCCCGGCTCCCCGGCGGGCCGACGCGCCGACGATCAGCGAGCGAGCCAGCGCCCGATCGCGGGACCGGCGCGCTCGCGCAGGGCGATGTCCTGCCGGAGCCGCTCGAGGGTCTGGGCGATCGCCTGCCGCGCCTCGTCGAGGGGGTGCGACCCGAGGAAGGCCTCCACCTCCTCGAGGTGCCGGCGCTCCACGAGGGCGCCCATCGCCTCGACGACCCGGCGGAGGAGCATCGGCGCCTGGGCGAGCCGGCCGCGGAGCCGCTCCCAGTCGTCGCGGACGCGCGCCCACGCGCCCTCGCGCGCGGCGCGGTTCCCGAGGAGCGCGCCCACGAACGAGGCCACGTCCTGCAGCGGGACCTCGTCGCCGAACGCGAGCTCGACCCCCCGCGCGGCCAGCGCGGGATCCTCGAACGACGCGAGCGCGAGCAGGTAGCGGCGCCGGAACGCGGGATCGGTCTCCCGCGCGAAGAGCCGGCGGAACGCCTCGAAGCGCGCGCCGTCGCCGGTGCGCGCCGCGAGCGTCACCGCGGCGTCGTGGAGGTTCGGCTCGAGCGCCTCGCGGTCCCCGGCGAGCCAGCGATCGAGCCGGGCGCGGGCCTCGGCGACGACGCCCGGGTCGCGCGCGACGAGCCCGAGCGCCTGCACGGCCGCGGCGCGGCGCAGCCGGGTCGCGTCCGCCTCCGCGGGCGCCGAGTCCCATCCGGTCGCCACGAGCTGGGGCAGGAAGAGCCGGGCCACGAACGCCTGCAGCGCGGCGCGATCGGGATCGGGGACGAGGCGGTGCTCGAGGGCCGCGAGCCGGCCGACGAGCTCGTCGAGGACCGCGTGGTCCTCCTCGCCGCGGAAGCCGGCGCACAGGTCGAGGAACGCGCCGGCGTCGCGCTCGCCCGCGCGCACGAGCGCCCACTCGTCCGAGAGGAGCGCGATCCGCTCCGGGGTCGCGAGCCGCGGCAGGTGGGCGGCGAGCGCGCCGAGCGAGGCCGCGTCGTAGGCGACCCGGTAGAACCCGGTCGCGCCGGCGTTCGCGACGACGAAGGCCGGCTCCCGGTCCCCCTCGAGCGTCACCTCGGCGGTGCGGCCGCGGAGCAGGACCCGCTGCTCGCGCATCCGCTCGCCGTCGTCGACGCGCAGGACGAGCGGCACCGGCCAGGGCGCCGCCTCGCCGCCGGCGCCCGCGTCGGCGGGATCCGAGAAGAACCGCCGCTGCTCGAGCCGGAGCGTGCGCCCCGCGCGCTCGACGCGCACGAGCGGGAAGCCCGGCTGTCCGATCCACGCGTTCGCGAGCTCGACCACCGGCTCGCGCGACGCCTCGCCGAGCGCGGCCCACAGGTCGTCCGCGACCGCGTTCCCCTTCGCGTGCCTGCGCATGTAGCGCCGGATCCCGTCGCGGAACGGCTCCTCGCCGAGGTAGCCCTCGATCATGCGGAGCACCGCCCCGCCCTTCTCGTAGGTGATGAGATCGAACGCCTCGCCGGCCTCCGCGACGTCGCGGATCTCCGCGCGGATCGGGTGCGTCGAGCGGAGCGCGTCGAGGTGCATCGCCGCGGCCTTCCCCTGGTCGAACTCGAGCCACACGCGCCAGGCGGGGTTCCAGGCGTCCACGATCTTGAACGCCATCCACGTCGCGAACGCCTCGTTGAGCCAGAGGTCGTCCCACCAGGTCATCGTCACCCAGTTGCCGAACCACTGGTGCGACAGCTCGTGGGTCACCACCTCGGCGACGCGCTTCTTCTGGGCGAGCGACGCCGTCGCCGGATCGAGGAGCAGCGCCACCTCGCGGTAGGTGACGAGGCCGGCGTTCTCCATCGCCCCCGCCTCGAACTCGGGGAGCCCCACCTGGTCGAGCTTGCCGAACGCGTACGGCACGCCGAAGTAGTCCTCCAGCCGCGGGAGCACCTCGACGGCCACGTCCTGCCCGAAGCCGGTGAGCGGGAGCTTCTCCGGCTGGGCGAAGGTGCGGACGGGGACGCCGCGGACCGTGACCGGCGGGTGCGCCTCGACGCGGCCGGCGACGAGCGCCACGAGGTAGGTCGGCAGCGGCGGCGTCTGGGCGAACTGGACGCGGCGGCGATCGCCGAGGTCCTCCTCCCGCTCGGGCACGCCGTTCGAGAGGACCGCGACGCCCTTGGGCGCCTCGATCGCGAGCCGCCAGGTCGCCTTGAACCCGGGCTCGTCGAAGCACGGGAAGACGCGCCGGGCGTCCGCGGCCTCGAACTGCGTCGCGGCGATCCCCGCGCCCGCCGGGTAGAGCCCGCGGAGCCCCTCCGTCATCCGGCCGGTCCAGGCGATCTCGAGCGCCGCCGGGCCGCGCGGGACCGGCGACGCGAAGCGGAGCACCACCGTCTCGCTCGCGGGCGCGGCACGGATCTCGAGGGGCGCCGTCGGGCCGCCGCCGGCGCGCAGCCGCACCTCCCGGACGTCGAGCCCCGCCGCGTGGAGCACGATCTCGTCGCGGGGCGCGTCGAGCACGAGGTCGATCCGCGCGCTGCCGCCGAAGCCCCGCGCGTCGGGGTCGAGGGACAGCGCCGCGTCGTACGCGGTCGGGCGCACGTCGCGCGGCAGGCGGAAGGTCCGGTCGTCGGTCGGGTGGGGCATTCGGGATCCTCGCTCGCGGGCCGGCGGGGAGGATGCGCAGGCGGCGGGGCGCAGGGCAACGCGAATTGGGTGCGCTCCCTTCCGGGGCCGCCCGCGGTCGTCCGCTCGAACGTCCTTGACGGAACGGCCGGGAGGCACTCTCGTCCGATCGTGCGCGCGATGGTCCTCCGCTCGCAGCGGGCGCCGCTCGTCCCCGCCGACCTCCCGGTCCCCCGGCCCGGCCCGGGCGAGCTGCGGATCCGCGTCGCCGCGTGCGGCGTCTGCCGGACCGACCTCCACGTCGCGGACGGCGAGCTCACCGGCCCGAAGCTGCCC
Organism: Anaeromyxobacter sp.; assembly: GCA_036391435.1. Classification (GTDB taxonomy): domain Bacteria; phylum Myxococcota; class Myxococcia; order Myxococcales; family Anaeromyxobacteraceae; genus Anaeromyxobacter. The sequence continues at coordinate 3,861 of DASVZX010000426.1, read as the reverse complement.
CTCGTGCTCGGCCACGAGATCGTCGGCCGGGTGGAGGCGCTCGGCCCCGGCGTGGACCGGTTCCGCCCGGGAGACCGCGTGGGGGTCCCGTGGCTCGGGTGGACCTGCGGCGTCTGCCCGGCCTGCACGTCCGGCCGCGAGAACCTGTGCCCCCGCGCGCGGTTCACCGGGTACCAGATCGACGGCGGCTACGCGGAGGCCGCCGTCGCGGACGCGCGCTACGCCTTCCCGATCCCGGAGGGCTACTCCGACGCGGAGGCGGCGCCGCTCCGGTGCGCGGGGCTCATCGGCTACCGCGCCTGGTCCCCGGTGCGCGGCGCCGCCCGGCTCGGGATCTACGGGTTCGGCGCGGCGGCGCACATCGTCGCGCAGCTCGCCCGGCACGCCGGCCAGCGGATCTTCGCGTTCACCCGCGCCGGCGACGCCGGGGGCCAGGCGTTCGCGCGCTCGCTCGGGGCCGAGTGGGCGGGCGCCTCCGGCGAGGCGCCGCCCGAGCCGCTCGACGCGGCGATCCTGTTCGCGCCGGTGGGCGCCCTCGTGCCCGCCGCCCTCGCCGCCTCCGCGCCGGGCGCGACGGTGGTCTGCGCCGGCATCCACATGAGCGACATCCCGTCGTTCCCTTACGCGCTCCTCTGGGGGGAGCGGACGGTCCGCTCGGTCGCGAACCTCACGCGGGCGGACGGCGACGCGCTCCTCGCCCTCGCGCCGCGCGTCCCGGTGCGGACCGAGGTGACGCCCTACCCGCTCGCCCGCGCGAACGACGCGCTCGCCGATCTGCGCGGCGGACGCGTGCGCGGCGCGGCGGTGATCGTGCCCTAGGCCCCGCCGCCGGACCGGGGGGTCACGGCGCGGCCTTCCCGCGCTTGCCGTACTCCTTGTCGAGGTAGAGCGCGGCCCCCGGGCGGTCGCCGACCATGTGCAGCCTGTCGACGATCTCCTGGACGCGCGCCTCCTCCTCGACCTGCTCCGTCACGAACCACTGCAGGAAGATCTGGGCCGCGGTGTCCTCCTCGTGGACCGCGACCGCGTGCAGGTCGTTCACGAAGGCGGTCACGCTCCGCTCGTGGTCGAGCACCGCCTCGAACACCGCGGTGATGGTCGGCCACGCGAACGGCGGCGCCTCGATGGCGGCGAGCCGAGCCTCGCCGCCCCGGGCGAGCAGGTGCTCGAGGCTCTTCGCCGCGTGCAGGCGCTCCTCCTCCGCCTGGGCCCGCAGCCACCGCGCGAAGCCCTTCCAAGCCTTCGCCTCGCACCAGGCCGACATCGCCACGTAGAGATACGACGAGAAGGTCTCGCGCTGGACGTGCCGGTTCAGCGCCTCCTGCATCCTCGGTCCGATCATGTGGCCCTCGCTCTCGTCCGCTCTCTCTCGCGCCGGCCGGGCGCCCCGTCCGACCCCTGTCGGGCTCCCCGGCTTGTCGAGACGCACCGCGGCATCCTGATTATGAAATCGGCACGCGGCGATCCCGCGGCACGATCCGGATGCGAGGCGGACATGGCGAACGTAAGCAGCGAGGTGCAGCGCTCCCGCGAGGTCGCCGAGGCGGCGCGCGAGGCGGAGTGGCAGGGCGCCGGGTTCCTGCGTGAGCTGTTCCTCGGGCGCCTCGATCTCGACCTCATCCACCCCTACCCGCTCCACGGGCCGGACCGGCCCGCGTTCGCGAAGTTCTACGCGGACCTGGAGGCGTTCCTCCGCGAGAAGGTCGACCCGGTCGAGATCGACGAGACGGGCGAGTACCCGCCCGGCGTCGTGGACGGGCTGCGCGAGCTCGGCGCCTTCGGGATGAAGGTGCCCGTCGAGTACGGCGGCCTCGGGCTCAGCCAGGCCGAGTACGGCAAGGTGATGCAGCTCCTCGGCGGCTGGGACGCGAACGTCACCGCGCTCCTCTCCGCCCACCAGTCCATCGGCGTCCCGCAGCCGCTCAAGCTGTTCGGCTCCGCCGAGCTCAAGAGGAAGTACCTGCCCCGCATCGCGAGGGGCGCGATCAGCGCGTTCGCGCTCACGGAGGCGAACGTCGGCTCGGATCCGGCGCGGCTCGCGACGACGGCCGAGCCGACGCCCGACGGCGCGTACTACGTCCTGAACGGCTCGAAGCTGTGGTGCACGAACGGCACCATCGCGGAGCTGCTCGTGGTCATGGCGCGCAACCCGAGGACGAACGCGATCAGCGCCTTCGTCGTGGAGACGTCGTGGCCCGGCGTGGAGGTCACGCACCGCTGCCGGTTCATGGGGCTGCGCGCGCTCGCGAACGCGGCGCTGCGGTTCACCGACGTGAAGGTCCCGGCGGAGAACCTCATCGGCCAGGAGGGGCGCGGCCTCAAGATCGCGCTCACCACGCTCAACACCGGCCGGCTCTCGCTGCCCGCCGCCGTCGTGGGCGGCGCGAAGGTCTCCCTCGAGCTCTCGCGCAAGTGGTCCGCCGCCCGCGTCCAGTGGGGTCAGGAGATCGGCAAGCACGAGGCGATCGCGCACAAGCTCGCCGACATGGCGTCCACGGTCTACGCGATGGAGGCCGTCTCCGATCTCGCGCAGTCGCTCGCCGACCGGAAGGGCTACGACATCCGGCTCGAGGCCGCGGCGGCCAAGGAGTGGAACACCGTCCAGGCCTGGAAGGTGATCGACGAGACGATGCAGATCCGCGGCGGCCGCGGGTACGAGAAGGAGCGCTCGCTCGCGGCGCGGGGGGAGGCGGCGGCCGGCGTCGAGCGCGCGATGCGCGACCTCCGCATCAACCTGATCTTCGAGGGCTCCTCGGAGATCATGCACCTCTTCATGGCGCGCGAGGCGGTGGACAAGCACCTCGAGATCGCGGGCGCGCTCATCGACCCGAAGGTCCCCCTCGCCCGGAAGCTCGCCTCGCTCCCCAGGGTCGGCGCGTTCTACGCGAGGTGGTACCTCGGCCTCTGGGTCCGGGCGCTCACCGCGCCGCGCTTCGGCGAGTTCGGGCCGCTCGCGCGGCACCTGCGCTTCGTGGAGCGCTCGTCGCGCAAGCTCGCCCGGGAGATCTTCCACTCCATGCTGGTGTTCCGCGCCGGCGCCGAGCGGAAGCAGGCCTTCCTGTTCCGGCTCGTCGACATCGCGAACGGGCTCTTCGCGATGTCCGCGAGCGTCTCGCGCGCCCGGGCGCTCCGCCGGGCGGGTCGGCCCGAGGCGGACCGGGCCGTCCGCGTGGCGGACCACCTCTGCCTGCGCACGCGCCGCGAGGTGCGGCGCCTCTTCGACGCGCTCTGGTCGAACGACGACGCGGCCGCGTATCGCATGGGCCGCGCCGTCCTCGCGGGCGAGCACGCCTGGCTGGAGCAGGGCGGGGTGGGGCTCGGGCTCACCGTCGAGGACCTCAGGCCGGCGCAGCCGCAGGCCGCCGCCGCGAAGCCCCCGGGGGACGACGAGCAGCGGCCGCTGCCGCCTTCGCCGGCGGCCGCGCCGGTCGCCTAGACAACGAGGCGCCCCGGGCAGGCACGGGCCTCCTTCGGGGCGGCGAGCGCGAGCCGCGGGGTGGCGCCGGGGGTGGGAGGGATCCGTCAGTGCGCGCGGGACGGGCGCGTGCGAGGGGTCGTCAACGGCGCTCGCCCTCCCCCTCGCGCTCCCGCCGCCCGCCCTCGCCCGCCCGGCGCTCGTCCTCCTCGACGATCCCCTCCTGCGTCTCGTGCTCGCGCTCGATCGGCGGAGCGACCTCGCGCTCGCGGGGCTCGCGCGCGCCGGGTCGAGGCTCGGTCCTTTCCGCGTCGTGACGTTCCATGGCGTTCCCTCCGATCCGAACGCTGCGGCCGGTCGTTCCCTTCCGCCCGATCGGGCGTCCCCCGGGCGCAGACGCGGGCGAGCGCCGAGCCCCCGCCTCGCGGCAGCGTCCTCCGCCCGGC
>DASVZX010000425.1:0-2628 GCA_036391435.1 Anaeromyxobacter sp. | reverse complement strand
AGCGCCCGGGCGATGCGCGCGAGCGCCCCGGCCTGCAGGCGCGCCTCGGCGTCGTCCGCGGGCGGCAGGCAGCGGACGCTCGCGAGGTCGGCCGGGGTGCCGCGGCGCTCGAGCTCCTCGAGCACCGCCGCGGCCCGGCGGCCCGCCTGCGCGCCGTCCGCGAGCGGGACCACCACGTCGAGGCACGCCCCGTGCTCCGCCGCGGCCGCGGCGATCTCCCCCACCACCCGCCCCCGCTCGCCCGGCGCGGCCGCCGCGGCGTCCACCGCGAGGTGCGTGATCCCCGCGTCGACCAGGCGCCACGCCTCGGCGACCGCGCGCTCCACCTGCGTGCCGCCCTCGCCCTCCACGCGGACCTCGCCGCAGAGGAAGATCGGCAGCCCCGCCGCCACCTCGTCCGCCGCCCGCACGATCCCCGCGAACCAGGGCGCGGGGTCCGCGCCCGCGCCCAGGGCGAACCCGACGCACGCCTGGATCTCCTTCGCCGCGACGAGGGCGCCCCGCGCGACCGCGGTGACCGGGACGCGGATCACCGGGAGCACGTGGCGCAGCGCCGCCGCCGGACGGAGCAGCTCGCGCGTCGAGATGGGGCACGCGCCGCTCCGCGGCCCGAGCCGATCGACGACGCTCGCCGGGCGGAAGGCGAGGATCCGGGAGAGCACGGCAGGGATATAGCACCCTCGGCCGACGCCGGAGGGCGCCGCGCGGGTCTAGTGCGTGTGCACGTCGTCCACGTGCGCGTATCCGGCCGACTCGATCTGCAGGGTCGTGTGGTCGATCCCGAAGGACCGGCGGAGGCGCGCCTTGACGTCCGTGAGGATCTCGTCGTTGCGGCCGATCGCGCCCCCGTCCACGACGAGGTGCGCGGAGAGCGCGCACATGCCGGAGGAGATCGACCAGATGTGGAGGTCGTGGACGGCGAGGACGCCCTCGGCGTCCTCCATCTGGCGCGTCACCTCGCCGAAGTCGATGTGCCCGGGGACCGCCTCCATGAGGATGTCCGTGATCTCGAGGACGAGGCGCCAGGCGCCCCACACGATGAGCGCGGAGATCCCGATCGAGAGGGCGGGGTCGATCCACCAGAGCTCGGGGCGCAGCGCCATCGCGCCCGCGCCCGCGAGGATCGCGAACGACGAGATCGTGTCGGAGAGGACGTGCAGGAACGCCGAGCGCGCGTTGAGCGAGTGCTCGCCCCGGAGGAACCCCAGGATCGAGAGGTTCGCGACGAGGCCGACGAGCGCGATGATCGCCATGAGGCGCAGGTCGATCGCCGCGTGCCGGGTGCGGAGCCGCTCGACCCCCTCCCAGGCGATCCAGATCGACAGCACCGCGAGGGCGCCGACGTTGATCTGCGCCCCGAGCACCTCCGCGCGCCGGTAGCCGAAGGTGCGCCGGTCGTCGGCCGGCCGGGCGGAGAGCGCGGCGGCGACCACCGCGAGGCCGAGCGCGCCGGCGTCGGTGAGCATGTGCGCCGCGTCGGAGAGGAGCGCGAGCGAGCCGGACATCCAGCCGCCCACCGCCTCCGCGACCATGACGAGCGCGGTGAGCCCGAGCGCCGCGGCGAGCCGGCGCAGGCTCCGGCCGGCCCCGTGCGCCCCGAGCTGGTGCGCCCGGTCGTGATCGGGGCCGGCGTGGTGGTGCCCGCCGTGGTCGTGGTCGTGCCATCCCGCGCGATCGCGCGACATTCCGCTTGAACCTCCGGTCGCCGCAGTCTACCCCTTGGTCCTAAACCCGAGGGGCGCCGGCCGCCAGCCGCGCGCCGGGCGGGTCCGGAGGCCCATGGGGCAAGGTCGCCGATTCGCCGGCGCGCGCGACGGGACGCGCATCGCCTGGACGAGCACCGGGACCGGCGCGCCGCCCGTCGTGCTCACCGACGGGATCGGCTGCGCCGGGTTCATCTGGCGCCGCCTCGCGCCCGCGCTCGCCCGGGACCGCCGGGTGCTGCACTGGAACTACCGCGGCCACGGCGCGAGCGACGCCCCGCGCGATCCGGAGAAGACGACCGTCCAGGAGTGCGCGCGCGACCTCGTCGCGGTGCTCGACGCCGCCCGCGTCGGCCGCGCGGTGCTGGTGGGGCACTCGATGGGCGTCCAGGTCGTCCTCGACGCGTGGCGCCGCGCGCCGGAGCGGGTCGCGGGCCTCGTCCTCGTCTGCGGCGCGCCCGGGCGCGTCCTCGACACCTTCCACGACTCGACCGCCCTGCGCACCGCGCTCCCCATCGCGCGGCGCGTCCTCGACCGCTGGCCCGACCTCGTCCGGGCGGGCTTCCGCGCGCTCGTCACCGCGGACGTGGCGCTCGACTACGCCCTCGCGTTCGAGGTGAACCGCGCCCTCGTCCACCGCGACGACCTCCTCCCCTACTTCGAGGACCTGTCGAAGGTCGATCCCGCCCTCTTCGTCCGGCTCCTCGCCTCGGCCGCCGAGCACGACGCGACGCCCTGGCTCGCGGACGTCCGCGCGCCGACGCTCGTCGTCGCGGGCGCGCGCGACGCCTTCACGCCGATGCGCCTCTCGCTCGCGATGAGCCGCGCCATCCGCGGGAGCGAGCTGCTCGTCCTGCCGGGCGGGACCCACGTCGCCCCGCTCGAGCACCCGGACCTCCTCGCCTCGCGCGTGCGCGCCTTCCTC
>DASVZX010000424.1:0-3249 GCA_036391435.1 Anaeromyxobacter sp. | reverse complement strand
TCCGCAGGGCGAGCGCGGCCGCGGCGGCGGCCGCGAGGATCGTCACGGCGGCGCCGGCGAGCAGCGCTCCTCGCCGCCGTCGGCGGCGGATCCGGTGGGATCCCGTGCCGGAGGCCGGCGCGCCCGGCAGCCCGGCCGAGGGCGCCCGCGCGGCGCAGGCGGGGCAGAGCGGGGCGAGGCCAGGACGGCCGTGCTCCGCCTCGAAGACGGCGAAGCAGCGGCTGCAGGTGACCTGGGGCATGCCGGGACAGATTACCCCGGTCCGCCGGATCAGTGCCTGAAGTGGCGCATCCCGGTCGCGACCATCGCGATCCCGGCCGCGTTCGCGGCCTCGATCACCTCGGCGTCGCGGACCGAGCCGCCGGGCTGGATGATCGCGGTCGCGCCCGCCTTGATGATCTCCTCGACGCCGTCCTTGAACGGGAAGAACGCGTCCGAGCCGACGGCCGAGCCCTTCACCTCGAGCTGGGCCTTCATCACCGCGGTCTTCACCGACTCGACCCGGCTCGTCTGGCCGCCGCCGATCGCCGTCGTGCAGTCGTCCTTCGCGAACACGATCGCGTTCGACTTCACGTGCTTCACGACCTTCCACGCGAAGAGGAGGTCCCTCCACTCCTGCTCGGTGGGGGCGCGCCTCGTCATCAGCTTGCAGTCCTCGCGGCGCACGGAGCCGAGATCGCGGTCCATGACGAGCAGGCCGCCCGGGATGGAGCGGAGCTCGCGGAGCTCCTCGGGCCGCCGCGTCCAGGTCTCGCGCGGCGCGCCGAGGCGCGGCGCCTCGAGGAGGCGGAGGTTCTTCTTCACGGCGAGCCCCCGGCGCGCGTCGTCGGCGTAGGCCGGCGCGACGACGCACTCGAGGAACAGGCTGGAGAGCTCGAGCGAGGTCTCGTAGTCCACCGGCCGGTTGAGCGCGACGATGCCGCCGAACGCGGAGACCGGATCGCACGCCCGCGCGCGGGTGAAGGCCTCGGCGACGGTCTTGCCGAGGGCGACGCCGCAGGGCGTGTTGTGCTTGATGATGACGCAGGCCGGGGTGTCGTGCTCCTTCACCGCCGCGAGCGCCGCCTCGAGATCGACGAGGTTGTTGTAGCTGAGCTCCTTGCCCTGGAGCACCTTCGCGAAGGCGACGGTCGGCTCCTGCGGCTCCTCGCCCGCCCGGTAGAACGCGCCCGCCTGGTGCGGGTTCTCGCCGTAGCGCAGGTCCTGGACCTTCGCGTACACGGCGCCGATCACCGCGGGGAAGTGCGCCGGCGCGCCCTCCGGCGTCTCGCGCGCGGTGAGGTACTCGGAGATCGCCGCGTCGTACGCGGCGGTGTGCGCGAAGGCCTTCTTCATGAGGTGGAAGCGCGTCGCCTCGGAGAGCGCCTTCGCCGCCTCGAGCTCCGCCGCCACCCGGTCGTAGTCCGCCGGGTCGACCACCACCCCGACGTGCGCGAAGTTCTTCGCCGCGCTGCGGACCATGGCGGGGCCGCCGATGTCGATCTCCTCCACGCACCCGGCGAAGGGCTTGCCGGCCGCGACGGCCTGGCGGAACGGGTACAGGTTCACGACGACGAGGTCGATGGGCGGGATGTCGCGCGCCTTCACGTCCGCCTCGTCCGCGGCGAGGCCGCGCCGGTAGAGGATGCCGCCGTGCACGCGGGGGTGGAGCGTCTTCACGCGGCCGCCGAGGATCTCCGGGGCCTGCGTGTAGTCCCCGACCTGCACGACCTTCAGGCCGGCGTCGGCGAGCGCACGGTGGGTGCCGCCCGTGGAGAGGAGCTCGACGCCGAGGGCGGCGAGCCGCCGGGCGAACGGGACGAGGCCGGTCTTGTCCGAGACCGAGAGGAGCGCGCGGCGGACCATGGAAGGGCAACCTCCGGAAAGGGGGCTCTTCTAGCCCTCCCGGCGGCTTCTTTCAAGGCGGCAGAGCGCCCCGATCTCCCCGCGTGAACGAGCCCGAGCCCGAGCCCGAGCCCCGAGGACCGGGCCCGGGCCCGGGCCCGGGCCCGCGCACGGGTCGCGAGGCCAGCCCCTAGAACCCGTCGTCCAGGGGGAGCCCGGTCCCGGGCTCCCGCGGCTCGTCGTCCGCGACGGCCCGGAGCTTCTGGAGCCCGCGCGTCTCGACCTGGCGGATGCGCTCGCGGGTGAGGTTCATGATCGCCCCCACCTCCTCGAGCGTGATGCCCCCGCGGTCCGCGACGTCGAGCGCGCAGGTGTCGGCGAGCTCCCAGACCTCCTTGTCCGGGAAGTTCAGCTTGATCGACCCGGTCGAGGGGTTCACGTCGAGGTAGAGGTGGTGCTTGCAGGAGATGAACATGCACGGCCGCGGGCCGCTCGCGCAGTCGGCGCGCGAGCGGGGCCGCCGCTCCTCGATCTCGCGCATCGTCTCCTCGAGCTCGGGGTCGATGACCCCGAACGCGCGCTGACGGCGCAGCTCCCGCGCGATCTCCTTGCGGGACATCGTCTTCGAACGCCGGCGGCCCCGCTTGCCGTCCGCGTCCAGCTCCTCCGCCGGCTCGTGCTGCGCCGCCGCCGGATCCAGGCTCCGCTTCGCCTCGCTCATCCCCTGCCCTCCCTCTCCACCTCGGGCGCGCGCCCCGCGCGCCGCTCACCCATCCATGTGGCGCCGGGCCGGCGCCCCGGTCGCTACCCCGTGCCGGCGATCTCCGCCGCCACGGTCGCGACCGCACCACCCACCCTCTCGATCCGCCCGAGCGCGCGGCGCGCCTCGCGCTCCGCCCGCCCGAGCTCCTCCTCGAAGAGGCGCCGGCGCGGGTGCGCCCGCGCCTTGCGTCCCAGCTCCTCCACGAGGTCCGCGAGCGACCTCTCGACGTCCTCGAGCCTGTTGCGCACCGTGACGAAGCTGCCGCGGATGTCCTCGATCGTGTAGCCCTCGGCCATCATCCGCTTGATCGCGGCGACCCGGCGGACGACGGACACCGGGTAGAGCCCCGTCGACCCCGTGTGCTTGCCCTTGCGGCCGACGCGGCGGCTCCGCGGCAGCAGCCCGGCCTGCACGTACTTCCGGAAGGTCGCCGCCGAGAGCCGCGCGCCCCTGGCCTCGAAGAGCCGCACCACCTCGGCGCTCGAGATGCCGGCGGCGCGCTCCCGCTCCACCCGCGCGATCTCGGCGTCGGCCAGAAAATCCATTCGGTGTTCACCTCTCCAAATACGCCACTGAAAACTTGATTTCGACGCTAATGCATTCAGTGGAGAACGTCAACGCCCGCGGCGAGACGCCCGCCCGCCGAAGGCGCGCGCCCTTCG
>DASVZX010000423.1:0-19055 GCA_036391435.1 Anaeromyxobacter sp. | reverse complement strand
GGCGGGCTGGCCGTTCCCGCGCGGCGGCGCCGGACGGATCGGCGAGGCGCTCGCCGCGATCCTCGCCGCGCACGGCGGCGAGATCGCGACGGGCGTCCGGGTGGAGTCGCTCCGCGGCCTCGAGGACGCGCGCGCGGTGCTGCTCGACCTCGGACCGCCCCAGGTGCTCGCCGTCGCCGGCGCCACCCTGCCCGGACCGTATCGCCGCGCGCTCGCCGCGTTCCGCTACGGCCCCGGCGCGTTCAAGGTGGACTACGCGCTCTCCGCCCCGATCCCGTGGCGCGCGCCGGAGTGCGCCCGCGCCGGGACGGTCCACCTCGGCGGCGCGCTCGAGGAGATCGCGGCGGCGGAGCGCGACGTCGCGACCGGACTCATGCCCGCGCGGCCGTTCACGCTCGTCGCGCAGCCGACCCTCTTCGATCCGACGCGCGCCCCGCCGGGGCGCCACGTCGCCTGGGCCTACTGCCACGTCCCGAACGGCTGGCGCGGCGACGCCACGGCCGCGCTCGAGGCGCAGCTCGAGCGGTTCGCGCCGGGGTTCGCGGACGTCGTCCTCGCGCGCGCGGTCCGCGGCCCGGCGGCGCTCGAGGCGGACGACGCGAACCTCGTCGGCGGCGACGTCGGCGGGGGAGAGAACTCGCTCCGGCAGACGGTGTTCCGGCCGGTGGCGCGCGCCGTGCCGTGGTCGACGCCCGTCCCGCGGCTCTGGATCTGCTCGGCCTCGACGCCGCCCGGCGGAGGCGTGCACGGGATGTGCGGCCACCTCGCCGCGCGCGCGGTCCTGAGCGCCGCCCGGTGACCGGACCCGCTCCTCCCTACCGCCGCGCGCTCGAGGCCGCGGCGAGCGGCGCGTACTCGGCGGCGTCCTGGAGCCTGCCGTTCGGGAGCAGCTTGTCGGGGATCTCCCGGCCCGCCGTCGCGAGCTTGTGCCGCTCGCAGCGCTCGAAGGCGCCCTCGCAGTAGAAGCTCTGCCAGACCCGGAGCGCCTCGCGCATCGAGATGTTCCGGGCGAGCGCGCAGCTCGCGATGTGGGGACAGGCCGGCATCGAGTCCTCGCCGGCTTCGGTTCTGCAACGGAAGTGCCGCCGCTTCCGCCCGGAAGACGGCGGGTTGCGCCGCCCGTCCCCGGGTCCGCGGTCACACAGGGTCCAACGGCGTAGCCCACCCCACCTGCTCCGCGCGGGGGCGCGCGGAAACGCGCGGCCCGGGCCCGGGTCCGGGATCCCCGCCCGCGCCTCGCGCGCGGGCGGGGCCCCCGATCACGCCGTCGGCTTCGTGGCCTTCCCCGCCGCGCCCGGCACGAGGTTCGCCGGGTTCATGGAGCGCGCGAGCTGCTCGTACAGCGCGTACTTCTCGCGCACGTCCCGCTGCGCCTGGTCCATGAGCCGCTTGAACGTGTCCGGGTTCGACTGCTGGACCTGGCGGAACCGGGTCTCGTGCTCGACGAACCGGGCGAGGTCGATCTTCGGCGCCGCGCTGTCGAGCTTGAGCGGGCTCTCGCCGGCGGCGATCTTCCGCGGGTCGTAGCGGAAGAGCGGCCAGTAGCCGGAGTCGACGGCGCGCTCCTGCTGGGAGACCGCCTCGGACAGCTCGTACCCGTGCGCGATGCAGTGCGAGTAGGCGACGATGACGGAGGTCCCGACGTAGCTGTCCGCCTCCTTGAACGCGTTCACCGTCTGCGCGTCCTTCGCGCCCATCGCGACGCGCGCGACGTACGGGTGCCCGTAGCTCATCGCGAGCATGGCGAGGTCCTTCTTCGGCATCGCCTTGCCCGCCATCGCGAACTTCGCCGCCGCGCCCATCGGCGTCGCCTTCGACGCCTGGCCGCCGGTGTTCGAGTAGACCTCGGTGTCGAGGACGAGGATGTTCACGTCCTTCCCCGCCGCGATCACGTGGTCGAGGCCGCCGTACCCGATGTCGTAGGCCCAGCCGTCGCCGCCCACGATCCAGACGGACTTGCGGACGAGGTAGTCCGCGACGTCCTTGAGGCGGAGCGCCTCGTGGCTCTTCACGCCCTGGAGCTTCCCCTTGAGGAGCTTCACGCGGGCGCGCTGCGCCTCGATGCCGGCCTCGGTCGTCTGGTCGGCCGCGAGGAGCTCCTTCACGAGCGCGTCGCCGACGGCGGTGCCGAGCTTCTGGAGCAGCTCGCGGGCGTGCTCGGCCTGCCAGTCGATGGCGAGCCGCATCCCGAAGCCGAACTCGGCGTTGTCCTCGAAGAGCGAGTTCGCCCAGGCGGGCCCGCGGCCGGTCCCGGCGTTGAAGGTGTACGGCGTCGTCGGCAGGTTCCCGCCGTAGATCGACGAGCAGCCGGTCGCGTTCGCGATGACGGCGCGGTCGCCGTAGAGCTGGGTGAGGAGCTTGAGGTACGGGGTCTCGCCGCAGCCGGTGCAGGCGCCGGAGAACTCGATGAGGGGCTCGAGGAACTGCGTGCCCTTCACGTCGAGCTTCACCTTGGTGCGGTCCGGATCCGGGATCTTGAGGAAGAAGTCCCAGTTCGCCCGCTCCTTCTCCTTGAGGGGCAGGGCGTCCGTCATGTTGATGGCCTTCTTGCCCTTCTCGGTCTTCGACTCGGCCGGGCACATCGCGACGCACAAGGAGCAGCCCGTGCAGTCGTCGGGCGCGACCTGGAGCGCGTACCGGTTCCCCTTCACCTCGGCGGACTTGAAGTCCATCGTCACGAAGGTCTTCGGCGCGCCCTTCGCCGCCTCCGGCGCGAAGAACTTCGGCCGGATCGCCGCGTGCGGGCAGATGATCGCGCACTTGTTGCACTGGATGCAGAGGCTCGGCTCCCACACCGGGATCTCGAGCGCGATGGAGCGCTTCTCCCACTTCGAGGTCCCCGTGGGCCAGGTGCCGTCGACCGGGAACGCGGAGACGGGGAGGAGGTCGCCCTTCCCGGCGAGCATGAGCGCGGTGACGCGCTTCACGAAGTCCGGCGCCGCCTCGGCGACGGTGGGCGGCATGGGCTTGCCGGTCACCTTCCGGCCCTCGGTCTTCACCTCGTAGAGGTGCGCGAGGGTGTGGTCCACCGCGGCGAAGTTCTTCTTCACGACCTCGGCGCCCTTGCGGGAGTAGGTCTTCTCGATCGTCTTCTTGATGTGCCCGATCGCCTCGTCGCGGGGCAGCACGCCCGAGATCGCGAAGAAGCAGGTCTGCATGATCGTGTTGATGCGCACGCCCATGCCGGTGTCGCGCGCGACCTTGTACGCGTCGATGACGAAGAACCTGAGCTTCTTGTCGAGGATCTGCTGCTGCATCTCGGCCGGGAGGTGGTCCCACACCTCGTCGGGGCCGTGGATCGAGTTGAGCAGGAACGTCGCGCCGGGCACGGCCGGCTCGAGCATCTCGTACTTCTCGACGAAGTTCGCCTGGTGGCAGGCGACGAAGTTCGCCTTCGCGACGAGGTACGCCGAGTGGATCGGCCGCGGCCCGAAGCGCAGGTGGGACACGGTCAGCGTGCCCGACTTCTTCGAGTCGTAGACGAAGTAGCCCTGCGCGTAGTTGGGGGTGTCCTCGCCGATGATCTTGATCGAGTTCTTGTTCGCGCCGACGGTGCCGTCCGCGCCGAGGCCGAAGAAGAGGGCGCGCACGACGTCCTTGCCCTCGGCGTCGAACGCCGGGTCGACCTTGAGCGAGGTCTGCGAGACGTCGTCGTTGATGCCGACGGTGAAGTGGCGCTTCGGGCGCGGGCGGCCGAGCTCGTCGTAGACCGCCTTCACCATCGCCGGCGTGAACTCCTTCGAGGAGAGGCCGTAGCGGCCGCCGATCACCGTGAGCTGGTGGTGGAAGCGGTCGATGTGGGCCTGCTCCGCCTCGCGGAGTGCCGTGACGACGTCCTGGTAGAGCGGCTCGCCGATGGCGCCCGGCTCCTTGGTGCGATCGAGCACGGCGATGTGGTTCACGGAGCGCGGCAGCGCGGTCATGAACGCGCCGAGGTCGAAGGGCCGGTACAGCCGGACCTTGACGAGGCCGACCTTCTCGCCCCGCCCGACGAGCGCGTCGACGGTCTCCTGCGCCGTCTCGCAGGCCGAGCCCATCGCCACGATCACGCGGTCGGCCTCGGGGTGACCGTAGTACTCGAAGAGCCGGTACTTGCGGCCGACGATCTTCCCGAAGTGATCCATCGCGGCCTGCACGTGGGCGGCGGCCGCGGCGTACCAGGGGTTGATCGCCTCGCGCGCCTGGAAGAACGCGTCGGGGTTCTGGGCGGAGCCGCGGAGCACCGGGCGGTCCGGGGTGAGGGCGCGGGCGCGCTGCTGCGCGACGAGGTCCTCCGTGATCATCTGGCGGAGGTCGTCGTCGTCCAGGACCTCGATCTTCGCGACCTCGTGCGAGGTGCGGAAGCCGTCGAAGAAGTGGAGGAAGGGGATGCGCGAGACCATCGAGGCGCGCTGGGCGATCGCCGCGAAGTCGTGCGCCTCCTGGACCGAGGCCGAGGAGAGCAGGCCGAAGCCGGTCTGGCGGACCGCCATCACGTCGGAGTGGTCGCCGAAGATCGAGAGCGCGTGCGTCGCGATCGTGCGGGCGCTGACGTGCATGCACATCGGCGTCAGCTCGCCGGCGATCTTGTACATGTTCGGGATCATGAGGAGCAGGCCCTGCGACGCCGTGAAGGTCGTCGTGAGCGCGCCGCCCTGGAGCGCGCCGTGGACCGCGCCGGAGGCGCCGCCCTCGGACTGCATCTCGGTGACCGAGGGGATCGATCCCCAGATGTTCTTCTGGCCCTTCGCGGACCACTCGTCGGCCCACTCGCCCATGTTGGACGAGGGGGTGATCGGGTAGATGGCGATCACCTCGTTGATCCGGTGGGCGACCGAGGCCACCGCCTCGTTGCCGTCCATCGTCACCATGCGCCGCTGCGACATCTCCGCCTCCTCGTCAGGAATGCACGGCCCTGCCGCCCGCTCTTGCACGGGCCGCGCAAAGCCTGCGACGTGACCTAGAGCAATTGGGACCCTGCAAGGTCAGGGCCTTCCTCGCCTTTCGCCGTGAACGCTTGCAGGGGCTGACAAAATCCGGGGGAGTGTAGCAGATCGATACCCATACCGGGCAAGCGACCGCACCCCCGCCCGCGCCGGAATTGCGCGCGGCGCAGACGCAGCGCACTTGAGTGCAGGGCCGCCACCTTGCGATCCTGCGCGACCGTATGGTGCGCAAGGTCGGCACGTCCCGGATCGTCCGCGAGATCGGCCGCGGCGGCATGGGCGTCGTGTACGAGGCGTTCCAGGAGGAGCTCGATCGCCCGGTCGCCGTGAAGGCGCTCGACGTGAAGCTCGCCCGCTCGAAGGAGATCGTCGAGCGCTTCCGGCGAGAGGGGCGCGCCTACGCGAAGCTCCGCCACGAGGCGATCGTCCAGGTCCACGACCTCGTCGAGAAGGACGACGGCCTCTACCTCGTCACCGAGTTCGTCGACGGCGCCGACCTCGCCCGCGTCGTCCACAAGGGCGGGGCGCTGCCGGCCGACTGCGTCGCGGTCGTCGCGGCGCGGATCGCCGACGCGCTCGACTACGTGCACTACAACGCGCTGCTCCACCGCGACGTGAAGCCGGCGAACGTCATGGTCTCGCGCGACGGCGAGGTGAAGCTCATGGACTTCGGCATCGCCAAGGGCGAGGCCGACATGTCCCTCACCCGCGCGGGCATGCTCATCGGCAGCCCGTCGTACATGGCCCCGGAGGTGCTCGCCGGCGCGGAGGCGGGGCCCCCGGCGGACGTCTGGGCGCTCGGGGTCACGCTCTACGAGCTCCTCACCGGCGAGAAGCCCTTCCGCGGCCGCGACGCCGAGGACCTCTTCGCCGCCATCCAGCGCGGCCGGTTCCGCCGCGTGCGCGCGCTCGCGCCGTCGTGCCCGCGCCGGCTCGCCCGCGCCGTCGAGCGCTGCCTGTCGCACGCGCCGCAGCAGCGGTTCAAGAGCGCGGGCGCCCTCGCCCGCGCGCTCGACGCCATCGCCGCGGGCCTGCTGCCCCGCGGCCTCAACCCCCGCGCGCGGCTCGTCGCGCTCCTCGCGAACCGCGGGTTCGTGACCGAGCAGATCGCGCTCGACCGGCTCGACGCCTCGACGCTCGCCGCGACCCGCGTCGCCGACTCGCGCGGCACCGCCACGATGGCGGAGTTCCCGACGCCGCGCCGGCGCGCGGCGAGCCTCGCCGTCGCGGTCGTGCTCGCGGCGGTGGTCGGGCTCGTCGTGTTCTTCGTCCGCTCCTGACGCGCGGCCCCCCGGCGCGCGACGGACGCAGGGTTGATCCGGATCGCGAACGGCGTCAGACTGCTCCCGTCCCGGGAGCCCGGTTGGACCGCGTCCTCTCGTCCGTCGCGCGCCGCCTGGCGCCCCTCGCCGCCCTCGCGCTCCTCGCGCCCGGCTGCGACCGCGCGCGCCCGTTCGCGAGCTCCGGGACACCCGAGTGCGAGCGCTGCCACGGCGGGAACGGCAGCGCCGCGCCGCCGCGCACGGCGACCGGGCTCACGGCGACCTCCGTCCGCGGCGTCGGCGCGCACCGGCGCCACCTCGAGCCCGGCCCCGGCGGCGTGCGCGCCGCGCTCCCCTGCGAGACCTGCCACGTGGTCCCGGCCTCGGTGGAGGGCCACGTCGACGGCGTCGCCGAGGTGCGGTTCCTCGACCCCGCGCCCGCGGGCGGCGCGGGGGCCCGCTGGGACCCCGCCACCGGCCGCTGCGAGAACGTCTACTGTCACGGCGCGACGCTCCGCGACGGGACGCGCGGGACGGCGACCGCGCCCCTCTGGACGGTCGTCGACGGCAGCCAGGCGACCTGCGGCTCGTGCCACCGCGCGCCGCCCGCCTCGCACGCGGCGTACGCCGACGCCGGCAACTGCCACCGCTGCCACCCGGGCACGGTGCGCGCCGACGGGACGATCGACGTCGCCGCGGGGCAGCACATCGACGGCGCGACCCCTGTCCCGGCGGCCTGCGACGCCTGCCACCTCGCCCCGCCGGACACCGGGGCCCACCGCGCCCACGCGAACGTCGCCGATCCCGCGACCCTCGCCTACGGCGGCCTCGAGATCGGGGTCGGCCTCTCGCCGTCGGGCGCGCCCGCGTACGTCTTCGGCTGCGGGTACTGCCACCCGCTCGACCCGGCGAGGCACCGGGACGGCACGCTCGACGTCGACGTGGCGCCGGGCGGCGCCGGGCTCAAGGCGCTGAACGATCCGGCGGCCGCGTGGGCGCCCGCGAGCGGCACCTGCAGCGGCGTCTACTGCCACGGCGCGACGCTGCGGGCGAGCAGCCGGGGCGCCTCGACCGCGCCGGTCTGGACGGTCGTCGACGGCACCCAGCGGACCTGCGGCTCCTGCCACGCGTCGCCGCCCGGCTCGCACGCGGGCTACCCGAGCGCGTCGTCCTGCCAGCTCTGCCACCCCGCGACGGTGAGGCCCGACGGGACGATCGACGTCCCGGGCATGAAGCACGTCGACGGCCGCGTCGAGGCGCCGGCGGGCATCGGGTGCACGGCGTGCCACGGCGCGCCGCCCGCGACCGGCGCGCACCGCGTCCACTCGAACCCGCCGGACCCGGCCGCGATCGCGTACGGCGGCCTCTCGGTGCTCGAGGACGTGTCGCCCTCGGGCGGCCCGGCGTACGACTTCGGCTGCGGCCACTGCCACCCGGTCGATCCGGCGCGGCACGCCGCCCTCGCGCCGGCGGCGCAGGTCGAGCTCGTCCCCCCGCCGGCGCCCGTCGCGGGCGACGAGGTCAAGGCGAGGAACGATCCCGGCGCGACGTTCGACCCGACCGCGAAGACCTGCAGCGGCGTGTATTGCCACTCGTCCGGACAGCCGCCGGGCGCGGCGCTCGCGTTCGCCACGACGCCGGCGTGGACCGCGGCGCCCGGCGCGCTCGGCTGCGGCGGCTGCCACGGGAACCCGCCGCGCTACGCGTCCGGTGGCGCGGGCGCGGCGGACGCGAACGGCCACCTCGTCCTCGCCGACGACGGGTGGGAGTCCGGCCACTTCCAGGGGCTGCCGGGCTACTGGCACCCTGGATCGTCCAAGCACGGCGGCAACTTCGGGGTCAACGACGACGCCGCGCCGATCACCTGCCAGACCTGCCACGCGGACACGGTCGACCCCGCCGCCGCCGGGCCCTCGGGCTTCTACTGGCTCGACACGACGGGCAGCTACCAGCTTCCCGGCGGAGACGCTTCCCGGCTCGGGAGCGGCTGGTACGCCCGGCTCCAGTGCACGGCCTGCCACGACGGGGCGATCGCGCCGGTCGGCGCGGGCCGGGTGCTCCCGCTCCGCCACGTGAACGGGAAGCGCGAGGTCGTCTTCGACGGCCGCGCGGCGCTCCCCGCGATCGCGTGGCTCCCCGGATCCCCGAGCACGCCGACCCGGCCGTACTGGGTCACGAACGCGCAGCCGCTCGTGACGATCCCGGATCCCACGATCCCCGACGCGATCATGGAGGGCGCCACGCTGTCGCTCCACCTCGAGAGCGCCCGCTACGACGTCGCGACGAAGACCTGCACGAGCGTCGCCTGCCACCTCGCGCAGATCCAGGTCACCTGGGGCGCGCCGCACGGCAGCGGCCTGCCGACGGGGTCGAACGCGAACTGCAAGGCGTGCCACGGCCTGTGAGCGCGGGCCGGGCCGATCACCCCTCGACCGCGAACCTCGGCGCGTCGGCCCAGAGCCCCTCGAGGTCGTAGAACCCGCGCGACTCCTTGCTCATGACGTGCGCGACGACGTCGCCGTAGTCCAGCAGGATCCAGCGGCCGGTCTCGTACCCCTCGACGCCGACCTTCGAGATCCCGGCGGCCTTCATCGCCTGCTCGACGTGGTCTGCGATCGCGGACGCCTGCCGGTCGGAGTCGGCCGTCATGAGGACGAAGTAGTCCGCGTAGCCGGTGAGGCCGCGGACGTCGAGCACGGTCACGTCCTCCGCCTTCTTGTCGAGGGCGGCCTTCGCGATCGCCACCGCGGTCGGGCGCCCGGTGTCGGGCAGGCCCGCCGCCGGCGCGGCCGGGGCGGCGCGCTTCGACCGCGGCGCCGCCTTCGCGGCGGGCGCCTTGCGGCGCGGGCCGGATCGCCTCGCGCCCCGCGCCGGCTTCCTCGCCGCCTGGCCCCGCCTCGCGCCCTTCGCCGTCTTCGTCTTCGCCATCGACGCTCCCCTAGGACCGCACGTGCCCGTCGCCCTCGACCACGAACTTCTGCGTCGTCAGCTCCTCGAGCCCCATGGGCCCGAACGCGTGGAGCTTCGTCGTCGAGATGCCGATCTCGGCGCCGAGCCCGAGCTCGCCGCCGTCGTTGAACCGCGTGGACGCGTTCACCATCACCGCGCTCGCCACGACCTCGCGCTCGAACCGGCGCGCGTGCGCGAGGTCCCGCGTGAGGATCGCCTCGGTGTGCATCGAGCCGAAGCGCGCGATGTGGTCGAGCGCCCCGTCGAGGTCGGGCACCACCCGGACGGCGAGGATCTTGTCCCCGAACTCCTTGCCGTAGTCGTCCGGCTTCGCCGCGACGGCCGCGACGCCCGCCCGCCGCAGGATCGTGAGCGAGGTCGGGTCGCAGCGGAGCTCGACCCCGGCGTCGGCGAGGGCGCGGGCGACCGCCGGGAGGAGCCTCCCCGCCGCGCCGCGGTGGACGAGCAGGCACTCGAGGGCGTTGCACACCGCCGGGCGCTGCACCTTGCCGTTCAGGGCGAGGTCCACCGCCTGCTGGACCGGCGCGCCCTGGTCGAGGAAGAGGTGGCAGACGCCCTGGTAGTGCTTCACGACCGGGACGCGCGAGCGCTCCGCCACCGCGCGGATGAGCGACGGGCCGCCGCGGGGGATCGCGAGGTCGACGAGGTCGTCGAGCCGGAGCAGCTCGAAGGTCGCCTCGCGGTCGGAGGTCGGGACGACCTGCGCGCTCGCCGGCGGGAGCCCCGCCTCCTCGAGCCCCTCGGCGAACGCCTCGCCGAGCGCGAGCGACGAGCGGAGCGCGTCCGAGCCCGGCCGCAGGATCACGGCGTTGCCGCTCTTCACGCAGAGCGCCGCCGCCTCGACGGTCACGTTCGGCCGCGCCTCGTAGACCATGAGCACGACGCCGAGCGGGATCCGGACCTTCCTCACCTCGAGGCCGTTCGGGCGCCGCCAGGTCGCCGTCACCGCGCCGACCGGGTCCCGCAGCGCGGCGACCTCGAGGAGCGCCTTCGCGATGCCGTCGAGCCGCTGCGGGTCGAGGGCGAGCCGGTCGAGGAACGCCGCGGTCTGTCCGGCCTTGCGCGCCGCCGCGACGTCCCTCGCGTTCTCGGCGAGGATCCGCCTCCGCCGGCGCGCGAGCGCGTCCGCCGCCGCGCGCAGCGCCGCGTCCTTCGTGCGGGTGTCCGCCCGGCCGAGCGCGCGCGACGCGTCGCGGGCCGCCTCGGCGAGCCTGCGCATCTCCGCCGCGAGACCCTCGCTCGCCGTCCTCATCGTGTCACTCCCGCGCCGCATCCAGGACCACGAGGTCGTCCCGGTGGACGACCTCGTCGAGGTACTTATACCCGAGGGCGCGCTCGATCTCGCCGCTCTTGAGCCCGGCGATCCGGCGCACCTCGTCCGCCGCGTAGCCGGCGAGGCCGCGCGCGAAGGGGCGCCCCGGGTCGACCGCGATGTCGACCGGGTCGCCGATCCCGAACTGCCCCTGCACCGACCGGACGCCGGACGGGAGGAGAGACCGCTTCTGGTCGACGAGGGCGCGCCGGGCGCCCGCATCGACGACGATGACGCCCTTCCCGCGCGCGGCGACGGCGAGCCAGCCCTTGCGCGAGGACATCCGCTCCTTCCCCGCGGCGAAGAGGGTCCCGATCGGCGCGCCGGAGAGCAGCGTCCCGAGGGCGCCGGGGCGGCGCCCGGAGAGGAGCGCGGTCGCGACGCCCTGGGCCGCGAGCCGGCGCGCCGCCTTCACCTTCGTCGCCATGCCCCCGACGCTCCGCTCGGTCCCCGCCCCGCCGGCCATGCGCTCGATCTCGGCGCTGACGCGCGGCACCTCGCGCACGAGCGCCGCGCCGGGCGCGGCCGGGCTCCGGTCGTAGAGCCCCTCGACGTCGGTCAGCATGACGACGAGGTCCGCCTCCACGCAGCCCGCGACGAGCGCGGCGAGCGAGTCGTTGTCGCCGACCTTGATCTCGTCCACCGCGACCGTGTCGTTCTCGTTCACGACCGGCACGACCTCCGCGTCGAGCAGGCGCTCGAAGGTGCGCCGCGCGTTCAGGAACCGCTTGCGCGAGGCGAGGTCCTCGGCGGTGAGGAGCACCTGCGCGACCGTGCGGCCGCGGGCGCCGAGCGCCTCGCCCCACGCGGCCATGAGGTGCGGCTGGCCGACCGCGGCGCAGGCCTGCTTCGTCGGGATGTCCCAGGGCTTCCCGCGCGTCCGCGCGAGCCCGAGCCGCTCCGCGCCCAGCGCCACCGCGCCGGACGACACGAGCACCACCCGCCGGCCGCGGGCCACCTCGGCGAGCTCGCCCGCGAGGCGCGCGCAGTTCGCGCGGTCGAACCGCCCCTCGGGCCCGGTGAGCGTGCCGGTGCCGACCTTCACGACGAGGCGTCGCGCGCGGGGGAGGGTGCTCCGGGGCATTCGGCGGCGGATATTACGTCATCCGCGGCGGGGGCGTGCTGCGGCGGCCGCGCCCGTCACGGCAGGCGGTAGGACACCGACGCCGCGATGGGCATGAGGTTCGCGCCCGCCTCGCGCGAGAGCTGGAAGTACACGAAGTAGCCGTACGCCGCGGCGTCCACCTTCCGCTCCTTGACGACGTCGGTCTCCGAGTAGCGGACCTCGCCCCGCGCGCCCTGCGTGAGCACGCCCGCGAGCACGGTGTCGTCGGTCCGGTAGAGGTAGGCGGCGCCGTCCACCCGCTCGTCCGCGTCCCAGTAGGTGTACGCGAAGGAGGTCACGATCGCGCCGTCCGGCAGCTGCACCGGGACCACGAGGAAGTCGTCGTCGCCCGCCGTCTGGTAGCGGCCGACGCCGCCGAGGACGGTCCCCTGCGCGGTGGCCGTCGTCGACAGGCGCGGCACCCCCGCCACCGCCGCGACCGAGGCGACGCCGCGGGGCAGCCGCTGGCAGAGGACCGCCCCGCTCTCCTCCACGACGCGGATCGCCGAGCCGGGCGCGCAGGTGCCGGTGATGCGCGACTGCTTCGAGGCCACCGCCTCGGCGGTCTTCACGATCTCGGCGGAGTGGAGCTCGAGCGCGCCCGTCACCTCGGGCGGCATCACCTGCAGCTGCAGCTTGCCCGTCGTCACCTGCGCGGCGTCGATCGGGTGGCCGCCGGGGTTCTCCTGCGAGGGCGCCGCCGGGCGCGCGCCGGCCGGCGTCGCCCAGGGCCGCGTGAGGGCGGCCCAGGAGATCCCGGCGCCCGCCGCGGCGGCGGCGCAGAGCGCGGCGATGAGGGCGCCCCTCTTCATCCCGGAAGGCCTCCTTCTATCACGCCCCCGCGACGCCGCGCCCCACCTGCCACAGGCCGAAGCCCACCAGGGCGAGCCCGGAGGCGAGCCCGAGCCCGCGGGCGAAGGCCGGCCCGAGCCGGCTCACGCGGCCGGCGAGCAGCACGAGGAGGAGGTTCCCGCCGACGAGGAAGAGGTAGAAGGCGGAGACGAACGCGAGGGCGCGCAGCGGGGAGGCTCGCCAGGCGGCGGACGCGATCGGGCCCATGACGACGCTCCAGCCGATCCACGCGTTCGGGTTCGTGAGGTTCACGAGCACGGCCCGCCAGAAGCCGCGCGGGCCCGAGGGCGGCGCGGCGTCCGGGCGCGGCGGCGACCGGAGCGCGCGGAGCGCCCCCGCGCCGAGCCAGAGGATCACGGCGCCGCCGGCGACCTGGAGGCCGCGGAGGAACCCGGCGGGCACCTGCGCGAGCGCGGTGAGGACGACCGCGATCACCGGCGGATCGGAGACGAGCGGGACGAGCGTCACCGGGACCGTCCGCGCCGCGCCGTTCCGGACGGACTGCGCGAGGAGGTAGGCCTGGAACGGTCCCGGCTGCGCCGCCGCGGTGAACCCCAGCACGAGCCCCTGGAGGAAGAAGGCCACGGCCGCCGAACACAGCACCGTTCGACTCCCTCGTCCAGCGGCGCCCGTCCGTGTAGGCTGCTCCCGGGGGCGGAGGGGCCGCCATGAGCGATCCGCGGATCGCGCAGTACCTCGACGCCGCGTCTCACCTCGCGCGGGGCGAGTTCCCGGTCCGCGTCGGCGCCTCCGGCGACGACGACGTCGGCCGGCTCGGGCGCGCGCTCGACGCGCTCGCGCGGCGGATGGAGCAGATGTGGGACGAGTCGCGGCTCCTCGCGGCCGTCACCGAGCGCGTGAACCAGGGGCTCATCCTCCACGACGTGCTCGACGAGGTGTACGAGTCCTTCCGCGCGGTGATCCCCTACGATCGGCTCGGCTTCGCGCTCGTCACGGGCGACGGGGCGGAGGCGCGCGCGGTCTGGGCGCGCACGGAGGCGCGCGAGCTCCGGCTCGGGGCCGGCTACGTCGCGAGCCTCGCCGCGTCGTCGCTCCGCAAGGTCCTCGAGACGGGCCAGCCCCGCGTCCTGAACGACCTCGAGGGCTACCTGCGCGACCACCCCGGCTCCGAGTCGACGCGCCTCGTCGTCGAGGAGGGGATGCGCGCGTCGCTCACCTGCCCGCTCGTCGCGATGGGCAAGCCCGTCGGGTTCCTCTTCTTCTCCTCGAGGACGCCGGGCGCCTACCTGGGCGCGCACGTGGAGACGTTCCTCGCGCTCTCCGGGCAGCTCTCGGTGATCCTCGAGAAGAGCCGCCTCTACGAGCAGATCCTTCACGAGCAGGCGCGCTCCGAGCGGCTGCTCCTCGACGTGCTGCCGGAGCCGATCGCGCTCCGCCTCAAGGGCGGCGCGGAGGTGATCGCCGACCTGGCCGACGCGACGGTGATCTTCGCCGACGTCGCGGGGTTCTCGTCGCTCGCGGCGCGCGTCCCGCCCGCGGCGCTCGTCGCCTTCCTCGACGGGCTCTTCTCCGAGCTCGACGCGATCGCCGCGCGCTGCGGGGTCGAGAAGATCAAGACCATCGGCGACGCCTACCTCGCGGCGGCGGGGGTGCCGCGGGCGCGCGCGGACCACGCGTGCGCCGCGGCGGACCTCGCCCTCGAGGCCCTCGCGATGGCGGACCGGACGAGGCGACCCGACGGCGAGCCGCTCCGGCTGCGGATCGGGCTGCACTCCGGCCCCGTGGTCGCGGGCGTGCTCGGCCGCAGCCGGCTCGCCTACGACCTGTGGGGCGACACCGTGAACGTGGCGCGCTCGATGGAGGCGCAGGGCGTGCCCGGCCGGATCCAGGTGTCCGCCGCGACGCGCGAGCGCCTCGGGCCGGCGTTCCGGGCGACGGAGCGCGGGCTCGTCCCGATCAAGAGCGGCGGCGAGGTGCAGACCTTCTGGCTCGAGGGGCGGGCGTAGCGCCCTTCACCGGACCGTCAGCTTGAGCCCCATGTCCACGAGCGCGAGGAGCGCCTCCGCGTTCCCCTTCGCGTCGTTCACCGGATCGTGGTCGTGCGGGGTCCGCCGGAGGTGCTTCCACGGCGCGTACGCGTCCTTCACGAGCCCGCAGTAGAGGTCGCCGATGCGGCGGCCGCTCCAGCCGAAGGGGTTTCGCCCGAGGTACTGGTGGAAGTACCAGTTCACGAACTGCCAGTCGAAGGCGAGGTTGTCGGAGAAGAACACGGGCCGGCCGCGCGTCGTCTCCGCGATCCACCGCTCGAAGGCCTCCATCACCGGCGCGGGCTCGTCGTGGCGCAGGTGCTCCTCGCGCGAGACGCCGCACACCGCGAGCGCCTCGGGCAGGTACGCGTCGGAGATCGGGCGCGTCCGGCCGCGGAAGGTGCGGCCGAGCCCCGGCTCGACGAGGACCGCGCCGAGCGAGACCATCGAGTACTTCCCCGGGATCGGCCCGTCCGACTCGACGTCCACGACGTAGAGCGACATGGGCCCGAGTCTAGGCGGCGCGGGGGAGACCCGCACCCGCCCCGGGCGCGGATCCTCACGCGGGGTGTGGGGCCGCCCGCCCGGGCCGTCTCGGAGGGGCGCGATCCCATGCCGCAGCCGCGGGATCCCCGGGCGCGCGCTCGGGAATTCTCGGATCTCGGCCCGGCGCCGCCCGGACTCCCGCGATCGCGGCACGTCGCCTCCCCGTGGGATGCGCCACACTGCTCCACCAGGACCGAACCACGAGGGCGGTGGCGGCATCACCCGGGGAGAGGTCATGAGCACCACAGGGGAGCAGGTCGTCATCCGGCTCGAGGGCGTGTTCGACGCGGAGGCGGCGCAGCGGCTCTCGGCGGCCATCGAGACGGCGCGCGGCGAGGACATCACGGTCGACCTGACCGACGTGCGCGAGTTCCACGACTTCGGGATCGCGATGCTCGCCCGCGCGCTCTCTGGCCCGCACCGCGTCGCCGTGTCCGGCCTGCGCCACCACCAGCTCCGGCTGCTGCGCTACTTCGGGATCGACGCGGAACCGGCCGACCTCGGCCGGGCCGTCGAGCTGCAGTGACGGCCGGCGGGCCGCGCGCCCGCGAGGGGCCGCACGCCCGCCCGCCGAGAACGGGTCGCCCCCGGGTCCCCGGAAGGCTATCCTTACCATCACGGTGCAAGACGTCTTCGGGAACACCCTCGGCCTCAAGCCCTCCCAGCTCCACGCCCTCCGCCGCACCTACCGCCGCCGCGTCGACGCGCGCTCGGTCGTCTCGCCCGAGCTCGCGCGGCACCTCTGCGAGGTCTCGCACGAGACGAACCGCCAGATCGGCGTGTTCCTCGACCGCAAGGGCGACGTCCAGGCGGTGATCGTCGGCGACGCCCGCCGCCTCGAGCTGCCCGACGTCGGGCGCGCCCGCGCCGGCGAGAGCCGCCTGCGCGGCCTGCGGCTCGTGCACACGCACCTGAACGGCGAGCCGCTCACGCGCGACGACCACACCGACCTCGCGCTCCTCCGGCTCGACCTCGTCGCCGCGCTCGAGGTGCGCGAGGACGGGCTGCCGGGGAAGGTCCACTGGGCGCACCTCCTGCCCGAGAACCCGCAGGGCGCGATGTGGAAGGACGAGGTGGCGAGCGGCGTCCACGAGCTCGGGTGGGACCCGCTCGCGGGCGCGCTCGCGCTCGAGGAGGAGTTCGCGCGCGTCCGCGCGGCCCGCCGCACGGGCGGCGCCGAGCGCGCGATCCTCGTCGGGTTCGGCGGGCGGGAGCGGGGCCGCGCCCAGGCGGAGGCGTCTCTCGACGAGCTCCGCGAGCTCGCCCGGACCGCCGGGGTCGAGCCGATCGAGGCGACGCTGCAGATGCGCCGCGACCCCGATCCCCGCTACCTCATCGGCAAGGGCAAGCTCGAGGACATCGTCCTCCGCTCGATGCAGCGGATGGCGACCCTCATCGTGTTCGACGCCGAGCTCTCCCCGTCGCAGGCGCGCCACATCGCGGAGGCGACGAGCCTCAAGATCCTCGACCGGACCCAGCTCATCCTCGACATCTTCGCCCAGCGGGCGCAGTCGGCGGACGGCAAGCTCCAGGTCGAGCTCGCGCAGCTCAGGTACCTCTACCCGCGCCTCGTCGGGCGCGACGACTCGCTCTCGCGCCTCGCGGGCGGCATCGGCGGGCGCGGCCCCGGCGAGACGAAGCTGGAGATCGACCGCCGGCGCGTGCGCGACCGGATCACCGCGCTCGAGCGCCGGATCGACGCGCTCGGCGCGGACCGCCACCTCCGCCGCAAGCAGCGGAACGCGCGCGGCCTGCCGGTCCTCTCCATCGTCGGGTACACCAACGCCGGCAAGTCGACCCTGCTCAACGCCCTCACCGACTCGCGCGTGCTCGCCGAGGACGTCCTCTTCGCGACGCTCGACCCGACGAGCCGGCGGCTGCGCTTCCCGCGCGACCGCGAGGTCATCATCACGGACACGGTCGGCTTCATCCGCGACCTCCCCCCCGACCTCGTCACCGCCTTCCGCGCCACGCTCGAGGAGCTCGGCGACGCCGACCTCCTCCTCCACGTGGTCGACGCGTCGGATCCGCGGCACGACGAGCAGATCGAGGCGGTCGAGGGGATCCTGCGGGACCTCGGCCTCGCCGCGAAGCGGCGCGTCCTCGTCATGAACAAGATCGACCGGCTCCCCGCGGGGGAGGGCGCCGCCCTCGCCCACCGCCGCGACGCCGTCGCCGTCTCCGCCGCGACGCGAGACGGCCTCGCGGAGCTCCTCCACGCCTGCGACCGGCTCCTCTTCGCGGAGGGGCGCGTCGCGTTCGCCGACGTCGAGGCGGGCGCGCCGCCGCCCGGCGCCGGCTCCGCCCCGCGCGAGACCCACGACCCGACGCCCCCGGCCGCCGGGCCCGCGCCCGCCCGGCTGCTGCCCGCCGCGCTCCGGCGCGTCTCCTGAGCGTCCTTACCGTGCGGACGCGTCCGTTCTAGAGTCCCCGCTTCCCAGGGTCCGAACCGTGCGCCGCCTCGCCGCTCCGCTCCTCCTCGCCGCCGTCGCCTCGAGCTGCTCGCGCGAGGCGGGCGAGGACACGATGCGCCGGCTCGCGGCCCGCGACGCCGCCGTCGCGGCGGAGCCGGCCCCGTTCGACTTCGCGCGCCCGCTCTCCGCGCTCGCCCTCGACGCCGACGACGTGGCGCGGCGGCTCGGGTCCTTCGAGTGGACGGCCGGGGTCGACTGGACCTTCTCGCGCGAGGGCGAGGACGCCCAGCGGGTGCACGCCGTGGAGCGCCACCGCGTCCGCCAGTCGGCCACCGGCGACTTCGACGTCTCGGCCGAGGTGGATCCCGGGCTCGGGCCCGGCTCCGACCAGGGGAAGGACGTGATCCGGGCGGGCGGGATGACCTACGCGCGCGCGAAGTACGCGCCGTGGCGCGAGCGCCCCACCGACCGCGGCCGCGACGCGCGGCTGTTCCGGGACGAGAGCTTCTCCGTCGCCGCCGAGCTCGTCCGGCTGTGCGGGGCGGTGACCGCGGCGCCCGCCGGCGAGACGACCGCGCTCGGCCGGACGGCCCGCCGCTTCCGGCTGTCCCTCGATCGCGCCGCCCCGGTGCCCGCCGCCGCGCCTCCCCGGCCGTCCGGCGCCCCGGCCCCGGACGAGGACACGAAGCGCCGCCTCGCCTTCCTCGACGGGCGCGTCCCCGCCTCGCTCGACGGCGAGCTCGTCCTCGACGAGACCGGCGCGCCGCTCCGCGTCCGGCTCGCGGCCGCGTTCGGCGTGAAGGGCGACCCGAGGCTGCGCGCCACCGTCGACCTCTCGGCGCAGGTGAAGGCGCTCGGCGGGGAGGTGGCGGCGATCCTGCCGCCGAAGGCGGCGCGTCCGGACGAGCGCAAGCCGGCGGGGGTCGCGGGCGCGCTCGACGCGGCGGGCCTCCGCAAGAAGCCCGAGGAGCAGCCGTCGCGCGCCGAGCCCGGCGACGAGGCCGAGTAGCGCGGGGTCCCCCGCCGCTACGGCGCGGCGGCGGCCTGCCGGATGGGCGCCGCGGCGGGCGGGGTGAACCGCAGGAAGGAGAACCTGCGGACCGCGCCGCCGCCGAGCGGGACCGTGACGCCGCCCGCGTCGGCGAGCGGCCCGAGGCGCGCCTCGAGCTCCCGCCGCGACGGGCCGAGCCCCTCCGGGACGACGACGAGGAGCGGCTCGCCGCCGCGCCGCGGGTCGGGCTCGTAGAACGACGCGGCCGACCTGCGCGCGCCGACGTACGCGATCGGCGCGTCGGCGTACCAGCCGATCTGGCCGAGGGCGATCCAGTGGGCGGCCGCCAGGCGCGCGCCGCCGGACGCGGCGATCGCCGCGCGCGCCCCCTCCCGCCAGCCTCTCACCTCCCGCAGCGGGTCGAGCCCGGAGGGCGCGCCGGCGACGGCCGCCACCGCGACGACGACGGCGCCGGCCGCCGAGAGCGCGAGCCCGGATCCCGCGGCGGCGCGCAGCCACGGTCCCCCCGCGATGGCGAGCAGGAGCACCGCGGAGAGCCAGCCCGGCGCCGGCCAGTGCGGGAGCGCGCCCGGCGTGAACGCCGCCGCGGCCGTGAAGAACGCGACCACCGGCAGCGCCGACAGCGCGAGCGCGCGCAGGGCCGGACCCGGGGCGGCGGCCGCGGGGGCC
>DASVZX010000422.1:0-2861 GCA_036391435.1 Anaeromyxobacter sp. | reverse complement strand
GGCCGCCCGGGCCCGGCGCGCGACGGCGCGGTCCGCCGCGAGCTCGAGGGGCAGGAGGTCGCCGGGTGCGCTCGCCGGAAGCGCCGCGCGCAGCGCCGTCGCGACCTCCGGCGCCGCCGCCGCGAGCCGCTCGATCGCCTCCTTCACGCCCGACGCCGCCGCGGCGCGGCGCAGCGCCCGCTCGTCCAGACCGGTCGTCTCCGGAGCGGCCGCGAGCGCGCGATCGGCGCCGCGACCGCGCGCCGCCGCGCGGAGCACCGCCTTCACGGCCGCCGCGTCGTCGAGCGAGAGGAGCGCGCGGAGGAGGGCCCGCGGGCGAGCGCCCTCGACGTCGGCGAGCACCATCGCCGCCTCGGCGCGCCACGCCGCCCGGAGCCCGGCCTCCGCCGCCGCGAGCGGGTCGGGCCCGGGAGCCCCGGGGATCCCGCCCCCGAGCCGCATCCGCCTCAGGAGCTCGAGGCGCGCCTCCAGCGAGGGCCGCGCGAGCACCTCGCGCAGCGCGCCCGGACCGAGGAGCCGCGCGCGCCGGGCGCCCAGGCGGGCGTTGGCGTAGTCGAGCCGGGCCACGTCAGCGGTCTCCCAGGAGGAGCTCGTGGAGCTCCGCCTCGACGAGCGGCCACACCCGCTCGAGGCGCGACGGCAGCGTGTCGTCGAGGACGCGGCGGCCCGCCACGATCTCGACCCCGCCCCGCGGGGCGGCGGCCACGCGGACGATCGCCTCGGGCCGGTCGCCGAGCGCGGCGCGCGCGATCTCCTCGCGGCCCGGATCCACGACGACCTCGATCGGCCCGTCGCCCGCCTCCGGCAGCACCTCCGCGAGCAGGCGCGCGTCGAGCTCGGGCGTCGCCGCCGCCGGGAGCCTCCGGAGCGCCTCGGCGCGCAGGTCGTCGAGGAGCCCCCGGCGCTCGAAGAGCAGCGTCCGCTCGCGCCGGAGCGCGGCCCCCTCCAGCGCGGAGCGGCGGCGGGCCTCCGCCTGCGCCTGCTCGCGCGCGAGGAGCGCGTCGCGCGCCGCGCGGGCGGCCCGCTCCGCCTCCTCGACGATCCGGGCGGCCTCGCGCGCGCCGGCGGCCCGCAGGTCGCGCGCCTCGCGCGCGGCCTCGTCCTCGAGGACGCGCAGGAGCTCCGGGTAGCCCATCGCCTACTTCCCCGTGAGGATGAGCACCGCCACGACGAACCCGAGGATGACGAGCGTCTCGGGGATCGCGAGCATCACGATGATCGACGTGCGCAGCTCGGGCTTCTCCGCGAGCGCGCCCGCGCCCGCCGACCCGATGCGCGACTGCACCCAGGCGGTGGCGAGGGCTGAGATGCCGACCGCGACGGCGGCGGACAGGGCGAGGATGACCTTCTCCAAGGCGACCTCCTTCTGCGACGGCGAGCGACTCCCTCCGACGTCCTCCCGACGGCCGCGGCTCAGCCGGACAGGGCGAACGGCCGGAACGGCGCGCCGCCCTCGTCGTAGAACTTCTCGAAGAACTCCACGTAGTGGAGGCGGAGCGCCGCCACCGTCGGGCTGATGAGCCCGAGCGTGAAGTTCACCGCGTGCAGGAGCACGGCGAACGCGTACCCGACCGGCGCCGGCTCGAGCGTGGCCGCGAACAGGTTCGCGACCTCGGCGAGCATGACCGAGGCGAGCCCGAGCGCCATGAGGCGGGCGTAGGAGAGGACGTTCCCGACGGCGAGCACGAGGTCGAGCGCCGCCATCGGCCCCTCGGCGAGCACCGCCACCGCGAGCACCCCGAGCCCGGAGAAGAGCGCGGGCCGGAGCAGCGCGCGGGGGAGGACGCCGGCGATCGCCGCGGCGGCGACGGCGGCCGTCGCGAGGATGAGGAGCTTCGCCCCGCGCCCCACCGCCACGCCGACCTGGCCCCGGCGCAGCGCAGCGGTCGCGCCGAGCGCGAGCCCCGTCCCGACGTGGACCCCGCCGAGGCCGAGGGCGAGCGCGAAGAACGTCATGAAGGCGCGGCGCCGGTCGAGGAGCAGCGGGTGCAGGCCGAGGTGCGCCCCGAGCTCGCCGAGCGCCTCCCCGAACAGCACCCCGAACCCGATCGCCGAGACGGACGACCAGAGCGCGATCCAGGCGACGGCGCGCCCCGTCGGCCCGCCCCACCCCCGCGCGCGGGCGACGAGCGAGATCGCCACCCCGAGGACGCCGAAGGCCACGTCGCCGAGCACGAGCCCGAAGAAGAGCGGGAAGAAGACCGCGAGCCACGGGGTCGCGTCGACCGAGCCGTAGCGCGGCAGCGCGACGAGCGCGAGGAGGAGCTCGAACGGCCGGAGGCACCTCCGGTTCCGCAGCACCACGGGGACGCTCCCCCACTCCTCCCGCGCGGGCGCGCGCGAGAGCACGACGACGCGCCCGCCGAGGCGGGCGGCGGCCGCGGCGCGGAAGGCGGCGACCCGCTCCTCCGGCATGTAGCCGCTCACGACGAACGTGAACCGCGTCTCGCCGCACCGGCCGCGCGCGCCGGCGAGCTCGACGGCCTCGCGGACCTCTTCGCGCAGCGCGGCGACCCGCGCCGACTCGACGGCGAGCGCCGCGTCCGCCGCGCCGATCTCGGCGGGGAGCTCGCGCTCGCGCCCGGCGAGCAGGAGGAGCACCTCGAAGAGCGGCTTGCCGGCGTAGGCGGGCGGCAGCCGGACCTCGTCGACGCCCCGCTCGAACAGGAGCGAGGCGAGGGCGCGCCCCTGCGCGCGCGGCACGACGACGAGCACGCCGATCGTCCCGTCCTCGAGAGGACGGGCGACCACCTCGCACGACCCGCCCGTGATCCTCCGAACCTCGGCGCGCAGGAGCGACAGCGCCTCGGGATCCTTCTTCAGGACGAGCCCGAAGAAGAGCGGGAAGAAGACCGCGAGCC
>DASVZX010000421.1:0-5501 GCA_036391435.1 Anaeromyxobacter sp. | reverse complement strand
CGTCCTCGCGTTCGGGACGCGGGCGAGGGCGGCGGCGTTCCAGGACAGCACGACGTACTGGGCGCTCGGCGCGGGCGGCGGCACCACGGGGCGCGGCGGCGCGAGCGGGCGACCGGGCTGCGCCGCCGGGCGCGCGGGCTGCGCGCGGGACAGCTTCGCGAGCCGGGCCTCCTCCTCCTCGCGGGTCACGACGAGCGGCGGCTGGCCCTGACGCTGCCGGGTCTCGTCCTCGGCGCTGTAGTAGAGCTGGAACGTCGCGGTGCCGCGCACGGCGAGCTCCCCGCGCTGGTTCTCGGCCCAGACCTCGACGTCGATCGCGTAGCGGCCGCCCTCCTCGAAGCGGCGGTCCACCACGCGGCCGCGGGCGGTGAGGACGTCGCCCGGCCAGATGATCTTCACGAAGCGGGCGCCGAACTTGCGCAGGCGCGCGCCGCGGACCCACTCGACCGCGAGCTCCGAGAGGAAGCCCATCGCGATCATCCCGGGCGCGAGGGCGCTCGGGAACCCCGCGTTCTTCGCGAAGGGCTCGTCGATGTAGAGCGGGTTCCAGTCCTGGGCCGCCGCCGCGTACCGCGCGATCTGCAGCCGGTCGACCGGGGGCTTCACGAGCGGGGGGAGCTCGTCCCCCAGCTTCACCGCCTCGAAGTAGAGCTGCCGTGCCGTCAGCATCGATCGCCCCTATGCCCGCCGGAGGATCATCGTCGCGCGCGTCCGGAACACCAGGCCGCCGGCGTCGTCGCGCCCCTCGTCCTCGATGACGATCACGTCCATCGGACCGCTCGCGCCCGCGCGCTCCTGCACGTCGGCCACCTTGCTGCGGACCGTGATCCGGTCGCCCGCCACGATCGGGCGCGCGTACTCGAACTGCTGCTCGCTGTGGAGGATCGAGCGCGTGCCGAGGTCGAGCGAGTGCCGGAAGCGCTCGTTCGAGGTCAGCGCCACCGCGAAGGTCGCCGGCGCCACGAGCGCCGGGAACCCCGCCGCGCGCGCGGCGGCCTCGTCCACGTAGATGGGGCTCGGATCGCCGAGCGCCTCGGCGAACCGGCGGATCGCGCCCTTCTCCACCTCGTGGACGGCGGGCTCGCTCTCGCGGCCGATGAGGGTCCTGTCGAGCATCGCGTCTCCTCAGCGCCCCGTGGGCAGGTCGAGCACGGACACGATCCCGCGCAGCTCGACGAGCGCGGGAACGGCGTTGACGACGGCGTGGGCGGTGGCGGCGTCGCCCGCGATCCCGCCCGGCACGACGATCCGCACGGGCGGCTCCGCGTCGAGGGCGACCTCGTCGCGCGGGTCCTCGGCGCCGACCGCGAGGGTGAGCTCGAGGCGCACGACCTCGCGCCCGTCCTCCGCGAACACGCGGGCCTCGTGGTGGAGGCCCGCCACCTGGCCGGCCCGCACCGGGACCGCGCCCTCGCCGTCCTCCTCGGCGACGAGCGGCACGATGTCCTCGTCGACCTCGTACTCCTCGAGGCCCACGCAGCCCTCCGCGACGAGGGCCGCGGACTCGGCGAGCCCCACGTGCCCGATCTCGCCGCGCTCGGCGGCGTCGTGGAAGGCGGCCTCGTCGAGCCCGACCCCCGCCTTCCGCCGGAGCGCCGCGCGCCGCCTCGACAGGTCCACGACGCGCACACCGCGGACGTGGCGGACCGGCCCGGTCACCTGCGCGAGGAGCGCCGGGAGCCGGTCGAGCACGAACCCGGGGTTGACGCCCGTCCCGAGCACGGCGACGTTCCGCTCGTGGCAGAGCCGGTCGAGCGCGGACGCCTCCTCGTCGTGGCGGAGCCACGGCCAGGCGAGCTCCTCGCACGTCGAGACGACGTGGAGCCCGGCCCCGACCGCCTCCTGGAGATCCGGGAGCGCCTCCTCGAACCGGCTGCACGTCGCCTGGAGGACGACGCCCCCGCGCGCGGCGGCGGCCACGTCCGCGAGGTCCTCGGCGATCGCGAGGGCGGGCGCCTGCGGACCGAGCACGTCCGGGAGGGGCCGACCCGCGAGCGAGGGGTGCGGGTCCACGGCCGCGACGATCCGGAGGTCCGGGCGGGCGAGGACCGCGCGCGCGATCGCCTGCCCGATCTCGCCGAGCCCCATGAGGACGACTGGGATGCCGCTCTGGTCTGCGCGCCCTTCCGGGTCGGCGCCCACGGTAAGCCCCCGATCCGCCGGATCTCCAAAGATTACCGGGCAGTTATAGTGCAGCGCGCAATGGGCGAACAAGAGAAGAAAGCCGGCCGCATGCGCAATCGCGCGCAATCGGGCGGGTGACCCGCCGCGAGACGCGACGCGTCCATGGGAGACTTCGTGAGCGAATCCGAGGCCTTACGTGATCAGGACCGGATCAGCGCCTCGAGGAACGCCCGCGCGGCGGGATCCGACCAGTCCCTCGGCCCGACGACGTAGGCGACGAGCCGTCCGGCCTTGTCGACGATGTAGGTCTCCGGGAACTTGAGGTCCGGCGTGAAGCCGCGCGCCTGCGCGTAGTACGCCTTCGTGACCGCCTGGTCCGTGTCCTGCACTATCGAGAGGGCGCCCGGCGGCCCGGAGAACGGGGGGGCGGCGAAGAAGGAGCGGACCACCGCGAGGTCCTCGTCGACCGTCACCGCGATCATCTTGAACCGGCCGGGGTAGCGCGCGGCGAGCTCCTCTCCGAGGGCCACCATGGACGGCATCTCGTCTCGGCAGGGCGGGCACCACGTCGCCCAGAAGTTCACGAACACGACCTGGCCGCGGGCCGCGGCGAGCGAGACCTTCGACCCGTCGAGCGCGACGAGCTCGATGGGCGGCGCCGGCAGGCGCGGATCGGCCGCGCGGCCGATGCCGAACCGCTCGATGGCGCTCACCGCCGGCTCGCGGACGACCTGCGGGCGCGCGCGGAGGGTCTGGACCGCCGTGCCGATGATGACCGCGCCGAGGACGACGGCGACGGCCACTCCGACGAGCTTCGCCTTGCCGGACCGCGGGCGCGGCGACGGGGATGGCGTGGACATGGCCGCTTCTTACACGAGGCGCGCGCTTGCCGCCAGCCGCGGCCTCGGGGACACTCGGCGTGGATGCGCGGCCTCCTCGGCAGCTTCGCGGTGCTCCCGCTCCCGGAGCTCGTCGAGATCCTGGCGCGCCGGCGGATGACGGGCTCGCTCACCTGCGAGCGCGGCACCGTCCGCAAGACGCTCCACCTGCGCGAGGGCTCGGCCGTCGGCGCCGCGTCGAACGATCCGCGCGAGTACCTGGGACAGCTCCTCGTCAACTTCGGGCACCTCGACGAGGAGCAGCTCACGAAGGCGTTCCGGACGCAGGAGGAGACGAAGATCCGGCTCGGCAAGGTGCTCACCCTGGTGGGCATCGTCCCCGCCGAGACCGTGCGCGAGGTCCTCGCCATCAAGATCCGCGAGACGCTCCTCGACGTGTTCCTCTGGGAGGCGGGGCTCTTCACCTTCGACGACGAGCCGCCGGCCGGGATCGACGAGCTCGACGCCACCGTCCCGCTCGCGGACATCGTCCGCGAGGCGGAGTTCCGCGCCACCGCCTGGAGCGCGTTCCGCGGCGAGTTCCCGACCGGGGCCGCCGCGCTCGAGGTCGACGACGCGAAGCTCCCGGGAGGCGCCGCGCCCGGCACCGTCGACGGCCGCCTGCTCGCGCTCGCCCGCGACGGCCGCACCATCGACGAGATCGGGCTCGCGCTGCACGCGACCGACTTCCACCTCTACCAGCGGCTCTACGCGCTCGCGCGCCAGGGCGTCGTGCGCGCCGCCCCGTGCCCCGCCGCCCCGCCCGCCGCGCCGGCGGCCGCGGGGACCGTCGCCCCGGCCGACCTCCTCGACCGCGCGCGCCGCCTCCTCGCCGAGGGGCGGGCGCTCGAGGCGGAGCGCGAGGCCGCGCAGGCGGTGGAGCTCGCGCCGGGCTCGGGCGACGCGCGCTCGGTCCTCCTCGAGGCGGAGCGGAACCTCGAGGCGCGCCTGCGCGGCGAGCTCCTCGAGCCGCCGCGGCGGCCCCGCCTGCGGGTGCCGCCCCAGCGGATCGCCGCGCTCGCGATCTCCGCCGCGGACAAGTACCTGCTCGCGCGCTGCGACGGCGCCCGCGACGTGCGCCAGCTCGTGCAGGTCGCGCCGCTGCGCGAGCTCGACGTGCTGAAGGCCATCCGCCGCTTCGCCGACGCCGAGCTCGTCGAGCTCGGCTAGCGCAGGGCGGCGGTCCGGATCGCGCCCGGCGGCAGCGACGCCACGTGGCCCGCGAAGAACGCCTCGAGCGCCTCGCGGGCGACCTGCGGCGCGCGCGCGTGCCAGAGCCGGCCGTTCACGACCACCGTCGCGACGATCACCTCGGGCCGGTCCGCCGGCGCGAAGCCGACGAACCACGAGTAGTCGCGGAACGGGCTCGGATCCGCGAGCGAGCCGGTCTTGCCCGCCACCTCCACGCCGCGCAGGGCCGGGCCGGAACGCCGGAACGTCCGCCGCGCGGTGCCCTCGGCGACGGTGGCCCGCATCATGGCCGCGAGCTTCGCGGCGACCGCCTCGTCCACGACGCGCGTCGGCGGCGGCGCCGCGGGGGCCGGGCCGCCCTCGACCTCGTCCACCAGCACGGGCGGCACCTCGACGCCGCCGTTCGCGACGATCGACCCGAGCAGGGCGGCGTGCAGCGGCGAGAGCCTCACCGCGCCGAAGCCGGCGGCGGCGTTCGCGAAGCCGAACGCGTCGTCGGGGATCTCGGCGGTGGAGCGCTCCACCTTGAGGGGGAACGGGATGTCCGCGTCGAACAGGAAGCGCTGCGCGGTGGCCCGCAGCGCCGCCGCGTCGAGGCCGCGGTCCGCGAGCTTGGCGAACACGACGTTCGTCGAGTGCCCGAAGGCGGACGCGAGCGACACGCAGCGGTGGTCGCGGCGGGGATCGTCGGCGAGGAGCCGCGGCTGGAGGCGGTGCTTGCCGCCGTGGTAGCAGACCTCGTCGCCGGGCCCCACGCCGCGCTCGAGGAGCGCCGTCGCCGTCACGATCTTGAAGATGCTCGCCGCGGGGGCGATGGCGGAGAGCGCGAGGCCCCGGCGGCCCGGCTCCGCGCTCGAGTGCTCGGCGAGCGCGAGGACGCGGCCGGTGCCGGCCTCGAGGAGCACCGTCGCGCCCCACGGGACCTGGTAGGTCGCGAGCGACCGCTCGAGCCGCGCCTGCAGCCGCGGGTCGAGGGTCAGGACCGCGCGCGCGTCCCCGAGCGGCGCCACGTAGCGGCCCAGCCGGGGATCGAGCTGGAGGTCGCGCAGCGAGATCGGCCCGGGCGGGACGGGCGTCTCGACGGCGGGGCCGATCGCCGCCGCGGTCTCGGCGGGCGCCGCGGCCCCGCCGGGGATCGGGAGCGGCTCGACGGCCGCCGTCTCGGGCGGGGTCACCGCCGGCTCCGAAGGCGGAGCGGGGGCGGGCGCGGGCGCGGTGGGAGCGGGTGCGGACGCCGCGGCGGGCGCCGCCTCCTGCGCGCGCGGCACCGCGGCCACGGCCAGGAGGAGCGCGCTCGCGGGGACGATG
>DASVZX010000420.1:0-3213 GCA_036391435.1 Anaeromyxobacter sp. | reverse complement strand
GGCGCCGGGCGGTGACGGCCGGCCGCGCGATCACGCGCGCGCCGTCTCCTCCTCGCGCCCGGCGGCGGGGCGCGGCCGGCGGCGCCGCAGGCCGGCCCACCAGGAGGAGGCGCCCTCGAGGTACGTGTAGAACACCGGCGTCACGAAGAGCGTGAGGAGCTGCGAGAAGACGAGCCCGCCGACCACCGCGAGCCCGAGCGGCCGCCGCGACTCGGCGCCGGCGCCGAAGCCGAGCGCGATGGGCAGCGTCCCCATGAGCGCGGAGAGCGTCGTCATCATGATCGGCCGGAAGCGGATCCGGCACGCGTCGAAGATCGCCTCCGCCGCGGTCCGCCCGCGGTGCCGCTCCTCGATCGCGAAGTCGATCATCATGATGCCGTTCTTCTTCACGAGGCCGACGAGCATGATGATGCCGACGAACGCGTAGATGGAGAGCTCGGTCCGGAAGACGAGCAGGGTGAGGAGCGCCCCGAACCCCGCGAACGGGAGGGCGGTGAGGATCGTGATCGGGTGGATGAAGCTCTCGTAGAGGATCCCGAGCACGAGGTAGATGACGAGGATCGCGAGGGGAGCAGCCAGCCGAGGCCGGAGAGGGACGACTCGAACGCGTCGGCGATCCCCTGGAAGCGCGTCGTCACGTCGCGGGGGAGGATCTCCCGCGCCGCCGCGTCCACGGCCCCGACGGCGGCGCCGAGGGAGGCCCCCTGCTCGAGGTTGAACGAGATCGTCACCGACGGGAGCTGGCCCGCGTGCGAGACGGACAGCGGGCCCACGCCGTTCTCGAGCCGCGCGACCGCGTCGAGCGGCACGAGCTGCCCGGAGGCGGCGCGCACCCGCAGCAGGGAGAGGGCCGCCGGATCGCGCTGGTAGCGCGGCTCGAGCTCGACGATCACCTGGTACTCGTTGGTCGCGGTGTAGATGGTGGAGATCTGCCGAGCGCCGTAGGCGGTGTAGAGCGCGTCCTCCACGATCTGCGGCGAGACGCCGAGCGCGGCGGCCCGGTCGCGATCGATGTGCACCGTCACCTGGGGGTTCGCGAGCTGGACGTCGCTCGTGACGTCGCGGAGCCCGGGGATCCCGCGCAGGCGCGCCTCGAGCCGGGGGGCCGACGCGTACAGCTCCGCCGTGTTCGGGTCCTGGAGCGTGAGCTGGTACTGGCTCTTCGTGAGCTGCCCCCCGATGCGGATCGGCGGCGGGTTCTGGAGGAAGGCGCGGACGCCCGGGATCTGCGAGACCTTCGGACGGAGCCGCGCGATGACGTCGTCGACGGCCGGGCGGGTGCCCCGGGGCTTGAGGCGGGCGAACACGACGCCGGTGTTCGCGGCGGTGGCGCCGCGCGCGCCCGCGCTCGACATGACGCCCTCGACGGCGGGGTCGCTCGCGATCGCCGCCGCGACCTCCTGCTGGTGCGCCGACATCGCGTCCCAGGACACCCCCTGGGCGGCCTCGGTGAACCCGAAGATCTGGCCGGTGTCCTCGCTCGGGAGGAAGCCCTTCTGGACCGCGGAGAACAGCGGCACCATCGCGGCGAGGGCGATCGCCGTGACCGCGAGGACGACCCTCCGGTGCGCGAGCGACCAGCGCAGGCCCCGCAGGTAGGCGCCGAGCATGGCCTCGAACCCGCGCTCCGTCACCCGGTAGAACCGCCCGGGCGGCCGGTCGTCGTGGGCGCGCAGGATCCGGGCGGACAGCATCGGCGTGAGCGACAGGGACACGAAGCCGGAGACGAGGATCGCGACGCCGATCGTCACCGCGAACTCGTGGAAGAGCCGCCCGACGATCCCTCCCATGAAGAGCACCGGGATGAACACGGCCGACAGCGAGATCGTCATCGAGACGATGGTGAACCCGATCTCCCGCGAGCCCGCGAGCGCCGCCTCGCGCGGCGCCTGGCCCATCTCGACGTGCCGGACGACGTTCTCGAGCATCACGATCGCGTCGTCCACGACGAACCCGACGGAGAGCGTGAGGGCCATGAGCGACAGGTTGTCGAGGCTGTAGCCGAGGAGCCACATCACCGCGAACGTCCCGACGATCGACATCGGCAGCGCGAGGCTCGGGACGACCGTCGCGCGCACGCTGCGCAGGAACAGGAAGATGACGAGCACGACCAGGACGAGGGTGACGAGGAGCGTCGTCTTCACGTCGCGCACGGAGGCCTCGATGGGCGCGGCGCGGTCGTAGAGGACCTGCACGTTCACCGAGGCGGGGATCTGCGAGCGCATCTGCGGCAGGAGCGCCTTCACCCCGCGCGACACCTCCACGGTGTTCGTCCCCGGCTGGCGCTGGATCGCGAGCACGATGGCGCGGTCCATCCGGTCCCGGGTCGCGTACCAGGCGGCGGTCTTGTCGTTCTCGACGGAGTCGATCGCCCGCCCCACGTCCTGCAGCCGGACCGGCGAGCCGTTCCGCCAGGTGACGACGAGCGGCTGGTACTCCGTCGCCTTCTGGAGCTGCCCCGTCGCCTGCACGGCGGTCGCGACGTCCGGGCCGTACAGGGTGCCGGTCGGGAGGTTCACGTTGGCGGCGCTGACGGCGGCCACCACCTCGTTCACCCCGATCCCGAGGCTCGCGAGGGCCAGGGGATCGAGCTGGACCCGGACCGCGAACTTCTGGGAGCCGAACACCTGCACCTGCGCGACGCCCGGCACGCTCGAGATCCGCTGCGCCATGAGCGTCTCGCCGTACTCGTCGAGCCGCGAGAGCGGCATCGAGGGCGAGGTGAGCGCGAGGTAGAGGATGGGCAGGTCGGCCGGGTTCACCTTCTGGTAGGTCGGCGGCGTCGGCATGCTCGGCGGGAGCTGGCGGCTCGCCGCCGAGATCGCGGCCTGGACGTCCTGCGCGGCCGCGTCGAGGTTCCGGGAGAGGTCGAACTGGAGCGTGATGGCGGTCGCGCCGAGGTACGACGAGGAGTTCATCGCGGAGAGGCCGGCGATGGTCGAGAACTGGCGCTCGAGCGGCGTCGCGATCGACGACGCCATCGTGTCGGGGCTCGCGCCCGGGAGGCTCGCGGTGACCTGGATCGTCGGGAAGTCGACGCTCGGGAGATCGCTCACCGCGAGGAGCCGGTAGGCGGCGGCCCCGAAGGCCAGGATCCCGAGCATGACGAGGGTCGTCATGACGGGCCTGCGGATGAACGGGCCCGAGACGTTCACGGGCGTCTCCCCTGGGCGCGCGCGGGCGGCTCGGGCGGCGCGCCGGCGGGGCGACCCC
>DASVZX010000419.1:0-10487 GCA_036391435.1 Anaeromyxobacter sp. | reverse complement strand
GCCCCACCTCCCGCGCCAGCGCGCCGGCCGCGGCCGCCGCGGCGGGCGGCGGCGCGGAGCGCGCCGGGGCGGCGCCGAGCGCGACGGCGAGGAGGACGGCGAGGCGCATCGGGCCCTCATCCGTACCGCAAAATCACCGGTCGTCCATGAAGAAGTTCTGCGGCGCCGAGCCCGGCCCCGAGGCGCTGTCGGACGGCGCCGTGCCGGCGAGGAACGCCGCGAACGGCGCGTCCGCCTGCTTCTCCGGGGCGAGGAGGCCCGTCGCGGGGTCGACGCGCGCGAGCTCGACGCCCGGGACCGGATCGAACTGGGCCACCGGCCGCGCGCCCACCGCCGCCTGCATGAACGAGAGCCACGGCGGGAGCGCGGCGCCCGCGCCCGTCTCGCGCGGCCCGAGCGGCGCGTGGTCGTCGAACCCCACCCACACGCCGGCGACGAGGTCGGGCGTGAACCCGACGAACCACGCGTCGCGGTGCTCCTGCGCCGTGCCGGTCTTCGCCGCGACGGGCCGGCCGAGCGCCTTCGCGGCGGCGCCGGTGCCGTTCTCCACGACCCCGCGCATCATGGTCGCGACGACGAACGCGACGTCGGGGCGCGTGCCGTCGGCCGGGACGACGAACGGCGCCGGAGGCGGCGCGGCGCCGCCGGCCCACGCGGCGGGCGTCGGCGCGGCGGTCGCCGGGCCGGCGGAGGAGGGGATCGGGCTCGCGGCCGGGCTCGGGCCCGCCGGCTCGGTCGGGGGCGCGGCGGGCCCCGCCGCGAGCGCGCTGCCGTCCGGCGCGACGCCCGGCACGGGCGCCGTCTTCGCCTCCTCCAGCACCTTGCCGTTGCGGTCGCGCACGCGCAGGACCACGAGCGGCTGCGTGTGGAACCCGTGCGCCGCGAAGGAGGCGTACGCGTTCACCATCTCGAGCGGCGTCACCTCGCCCGTGCCGAGCGCGAGCGTGAGGTTGCGGGGCAG
Organism: Anaeromyxobacter sp.; assembly: GCA_036391435.1. GTDB lineage: Bacteria > Myxococcota > Myxococcia > Myxococcales > Anaeromyxobacteraceae > Anaeromyxobacter. The sequence continues at coordinate 9,526 of DASVZX010000419.1, read as the reverse complement.
CTCCTCCGCGATGCCCATCCGGCTCGCGAACCCCTGGACCGCGTCGACGCCGAGCGCGTCGACGAGCTTCACCGACACGGTGTTCTTCGACTCGGCGAGCGCGCGCGAGAGGAGCATCGGGCCGTCGAACTCGTCCTTCTCGTAGTTCCGCGGCTTCCACTCCTTGCCGGTCCACGGGTCGCGGTAGAGGTCCGGGGTGTCGTAGACGATCGTCGCGGGCGTGAAGCGCCGCGACTCGATGGCCGCGCCCCAGACGAACGGCTTGAAGGAGGACCCGGGCTGCCGCTTCGCCTGCGTCGCGCGGTTGAACTGCGACGTCGCGAAGTCGTACCCGCCGACGAGCGCGCGCAGCCCGCGCGTGGCGGGGTCGATCGCGACGAGCGCGCCCTGCACGAGCGGGGTCTGCTCGAGGGAGAGGAGGAGCGGCTTCCGCTCGCGGGCGGCGCGCTCGGGGGCGAGCTTCCCCGGCATGACGCGCACGAGGACGACGTCGCCCTCCTTCACCACCGCCGAGACCTTCCTCGGCGCCGCCGTCGCGGAGGTGGGGTTCCACTTGCGGGCCCACTGCACGTCGGCGAGCGAGAGGGTGCCGGTCGCGTTGCCGAGGTCGACCGTCGCGGACCGGTCGTCGGCGGCGGAGACGAGGCCGGCGTACAGCTCGCCGGCCTCGAGGGGCCGCGGCCGCGCCATCCGGGCGATGCCCTGGTCCTCCGCGTCGTCGGGGTCGATCTCCTTCGCGTTCGCGCGCGAGAGGTCCCACACGAGGACCTGCCCGGGCCGGGGCTCCGACCGGCCGAGCCGCTCGCGCCACAGGGGGAGCGCCGCCTGGACCTGGCCCGGCTCGAGGTGCAGGACGGGGCCGCGCCAGCCCTGGCGCTTGTCGACCGCGCGCAGGCCCGCCTCGAGCGCCGCCTCCGCGTACCGCTGCAGCACGGGGTCCATCGCGATGTCGACCTGCAGCCCCTCGGTCTCGACCACCTCGGCGCCGTAGCGCTCGTCGAGGTACTTCCGGACGAGGTCCGCGTAGAAGTCGCCCGGCGGGTGCTCCTCCGGCGGGTGGACCACGATGGGCCGCGCGGCCTCCGCGTCCGCCTGCGCCGCCGTGATGAACCCCTCCTCGGCCATCCGCCGCAGGACGTACCGCTGGCGCGCCTTCGCGTTCGCGGGGTGGTTCACCGGCGAGTGGCGCATGGGCGACTGGACGAGGCCGGCGAGCGTCGCGGCCTCGCCGAGGCCCAGGTCCTTCGCGGGCTTCCCGAAGTAGAACTGGCTCGCCTCCTCCACGCCGTAGCGGAGGTGCCCGAAGTAGATCTGGTTCAGGTACAGGTAGAGGATCTCGTCCTTCGTCAGGTTCTTCTCGAGCCGCGGCGCGAGGACGAGCTCCTTCACCTTCCGCTTCACCTTCCAGTCGGAGGAGAGGAGGAACGTCTTCACGACCTGCTGCGTGATCGTCGAGCCGCCGCACGCGACGCCGCCGCGGAGGAGCCCCTTCACCGCGCAGCGGGCGATGGCGAGGTAGTTGACGCCCTGGTGCTCGTAGAACTTCGCGTCCTCGGCGGCGAGCACCGCCTGGCGCAGCACGAGCGGGATCTCCTGGAGCGGGACGACCGTGCGGCGCTCGCGCGCGAAGGTGAAGACCTCCGTCCCGGTCGAGCCGAACACGCGCGTCGAGATGAGCGGCCGGTAGTCCTCGAGCTTGTCGAAGGCCGGCAGCTCGCGCGTCCACGCGAAGAGGACGCCGCCCCCGAGCAGGAGGGCGCCCAGCGCGCCGAGCGCCGCGACGCGCAGGGCGCGGCGGTGCTTCGGCGTGAGTGTCGCGAGGAGCCGCTTCACGGGGTTGCGAACCATACCGTCGGGCGCGGCGTCGGGCAAAGCGGTGGTCTCGGTGGGGGGGATCATCCGGTGAAGGGGCGAGCAGGCGCCGTGCCATCCGGAAACGCGCGAAACGCGGGGCGATTCCCGGGGGCGTGTCCGGGGCGACACGGGGACCCACGAAACTTCGACGAGGGGTCCCTCGCGGGAGAGCCCCCGTGAACGCGCCCGAGCCCGAGCCCGGACCCGGCCTTTCCTCGGGCGCGGGCGCGGCTCGTGCACGGGCTCGGGCCGGGAGGGGCCGGGAGAGAGGGAGCTCGCCTACTTCTCCGCCTCGCCGCGCCGGATGCCGAGCGCCCGCATCTTCTTGTAGAGGTGGCTCCGCTCGAGCCCGAGCGCGCGCGCCGTGTCCGACACGTTGTCCGCGTGGGCGTCGAGCGCGCCGAGGATCACCTCGCGCTCCGCCTCCTCGACGAGGTCGTGGAAGGAGGCGCCCGCGCGGAACCGGTCGGCGCGCGGGCGGCGCGCGCCGGGCAGCACCGCCGCGACGTCGTCCGCCGAGATCTCGGGGCCGTCGCAGAGGATGGCGAGCCGCTCGACGAGGTTCCGGAGCTCGCGGACGTTGCCCGGCCAGTCGTGGCCCTGCAGCGCGAGCAGCGCCTCGCGCGCGAGCCTCATCGGGCGCCGCCCGTTCCGCTCGCAGGCCTCGACGAGGAAGCGGGCGGCGAGCTCGGGGACGTCCTCCCTCCGCTCGCGCAGGGGCGGCATGGGGATCGGGACGACGTTCAGGCGGTAGTAGAGGTCCTCGCGGAAGCGGCCCGCCTTCACCTCGGCCTCGAGGTCCTTGTTCGTCGCGGCGACGACGCGCACGTCCACCTTGAAGGTCTGCTGGCCGCCGACGCGCTCGAACTCGCCCTCCTGCAGGACGCGGAGGACCTTGGCCTGCATCGCGGCGGGCATGTCGCCGACCTCGTCGAGGAAGAGCGTGCCGCCGTCGGCCTGCTCGAACTTGCCGCGCCGGGCGGCGACCGCGCCGGTGAACGCGCCGCGCTCGTGGCCGAACAGCTCGCTCTCGATGAGCTCCGCCGGGACCGCGGCGCAGTTCAGCTTCACGAACGGCCCGTCCTTGCGCCGCGACCGCTCGTGGATCGCCCGGGCGACGAGCTCCTTGCCCGTGCCGTTCTCGCCGGTGACGAGCACCCGGCCCTCGGACGGAGCGGTGCGCCCCACGAGCTGCAGGAGCCGCTGCATCGCGGGGCCGCTGCCCACCATCTCCTGCGGCCCCGCCTCGCGGCGCAGGCGCGCGTTCTCCTCGCGCAGGCTGCGGAACGCCAGGGCGTTCTTCACCGCGACGAGGAGCTTCTCCTTCTCGGTGATCGGCTTCTCGAGGTAGTCGAACGCGCCGAGCTTGAACGCGCTCCGGACGGTGTCGAGCGAGCCATGGCCGGACATGATGACGACCGGGAGGTCCGGGCGCGTCTCGCGCGCCTTCTCGAGGACGGACAACCCATCCAGGTCGGGCATCCGGACGTCCATCACGACCGCCTCGATGGGGAGCGCGGCGATCTTCTCGAGGGCCTCGCGGCCGCCGCCGGCCACCTCGACGGCGTAGCCCGCCATGGACAGGGCACGGGAGAGGGTGAGCTGGATGTTCTTCTCGTCGTCGACGATGAGCACGGTCGCTGCCATGGCGCACGGGATGTTAATCCCGGATGGCGCCAGGGAAGGAAAACCTTTGACAGGTGTTCAGAACGGAGCCACTAGAAGTGGCCAACCGTCCCGTCCCCATTCCTCGGGAGCATACGCGCCCACCGGAGGTCACATGCGTCGCGTCCTTTTCCTCGCCGTCACGTTCCTGGGTGTTGCCGCGCTGTCCGGCTGTCCGGCGAAGCCCAAGAACGGCGAGTGCAAGTCGAGCACGGACTGCGCGTCACAGGAAGGCTTCGGGAAGATCTGCATCGAGGGGCGCTGCCAGGAGTGCGGCACGGACGCCGACTGCCGTGACGGGTTCGTGTGCCGCCAGAACAAGTGCGAGCCGAAGCCGCAGTGCAAGGCCGACGCGGACTGCCCGCAGGGGCAGCGCTGCGAGAACGACCGCTGCGTCGCGGCGCGCGAGGAGGCGGCCCCGAAGGCGGAGGCGGCGGGAGCCGTCCCGGCGGAGTGCTCCGACGCGAGCGCCTTCACGATCCGGTTCGGCTTCGACCAGTCCTCGCTGACCGGCGACTCGCAGGGCACGCTCCAGAAGCTCGCCGACTGCCTGAAGAAGGCGCCGGCCAAGACGGTGTCCATCTCCGGTCACTGCGACGAGCGCGGCACCACCCAGTACAACATCGCCCTCGGCGCGCGCCGCGCCGAGGCCGCCCGCAAGTACCTCTCGGATCTCGGCGTCGCCGGGAAGCTCGACACGGTGAGCTTCGGCAAGGAGAAGCCGCTCTGCACGCAGTCCACCGAGGACTGCTGGGCGAAGAACCGCCGGGACGAGTTCCAGGTGCAGCGGTGAGAAGTCGCGCGCTCCTCGTCGCCGCCGCGGCCGTCTCCGCGGCGGCGCTGCCGGGCTGCGTGTCCCTGGAGAAGGGGCGCCAGCTCGAGGCGCGCGTCCAGCGGCTCGAGGTCCAGAACGTCGAGCAGCAGCGGACCCTCGAGGAGCAGCGCGAGACGCTCCGGGAGCGCATCGCGAAGGCGGACCAGAAGATCGGCGAGGTCCAGACCAAGATCGACGAGCTGAACCAGGTGTCGCGCAAGAGCGGCGCGAACCTCGCCGTCGAGCTCGGAAAGCTGCAGGAGGACTTCACCCGCGTGAAGGGCGACCTCGAGACGTCGCAGCACCGGCTCGGCGACGTCGAGAGCGGCCTGAAGAAGCTGCAGGCCGACACCGACGGGCGGTTCGCCGCGCTGAAGGGCGCCGGCGCGCTCGACGACTACCAGGCGCGCCAGAAGCTCGCCGCCCTCCCGAGGCCCGACGACAAGACCGCGGTGTTCGCCGCCGCGCAGAGGGAGGAGCGGGACGGCGACAAGGGCGTCGCGCGCCAGATGTACGACGAGTACGCGCGCCGCTGGCCGGGCGATCCCCGCACCGCCGAGGCCCGGTTCCGCTCCGGCGAGATCGCGTTCGACCAGAAGCGCTGGCGCGAGGCGCTGCTGTCGTACGGCAAGGTCGCGGAGGACTTCCCGCGCGCCGACGTCGCGCCGGACGCGATGCTCGGGGCCGCCGAGTCGATGGTGAACCTCGACATGAAGGACGACGCGCGCGCGATCCTCGAGCAGCTCGTCCAGAAGTACCCGAAGACGAAAGCCGCCGCGCACGCCCGGGCGCGGCTCGCGGAGCTCGCCCCGCCCGCCGCCGAGCGGAAGAAGCCGGCGCGGAAGCGTTAGCCCCCCAAGGGAGCACCCCTGCCGGGTCAGTGTGCTCATGTGCGAGCTCCGGCACACTGTCACGCAGGGGTGCCTTCCGAGCCTGCGCGAGCGCGCGGGCAAGGGCGGCACGCCCATCGCAACGGTCACGAGCCCGGACGAGGTCGGTCCGGGAGGGCAGGATGGCGCGGCTCAGGCTCGGCGAGATGCTCGTGAAGCGCGGCTGCATCGACGCGGTGCAGCTGCAGAGCGCGCTCGCGCACCAGCGGCGCTGGGGCGGCAGGATCGGCCGCTCCATCGTGCAGCTCGGGTTCATGCAGGAGACGGCGCTCCTCCAGAACGTCGGCGAGCAGATGGGCGTGCCGTTCCTCGAGGTGAGCGACGTGCAGGTGCCGCCCGAGGTGCTCGCGCTCGTCCCCGAGCGGCTCATCCGGATGCGCAAGGTGCTCCCGGTGCAGCGGCTCGGCGCCGGGAAGCGCGGGCCGCTCGTCGTCGCCGTGCCCGACCCCTTCGATCTCGCCGCGCTCGACGAGCTCGCGTTCGCGACCGGGATGGCGGTGAAGCCGGTGCTCGCGGCGGAGGTCGCGCTCGACCGCGCCATCGCGCGCCTCCTCGACGGGATCGAGCTGCGGCCGCGCGTGCCGGGGTTCGGCGCGCGCGAGGACGCGATCGAGCTGCCGGAGGACACGAACCCGCTCCGCGCGGCCCGCGGGCTCAAGGGCGGCTTCGGGGGCGGAGAGGTCAACTAGACCACGGCGGTTTCCCACCCCGGTTCCTTCCACCCGGTTCCTTCGACGCCGGTGTTCACGCCGGGGATCCACGCCGGGGATCCACGCCGCCGGCGCCCGGCCCCACCGCGTCGCGGACAACGGCGCCGAAGGGCGCTCCCCGGGCCAAGCGTGGATCGTCGAGCGGATCCCAGGGCACGGAAGGGCGCGCGTGGATCGGCGAGCGGATCCGGGGGGGCACGGCCGGTCCGCGTGGACGGCGCGCTACTCCCCGATCCGCCGGGACGCGTCGTCGACGGCGGCCGAGAGGCCGGCGTAGTCGCGGACGACCGGGAACTGCGGGAACTCGTCGATCACGTTCTGCGGCGGCCGGAAGAGGATGCCGGCGTGGGCCTCGGCGAGCATCGCGGTGTCGTTGTACGAGTCGCCCGCGGCGATCACCTTGAAGGCGATCTGCTTCAGCGCGTGGACGGAGGCGCGCTTCTGGTCCTTCATGCGCAGGCGGTAGGCGGTCACGAAGCCGGCGGCGTCGGTCTCGAGGCGGTGGCAGAACAGGGTGGGCATGCCGAGCTGCGCCATGAGCGGCATGGCGAACTCGTAGAAGGTATCGGACAGGATCACGACCTGGAAGCGGGTCCGCAGCCCGTCGAGGAAGTCCCTGGCCCCGGGCATCGGGCCGAGGTCGCGGATCACCTTCTGGATGTCCGGCAGCCCGAGCCGGTGGCGCCGGAGCAGGTCGAGCCGGAACCGCATGAGCGCGTCGTAGTCCGGCTCGTCGCGCGTGGTGCGGCGGAGCTCGGGGATGCCGGTGCGCTCGGAGAACGCGATCCAGATCTCGGGGACGAGGACACCTTCGAGGTCGAGTGCGACGATCTGCACGAGCGGGCCTCCGGCGGCGCGAGCGGCGAATCTTAGCAGAGCCCCGAGCCCGTGAACGAGCCCGCGCCCGACCCCGGCGTTCCCTCGGCCCGGGCACGGGGCCGGGCACGTTCACGTCCCGGAGTCCCCCTCGTCGTCGGGATCCGCCGCGGCGCCGGGGGTCCGGCCCTCGTGCTGCAGGCTCCACTGGCCGATCCGCTTCATCACGGTGCTCTTCGCGATCTGCAGCTCCTTCACGACCGCGGCGCGCTTGCCGCGGTTGCGCCGGAGCGAGAGCCGGATCGCCTCGCGCTCGATGTCCTCGAGGGTGAGGCCGCGCACGTACATCGTGTCGTCGTCCCCCGTGTCGGCCGGGGTGGCGCGCGTGTCCTCGAACGTCACGGCGCCGGGCGGGACGACGAGCCCCTCGCCGCGGAAGAGGAGCGCGCGCTGGACCACGTTCTTGAGCTGGCGCACGTTGCCCGGCCAGTCGTAGCCCTCGAGCTTCGCGAGCGCCTCGGGGGACCAGCGCAGCACGAGGCCGCGCGGGCTCGCGCGCTGGAGGAAGCCGTCGGCGAGGGCGCGGACGTCCCCCCTGCGCTGGCGGAGCGGCGGCACGGTGATCGGGACGACGCAGAGCCGGTAGTAGAGGTCCTCGCGGAACTTGCCGCCCCGGACCGCCGCGCGGAGGTCCCGGTGCGTCGCCGCGACGATCCGGACGTTCACGGTGATCGGCCGCGACGCGCCGACGCGCTTCACCTCGCCGAGCTCGAGGACGCGCAGGAGCTTCGGCTGGAGGTCGAGCGGCAGCTCGCCGATCTCGTCGAGGAAGATCGTCCCCCGGTCCGCCTCCTCGAAGGCGCCCTTGCGCATCCGGTCGGCGCCGGAGAACGCGCCCTTCTCGTGGCCGAACAGCTCGGACTCGATGAGCGACTCGGCGATCGCCGAGCAGTTCACCGGGACGAACGGGCCGTCGTTCCGCGGCGAGCGCGCGTGCAGGGCGCGGGCGACGAGCTCCTTGCCGGTGCCCGTCTCGCCGAGGATCGTGACCGCGGCGTCGGAGGCGCCCACGCGCTCCACGAGCTCGAACACCTGCCGCATCGCGGGATCGCGCGAGATCATCCCCTCGAACGACTCCGCGCGCGGGGGCTCCGGCGCGTCGCGCGCCTCGAGCACGATCTCCGCGTCTCCGACGTGGACCGGCACCCCGAGCGGGAGCTCCGCGCGGCCGACGCGCGCGCCCGAGATGAACGTGCCGTTCGTCGACTCGAGGTCCTGGAGGATCCACCGCCCGGCGAGCGGCGCGATCCGCGCGTGCCGCGCCGAGACGAACGGGTCGTCGATCGGCGCGTCGCAGGTCGGGTCCTTGCCGATGACGACCCCCGCGGCGGTGACCGGCACGGTCCGCTCGCGGCCGCCCGCGCGGATCCGGAGCCGGGCGGGCGGCGCGCCGTCCGCCTCGCCCGCGGGGCGGACCGCCGTCTCGCCGCCGTCGGCGCGCGTCGGCTCGGAAGCGGACGCCGTCGCGGCGCGGAACAGGACGCGCCACGTCCCGAGCGCGATCTCCGCGCCCTCCGACAGGAGGGCCTCGTTCACCTCGGCGCCGCCGAGCCGCGTGCCGCGCCCGGAGCGGTCCACCAGGTGGAACGCGTCGCCGCGCCGCTCGACGAGGGCCTGCACGCGCGAGAGGGCGGCGTCCGGGAGCGAGACGTCGCAGCCCGGGTCCCGGCCGATCGACGTCCGGTCCCCGAGCGCGACGCGCAGGAGCTCCTCGCCGTGTCGGAAGAAGGCGAGCTCGGGCATGCCCGCAGCCTACCGGAGGGCGACAGCGCGGTGAAAGCGGGAAAGCACTCGGGCCAGGCGGCAGCCGCGAGGAGCGGGCCGGCGCGTTCCGGCTTCGCCGAAGGGCGCCTCGCCCGGAGATGGGAGCGGCCTAGCGCGCGAGCTCGTCGAACTCCGGCGTGCCCTTCAGGCCGTCGAACATCGGGTCGCTCTGGAGCCAGCCGCGCGTCTTCGCGGGGTCGATGGCGAGCGCCTTGCGGAGCGCGTCGAGCGCGTCGGGCGGCTTGCCCCAGAGCGCGTAGAGCGCGGAGAGGTTGTAGTTGAGGAGCAGGTCGTCCGGCTGGAGCGCCCGCGCCTTCGCGTAGGCGCGCTCGGCCTCGGCGTAGAAGCCCTTCTGCGCGTAGCAGATGCCGAGATCGAGCCACGCCTCGAAGTTCTCCGCCTCGAGGCGGACGACCTCCTTCAGGTGGGAGATCGCGGCGCGGTAGTCGCCCTCGTCCATCAGGAGGGCGGCGAGCTCGTGGCGCGGGAACGGGTCCTTCGGCGCGAGCTCGATGGCGCGCGAGAGCTCCTTCGTCGCCTCGTCGAGCTTCCCCTGGTCGGCCCAGGTGAGCCCGAGGTTCAGGTGGGCGTCGGGGTACTCGGGGTCGAGCTGGATGGCGTCCTTGTACTCGGACACCGCCATCTCGGGGCCGTGGCTCGCGAGGAAGCAGGCGAGGTTGTAGTGCGCGGTCGCGCTGTCCGGCTCGAGCCGGAGGGCGGTGAGGTACTCCTGGAGCGCCTCCCGGAAGAGCTTCTTCTCCGAGTAGACGGTCGCGAGGTTGTCGTGCGCGTGGGCCGAGTCGGGATCGAGCTCGATCGCCTTCTGGAACTCCTTCACCGCCTCGTCGAGCCAGCCGCGATCGGCGAGCTCGATCCCGCGGGAGTTGTGCTCGTCCGAGAGCGCGATGTGGTCCTTCTTGTCCCGGCTCACGGCGTGGAGTCTACTCGCGGAC
>DASVZX010000418.1:0-15537 GCA_036391435.1 Anaeromyxobacter sp. | reverse complement strand
GGGCAGAGATGAACGACCCCAAAATGCACCGAGCCCTGATGGGCTCACTCGAGTGCGAATGGAAGCGTGGCAGCAACTCCGGGAACCCCGAAGCCGTTGACATCGAGCGGCCTTCTCATGGAAGGCGGGTTGCGCCTTAGCGGGGGCCGCGACGATCGAGGCGACGACGCCGCGCCGGCAGCTCCGTGCCGGCGCGGCGCGCGTGCGCCCCGATCACTGGTTGAGCGTGTCGAGGACGGCCTGGAAGTCGGCCTTCGGCTGGAGGTTCACGTCCCAGAGCAGGCCGCCGACGTCGAACGCGTTCCGGTCCGAGATGCCCCAGATGGCGATCGACTTCGCCCTCGCGCCGCCGCCGGCGATGAACGCCCGGATGAGCGACTGGTACCGCGCAGCCTGGAGCGCCTGGTCCGTCGCGCTGACGAGGCCGTTCCCGTCGACGGGCGCGGTCATCCCCATCTCCGTGATGTGGAGATCGTAGCCGAGCGACGCGAAGTACGCGAACACGCCCTGGATCGAGGTGTAGTCGTACGTCCTGTCGATGAACTCGTGGCACTGGAACCCGAGCCCATCGAGCGGCGTGCCCATCGCCTGCAGCGTCCGGACGAGGTCGCCGAACGGGTTCGCGGTTCCGAACGAGTTCACGGAGTCCTCGTTGCGCGTCTCGTTCAGGTAGAGCTTCACGTCCGGGTTGGCCGCCTTCGCCCACCGCGCCAGCTGGTCCACGTACTGGGCGACGGTGCGTCCTCCCGCGGCTCCGATGCTGGCGTTCTGGAAGTACCAGTCGCTGCCCGGGCTGCTGACGAGCTCGTTCGCGATCTCGGTCCGGTAGCTGCCCGTCCCGTACCGCTGCACGTACGCGGTCAGGAAGTCGTGCATGAGCTGGCTCAGCTGATCCGCCGACACCGTCGGCGCGCCGTAGCCGCCCGACGAGTCGGGGCCCCGCAGCCACGTCGGCACGAGCGAGCCGCTGCCCTGGCCGACGAAGATCCCGTAGAAGAGCTGGTTCGAGTTGTAGCGGAAGCCCGGATTCTGGGCGGCGTACTGGACACCGTAGTCGGGCATCGACCAGTCGTACTGACCCGGCCCCTTCCAGATCATCCCGACCGACCCCGGGAGCATGTAGGCGCCGAACTGGGTGGACGCGATCGCGTTGCTCTCGGACCACGGCGGCGGGCCCCAGCCCATCCCGATGATCAGCCCGTGCCTCGCGGCGGCGTCGCGGAGCGTGGTGGCGGGCGGGGACGTCGACGGGGGCGGCGTCGGCGTGGGCACCGCGGTCACGGCGACCGTCGCGCTGGACGTCTTCGAGGGATCGGCGTGGCTCGTGGCCACGACGTGGTAGGTGCCGGGAGTCGCGGGGGCGGTGTACAGGCCGCTCGTGCTCACGGCTCCGCCGGTCGTCTCGGCGACGGACCAGGCGACCCCCGTGTCGCTCGACCCGGTGACGCTCGCGCTGAACTGCAAGGTCGCCCCCGCCTGCATGGAGGCGGTCGACGGCGCGACGGCGATCGCGACGACGGGTGCCGGCGGAGGAGGCGCCGGAGCGGTGACGGTGATCGTCGCCTGCCCGGACCTCGTCGCGTCCACGGTGCTCGTGGCGGTCACGGTGTACGCGCCCGCCGTCTGGGGCGCGGTGTAGACGCCGGCGGCCGTGACGCTGCCGCCGGCCGAGCCCTGGTCGACGGACCACGTCACGGTGTTCACGCCGCCCGCGCCGGTGACCGTCGCCGCCAGCGCAAGCGAGCTGCCGGGCGGGATCGTGGCCGCGCTCGGGTTCACGGTCACGCGCACGCCCTTCCGGACGCGGACGTTCGCGGTGCTCGTCCGCGCGGCGGCGGACGCCACGACCGTGTACGTCCCCTCGGCGTCCGGCGCCGAGTAGGTTCCGGCCGAGTCGATCGTGCCGCCGCCGGGCTGCTGGACGGACCACGCGACCGGCACCGCCTCGCCCTGGGCGACCGCGCTGAACGTGATGCTCTCGCCGGGAGCGAGGTCCGACGACATGGGGGAGATCTCGAAGTTGGGGCTCGCCGCCCGATCGCACGCCGAGATCGCGGCGAGCACGGCTGCGAGACCGAGCACGGCCTTCGCGCTTCGCAGGTTCGTCAAGGTCGATGCCTTTCCTTGCGGTGCCCGTGGAGCACCGGGTTGACCCCTCCCGGGGACTGCATCTGGGCGGCTGCTCGTGACGCGGACGTCCGGAAGGCGCTCGGACCTCGTACGAGGAACCGGGCGCCTCATCGGACACGCACTCGAACGGAGGACGCCCGGCCGGCATTCCTGGCAGGGCTAGCTCACCGGACGAGCGGGCGTACGCGAACGATCACGAAGGATTACGCAGCGGCCGGACGCCCGCCCGCCCGGATGCTTCCTGGACGGGGGCGGCGCGCGCGCGGCCTTCGCGGGGCGCGGCGGTCAGGCGTGGCGCACGAACCGCGAGCGGACGAGGTCGCGGGTGAGCCGAACGACGAAGATGCTGTTGGTCACGAAGTAGCGCCGCCACAGGCGGCGCGGCTCGGTCACGAGCCGGAACAGCCACTCGAGGCCGCGCCGCTGCATCCAGGCCGGCGCCATCCGCTTGTTCCCGGAGTGAAAGTCGAACGCGGCCCCGACGCAGATCTGGACCGCCTGGAGGAGCGGCCGGTGCGCGAACGCGAACTCGTCCTGTCGAGGGCAGCCCAGCCCGATGAAGACGATGCGCGCGCCGCTGCGGTTGATCCGCTCGACGACGGCGCGATCCTCCTCGGGCGTCAGCGGCCGGAACGGCGGCGACTCCCAGCCGACGAGCTGCAACCCGGGGAACCACCGGAGCAGGTTCGCGCGGAGACGCTCCACGACGTGGGGGGCGCTGCCGTACAGGTAGACGGGGGTCGCGTGCCGGGCCGCGCCCCGGCACACGCGCAGCATCAGCTCCGGGCCGTACACGCGATCGACGAGGCGCGTGCGGTGGATGAGGTTCAGCGCCCAGCGGATCGGCTGGCCGTCGGGGACGACGAGCTCGAGGCTGTTCATCTTGGGGAGCAGCTCGGGATCCCGCGCCGCCGACACGACGGCGTGCACCGGCGCGGCGGTCACGACCGCCTTCGCGCCGTCGCGCGCGGCGGCCAGGATCGACGCGACCGCCTCGTCGTAGTTCGTGGCGCTGATGCCCACGCCGAGAACGGGATACTTCGCCGGCCACGTCGGCATGCGCGAAGGTATTCACGGCCCCCGGCTCGGCGAAGAACATGTCGGGGGCTGCGGCTCGCCCTGGCGAGCTCCGCGCGTCGGGTCAACCCGTCGATGCCTCGGCGCGGCCTCCCGCGCTGCTCGACGTAGCGCGCTCCGCCTCTCGCCTCCGGCCGACGAACGCGGCGATCCGCTCGATCGACTCGAGGTTCTCGGGGACGGTCTCGTCGTCGCGGACGCGGATGCCGAACTCGGCCTCGACGAACGCGATGATCTCGAGCACGCCGGTCGAGTCGACGATCCCGCTCGTCACGAGCAGGGTGTCGTCCGAAAGCTTCGAGGCATCGCTGAGATAGAAGTTGTCCACGACGAACTGCCTGACCCGTTGCTGTACGTTCATCGGATCTTCCCCCGCTCCCGCCGCCGCTCCCTCAACCTGGATCCGGCACCGCCACTCTGTCGACGACCGTACGGAACTCCGGCGGCGACGCCCTCGAGGGAGTCGCGCGAACGAGCAGCTCATGGAGGAGGCCCGTCGAGAGCACGCCGACGACCGCCATGTTGTCCGTGTTCGAGAACTGCGCGCGCGACGCCCGGCACTTCTGCCACAGGCGCGCGACCGCGCCCGGCTCGAAGATCCCGGCGCTCGCGATCGCGCGCTCGGTCATGAGGTCGCCGACCCAGCCCGGCAGGACCCGATCGCCGACGAACGACAGCGCGTCCGGCGCCCGGTACGGCTGCTTGGGGCGCGCGATGACCTCGTCCGGGACCAGCCCGCGCGCCGCGCGCTTCAGGACGTGCTTCTCGTCGAGCCCACGAAGCTTGAGCGAGGCGGGCAGGGCGTTCGCGAGCTCCACCACGTTCACGTCGAGGAACGGGAAGCGCCCCTCGACCGAGTGGGCCATGAGCATCCGGTCGCCCTGGGAAGAGAGGAGATACCCGGACAGCAGCGTGCGCGCCTCGAGGTACTGATCCTGGGCGAGGAAGGACCAGCCGGAGAGCTCGGCGGGAGCCGACGCGAGGAGACGCTCGACGACGTCCACGCGTTGCGACTCCGCGCGGACGTCCGCGCTGAAGAGCCGCTGGAGCGCAGCGGCCCCGCTCCAGCGCGGCCCGTGCGCGAACCCGGGGACGTTCCATCGCTCGCGACCGCGGCCGAAGAACTCGCGCGCGAGCGATCGCTGCGCGACCGGCGAGCGCGCCAGGTAGGGATAGAGCCGCTCGAGCAGCCGCGGCCGCAGCGCCGACGCGGGCTGGCGGCCCCAGAATCGCCTGATCTTGCCCTCGCGGAAGAGATCGTATCCGGCGAAGATCTCGTCGGCGCCCTCGCCCGTGAGGACCACCTTGATCCCGGCCTCCCGCACGAGTCGAGAGAGCAGGAAGAGCGGCGCCGGAGCGGTCCGGAGCACCGGGCGCTCCGCGTGCGCCACGACCGCGGGGAGCGCGGCGGCGATGTCCTCGCGCCGCACGACGATGTCGCGGTGCTCGCTCTCGATGCGCGCGGCGACCGCGCGCTGGTAGCGCGTCTCGTCGTACTCCGCGTCCTCGAAGCGCACCGAGAACGTGCAGAACTTCCCGCCCTTCACCCGGCGGCCCAGGGCGGCCACGAGGGAGCTGTCGAGCCCGCCCGAGAGGTAGCTCCCGACGGGGACGTCGGCCCGCAGCATGCGCAGGCGGACCGCATCCTCGAGCGCCGCACGCACGCGCTCCACCGCCTCGCCGGGCGAGCGCGAAGCCCCGGATCCGTCGTCGTACCGGGGAGCCCAGAAGGCGCGATCGCGCGTGCCCCCGCGCGAGATCGTCCGGACGTGACCGGGCTCCAGCTCCGTCACGCCCCGGAACACGGACTGCGGCGGCACCACCGTCCAGAAGGTGAAGGTCTCCGCGAGCCCCACGGGGTCGAGCGCGCGGGGGATCGCGGGATCGCCGGCGAAGATCGCCTTCACCTCGCTCGCGAACCAGAGGCGACCGCCGTGCTCGCACAGGTACAGCGGCCGGACCCCGAGCCGGTCGCGCGCGACGACGAGCGTCTCGCGCGGCGCGTTCCACAGCGCGATGGCGAACTGCCCGTTGAACCGGAGGAAGGCGTCCTCGCCCCAGGCCTCGTACGCGTGGACGACCACCTCGGTGTCGCTGCGGGTCCTGAAGCGGTGGCCGAGCCCGACGAGCTCGGCGCGGAGCTCGACGTAGTTGAAGATCTCCCCGTTGAACACGATCCACAGCGAGCCGTCCTCGTTGCAGAGCGGCTGCTGGCCCGTCGCGAGGTCGATGATCGAGAGCCGGGCGTGGCCGAGCCCCGCGCGCCGGTCCCGGTAGAGGCCGAACTCGTCCGGACCCCTGTGGCGGAGCGCCCCGACCATCGCCGCGAGGTCGGCGCGCTCCGGAGGCGGCGCGTCGTCGCGGAGCGCGACGACCCCCGCGATGCCGCACATCAGCCGGCCCCTTGACGCTCGCTCGCGAGCAGCGGTCCCTGGTGGAGGTACTGGCTCGCCCGCCGCTTCGCCTCGATGTCGCGGTACACGCGCTCGACCTGCTCGACGGTGAGCCCGAGGACCGCCGCGAGGTCCGCCGGCGGCGTCCGCCGGTCGTGCGCGACGAGACACAGGTCCATCTCGCGATACGGCAGCCCGAAGTAGAACTCCTCCTGGGTCTGCGAGAACGAGAACGTGTCCGTGGTGGGCGGACGGCTCCGGATCTCCTCAGGGACCCCGAGGTGCTCCGCCAGCGCGTAGACCTGCGTCTTGTACAGGTGGGCGATCGGCTTGAGGTCCGCGGCTCCGTCCCCCTGCTTCACGAAGAACCCCTGATCGTACTCCAGGCGGTTCGGGGTCCCCGCCACGGCGTAGTTCAAGCGGTCCGCGTGGTAGTACTCCATCACCGTCCGCACGCGCTGCTTGAAGTTCGTGGCGGCCACGATCTGCAGATAGGCGCCGGCCGGCAGGCGCGAGCTCCGCTCGACGCCGTCGGGGTCCACCACCTTGAGCACCGTCACGTTGAGCCGATCGCGGTCGAGGAGCGGCGGCAGCGTCAGCTTGCAGCGCCATCCTTCGCCGTACTCCGGGAACACGGTGCGGATCGCCTCGAGCTGCCTCCGGTAGCACCCGAGCGCCTCGAGCGGGGGTCCGACGTCCTCGACGAGGTGGCGGATGGCGAGGTGCTCCGCCAGGGCGCGACCCAGCCGGAGGGCATCGTCCGAGGAGTCCCGCTCCGGCATCAGGAGCCCGACGACGCGATCCGGGCCCAGCGCGCGCGTGCAGAGCGCGGCGACGACGGAGCTGTCGATCCCCCCCGACATGCCGACGACGGCGCCGCGACGGCGCAGCGTGCCGAGGACCTGCTCCCGGACACGCTCCTGGATCTGCTCGGCCACGCGGGCCGCGTCGATGCGCAGGACGTCTCGTGTGAACATCGGATCTCCACGTTAGGGCGCCGCGGCTCCTGCGACACGACGCAGGAAGGGTCGGTCGCGCCGGAGCACCCGCGAATGCGCGAACCCGCACGTGCCGCCTCGATCGCCGCTCGGCGCGGGGGTGTGCGCCGGACGAGGCGTGCACGTCCCGCAGACGCGCTGCCGTGCGCACCTTGGACGCTCGGAGGCGGCGCGGGCGCCCCGCATCGCTCGCGAGAGGAGGCACGGTGAGGTCGCCGTTCTTGCACGAGTGGCTCTTCTTCCATGCCGAGCGCCGGCCCGAGGCGCCCGCCGTCGCGACTCCTTCGGTGCGCCTCTCCTACGCCCGGCTGGCGGAGCACGTGAGCGCTCTGGCCGCCGACCTGGCCGCGAATGGCGTCGGTCGCGGCGATCGGGTCGTGCTCGCGCTGCCGAACGCGCCCGCCACGGTCGCGGCCGGGCTCGCGGTGAACGCGCTCGGCGCCACCACCGTCGAGGTGAGCCGCGAGTGGGGCGTCGACGTGCTCGCCGGGATCGTGGCCCAGAGTCGCGCGCGCCATGCGATCGTGTGGAGCCGCGACGCGCGGGTGTGGGAGCAGCTCGTCGCGCGTCACCCGCTCGATCGCGTCTGGGTGATGCAAGGTGCGGGGGCCGGCGCCTCGGGGCTGGACGCGGAGCGCACGCCGGCGTCGGTGCTGCTCGAGGACGGGAGCCTCGGGCCCGGTGCGGCCGCGGCACCACGGCCGCCGACGCCCGCGCTCGATCCCGATTCGCCGGCGCTGATCCTGTACACGTCCGGCAGCACCGGGAGGCCGCGTGGCGTCGTCCAGACGTTCCGCAACGTGGACGCGAACACCCGCTCGATCGTCGAGTACCTCGGGCTCGGCGCCGACGACCGGGCCCTGCTCGTGCTGCCCCTCTACTACTGCTACGGCCGCAGCGTCCTCCAGACGCACCTGTTCACGGGCGGTTCGCTCTTCCTCGACGACCGCTTCGCCTTCCCCCGCGTCGTGCTGCAGGCGCTGGCGTCGGAAGGGTGCACGGGGTTCGCCGGCGTTCCGCTCACGTTCGAGATGATCCGTCGGCAGGTCGACGTCTCGTCGATCCCGCTCCCGCGGCTGCGCTACCTCACGCAGGCGGGCGGCGCGATGTCCCCGGAGACGATCGCGTGGGCGCGCCGCGCCTTCCATCCTGCGAGGCTGTTCGTCATGTACGGACAGACGGAGGCCACGGCGAGGCTCTCGTACCTTCCGCCGGAGCGCGCGGAGGACAAGCCGGGCTCGATCGGGATCCCGATCCCGGGCGTCGCGCTCCGCGTCGTGGACGGCGACGGGCGCGAGCTTCCGCCGGGCGCGGTGGGCCACCTCGTCGCCCGGGGCGAGAACGTGACGCAGGGCTACCTCGACGAGCCGGAGGAGACGGCGGCGATCCTTCGAGACGGGTGGCTCTGGACCGGGGATCTCGCGTACCGCGACGCGGACGGATTCCTGTTTCACCGGGGGCGCTCGAAGGAGATCCTCAAGATCGGCGGCCACCGCGTGAGCCCGGTCGAGATCGAGCACGTCATCGCGCTCCATCCCTCGGTCGCGGAGGTGGCGGTGATCGGGATGAAGCAGGACCTGATGGGCGAGGTCGCCGCGGCGTTCGTCGTCCGCCGGCCCGGGGCGACGCCCAGCGAGGCGGAGCTGCGCCGCCACTGCCGCGAGCGCCTGCCGCCCTACGAGGTCCCGGCCACGTTCACCTGGGTCGAGGCGCTGCCGCGGAACGCGGCCGGGAAGCTCCTGCGCTCCGACCTCGCCGCCGGACGCGCGCCGGGCGCGCCCGCCGGCGCGCCGTCGGACGGGGCCCGATCGCCGCCGAGCTAGAGCCCGTGCCCGCGGTGCGAGGCATCGATCCCGATCCGCCACGTGACCGCGCCTCGCTCGTCCGGGTGGAAGAAGGCGAGCTCCGGCGGGCACCCTGCACGTCGCACCGCAGCCGCCGCTCCCACCGCACGCTGCGGAGCGGCCCGCCGCCCGGTAGGATCTTCCGGCGATGACCTCCTCCGACGCCCTCCACGCCGCGCGCACCGCCTGGGCCGTCGGCCCGGTCGAGGCGCCGGCCGTCCTCCGCGCCACCGGCAAGGACGCGAAGGACTACCTGCACCGCGTGACGACGCAGGCCGTGAACGGCCTCGCGCCGGGCGCGTCCACGTACGCGGCGGTGCTGAACGCGAAGGGGCACCTCCTCGCCGACGTCCACCTCCTCGTCGAGGAGGACGGCGTCCTGCTCGTCCTCGACGCCGGCGCCGCCGCCGAGGCGCGCCCGCACCTCGAGCGCTTCGTCGTCATGGACGACGTGACCTTCGAGGACCTCTCGGCGTCGCTCCGGGTCCTGCCGGTGCTCGGCCCGGAGGCGGCGGCCCGCCTGGGCGCGCGCGCGCCGCACCGGCGGATCTCGAACGGCCGCCGCGGCGCGCCGGCGATCGATCTGCTCCTCCCTCCGGCGGACGCGGACGCGCTCCGCGCGGCGCTCGTCGCCGAGGGCGCCCGGGCGCTCGACGTGCAGGCGCTCGAGGCGCTCCGGATCCTGGGCGGCTTCGCGCGCTTCGGGGCGGACATGGACGCCACGCGGCTGCCGATGGAGGCGGGGCTCACGCGCGCCGCGATCTCGTTCACGAAGGGCTGCTACACGGGGCAGGAGGTCGTGCTCCGGGCGACGGCGCGCGGGCACCTGCAGCGCGGCCTCGTCCAGCTCGCGCTCCCGCCGTCCGCCGGGCCGGGGACGCCCCTCGTCGCCGCGGGTCAGGAGGTCGGGACGGTGACGAGCGCCGTCGACACGCCGGAGGGGCGCGTCGGGCTCGGCTACCTGCGCCGGGCGCACTGGAAGGACGGCGAGCGGGTCCGGGCGGGCGACGCCGACGCGGTGGTCCGGAGGGTGATCGTCGAGGACGGCGTCGGCTAGACCGCTCAGCCGCGCCGGCCCCTCACGAGCACGAACAGCACGAACACCACCGCGGCGATGACGAGCAGCTCGCCCAGCCGGAGGCCGAACATCTAGGCCTCCGCGACCGGGGTCTCCGGTCCCTTCGCGCGGTCCTGGCGCGACGGGAGCGCGTCGAGCTCCTTGCGGATCTGCGCGAGCTCCTCCCGCGTCTCGGCGCGCAGGGCCCGGAGCTCGTTCCGGACGTCCTCGAACGTGTAGCGGATCTCCTCCGGGGAGATGCCGAGGACCCTGCGGCGCAGCGCCGCGAGGAGCGTGGCGAGGAGGTTCATGGCGTGCCGCCCTTCCCGTGCACCGGGCAGGACGTGATGGCGCCGCCCGGGTCGATGGCGTCGCCCCCGGCGATGACGTCCTTCACCGTGCCGTCCCTCTCGAGCACGAACGTGGTCCGGTTCGCGACGCCGAAGATGGGGACCGTGCCGCCGTACTGCTTCGCGACCTTGCCGCCCGCGTCGGAGAGGAGCGGGTAGGGGAGCTGGTTCTCGTCCTTGAACCGCTTCAGCGTCGCGACCCCGTCCGTGGAGATGCCCACCACCTGCGCGCCCTTCCCGGTCACCTTGGCGTACTGATCCCGGTACGCCCTCACCTCGCGCGTTCAACCCGAGGTGAATGCCTTCGGGAAGAAGGCCAGGATCACGGGCCCCCGGTCGAGCAGCGTGGCGAGCGCGACGGGGTTCCCGTCCGTGTCGGGGAGCGTGAACGGGGGGGCCTTCTGACCCGCCTTGAGCGGGGCCGATCCGAGGAGCATGGCGAGCAGGGCGATCTTCGTCAATCGCGTGGCCTCCGGTGCGTTCCTTATCGGGGGCGGCCTGCCCGGGCAAGGGGCCCCGGGGGGTGCGCCCCTACGCCCGGAGCCGCTCGTAGCGCGCGACGAGGAGCGCCACCTCGTCGCGGTGCCAGAACCCCACCTGATCGGGCAGCTCGGCGAGCGTGCGTGCCGCGAACCCGGAGACCGGCGGCGCGGGGGCGGGCGCGTCGCCGGACGCGGCGCCCGCGACGACGAGCGCGAGGTGCCACCCGTCGCCGACCTGCGCCTGGCGCGTGCCGACGAGGGCGGCGTCCTCGAGGGCGAGCCCGAGCTGGTCGCGGACGATCCGGGCGGCGGCGTCGCCCGGCTGCTCGCCCTCGCGCAGCAGATCCGACGGCAGCCACCAGCGCCCGAGCCGGGACTGCCCGTGGTAGCCGCCGATCACCTCGGCGACCACGACGCGGCGGGCCTCGAGCACGATCGGCAACGCGTCGACGCGGACGATCACGGCATCCCGAGGTGTACCCGCCCCGCGGAGCCCCTGGCAAGGGAGGGCCGGGGGCGGTTAACGTGTGGGAGATCCCTCTCCCGTCGGCAGCCTGGAGGCGCCATGAAGGCGGTCGCGATCCGCGAGCACGGTGGTCCCGAGGTCGTCCGGCTCGAGGACCTGCCCGAGCCGCGGCCGGAGCCGGGCCGGGTCGTCCTCGCGGTGAAGGCCGCCGCGCTGAACCACCTCGACCTCTGGGTCCGCGAGGGCTGGCCCGGGCTCAAGCTCTCGTTCCCGCACGTGCTCGGCTCGGACGTCGCCGGCGTCGTCGAGGCGGTGGGGCCCGGCGTCGAGGGCGTGAAGCCGGGCGACGCGGTGGTGGTGAACCCGAGCCTCGGCTGCGGGCAGTGCGACCGCTGCCTCTCCGGGCGCGAGAACCTCTGCCGGCGGTTCACGATCCTGGGCGAGCACGTCTCCGGCGGGATGGCGCAGAAGCTCTCGGTCCTCGCGCGGAACGTGATCCCGAAGCCGCCGCGGCTCTCCTTCGAGGAGGCGGCCGCGATCCCGCTCACCTTCATGACCGCCTGGCACGCCCTCGTCGAGCGCGCGCGGGTGCGGCCGGGCGAGACGGTGCTCGTCCACGCCGCCGGCTCCGGCGTCGGCGTCGCGGCCGTGCAGATCGCGAAGCTCGTCGGCGCGCGCGTCATCGCCACCGCGGGCTCGGACGCGAAGCTCGAGAAGGCGCGGGCGCTCGGCGCGGACGAGGTCGTGAACTACGAGACGCAGGACTTCCTCGAGGAGACGAAGCGGCTCACCGACCGCAAGGGCGTCGACGTCGTGTTCGAGCACGTCGGGAAGAAGACCTGGGAGCGGTCGATCCTCGCCGCCGGGATCGGCGGGCGCATCACCGTGGTCGGCGCGACGACCGGGTACGACCCGGTGACCGACCTGCGCCACGTCTTCTACCGGCAGCTCTCGATCCTGGGCTCGACGATGGGGAACGCGGGCGACCTCCTCGAGGTGCTCCGCTTCGTCGGGGAGGGCAGGCTCCGGCCGGTGGTGGACCGGATCCTGCCGCTCGCGGAGGCGCGCGCCGCGCAGCAGCTGCTCGCCGACCGCGCGCAGTTCGGCAAGATCGTGCTCGTGCCGTGAGGCCGGGAAGGGGGAAGCCATGAAGACGCGCAGCGCCGTGTTGCTCGGGACCCTCGCCGCGGTGGCGGCGGGCGTCGCCGGGTGTCCGTCCTCGACCAGCTGCCCGCTGGAGACGCCGCAGGTGACCGCGCTCCCGACTTGCACGGAGCCGCCGAACTACGCCCTGAGCTACCCGGTCCGGCTCTGCCCGACGTGCAACCAGACCGCCGCGACCTGCTCCGTCCAGATGTCCGGGACGGACATCTTCCTCGACCTCAAGGTCGAGGCCTGCGGCGACTCGACGAGCTGCGGCGGGGCGGGGTGCTCCCCCGGGCCGACCGTCTGCAGCTTCACGACGCCCGCAGAGGGAACGTACCGCGTCAGCGCCACGGACGCGGGCGGGACGGTGTCGGGCACGCTCGTGGTCAGCGCGAGCGCCCCGGCGAGCTGCGCGCTGCCGACCGCGGGGCTGTGACGCCGCGCGCGGCCTAGGCGTACCGCATCCCGCGCTTCATCTCGCGGAGCCGGCGGATCCGCTCCTCGAGCGGCGGGTGCGTCGAGAGCAGGTTCATGATCGTCGAGCCCGCGCCGCGGAACGGGTTCACGATGAAGAGGTGCGCCGTCGCGGGGCCGGCGAACTCGTAGGGGTGGACCTCGTTCCCGCGCTCGAGCGCCTCGAGGGCGGAGGCGAGCGGCTCCGGGTCGCCGACGAGCAGCGCGCCCGAGGCGTCCGCGCCGTACTCGCGCGAGCGGGAGACCGCGAGCTGGATGACGAGCGCGAGGAGGGGCGCGAGGATCGCCCAGGCGATCATCTCGATCCCGCCGCCGCCGCGGTCGTCGTCGCGCCGCATCCCGCCGAGGAGCGCGCCCCAGCGCACGGCGTAGCCGAGCGACGAGATGAGCCCCGCGACCGCCGCCGCGATCGTGGAGATGAGGATGTCGCGGTTCTGCACGTGCGAGAGCTCGTGCGCGAGGACGCCCTCGAGCTGGCGCCGGTCGAGGATCCTCAGGATGCCCTGGGTCACCGCCACCGCCGCGTGCGACGGGTTGCGGCCGGTGGCGAAGGCGTTCGGCGTGTCGGAGGGGATGACGTAGATGCGCGGCATCGGCAGCCCGGCCTTGCGCGTCAGCCCCTCGACGATGGCGTAGACCTCCGGCAGCTCCTCCCGCGTCACGGGCTTCGCCCGGTTCGCCATGAGCGCGATCCGGTCGGAGAACCAGTAGGAGAGGAGGTTCAGGACGAGGCCGATGGCGCCGAACAGGAGCATCCCGCCGGTGCCGCCCGCCAGCTGCCCGCCGATCGCGAGGATCGCGATGAGGAAGGCCATCAGCATCGCGGTCTTGGCGTAGTTCCGGCCGTACCCGCTCGTCTTCGGGGCCTGCATCCCCCGCGTCGGCTGCGCTTGGTCCCAGGGCATGGCTCCTGAGTAACCACGCGGCGCGGTGAGTCAATCCGGCCGGGCGCTCGTCCGACGGGTCGCCGCGCGGATCTGCCCGCTTTCTCGCATAGATGCGGGCTCCGTGCTAAAGCCCGGGCAGGTGATATCGAGAGGAATCCCTGTGATGGCGGCTCGGAAGGCGGCGGTGGGGAAGGGGAAGGGCAAGCCGGCGAAGGCGGCGGCGAGGACGCCCGCGCGGCAGCTCGAGCTCGTCTCGGTCGAGCCGACGCCGCGCAAGCGCGGCGCCCTGCCGGCGCCGACGAAGGTCGTGAGGCGCCCGGCGATCGCGAGGGCCGCGCCCGAGCCCGAGCCGGCCGTCGCGCCGGTCCCGGAGGCGCCCGCGGAGGAGCCGCGGGCGAAGGGGCCGAGGCGCCGCGCCACCGCCGAGCAGATGGCGGCGAAGCAGCGCGAGATCTCGATCTCCGAGTTCTTCACCAAGAACCGCCACCTCCTCGGCTTCGACAACCCCTCGAAGGCGCTCCTCACCACGATCAAGGAGGCCGTCGACAACTCGCTCGACGCCTGCGAGGAGGCGGGCATCCTCCCCGAGATCACGGTCGAGGTGCGCGACCTCGCGCTCGACGCGAAGGGGGAGGGCGAGCTGACGAAGGGCGAGGGGCGCTTCGTCGTCGTCATCGAGGACAACGGCCCCGGCATCGTGAAGGCGCAGGTGCCGAAGATCTTCGGCAAGCTCCTCTACGGCTCGAAGTTCCACCGCCTGAAGCAGTCGCGCGGCCAGCAGGGCATCGGCATCAGCGCCGCGGCGATGTACGGCCAGCTCACGACGGGCCAGCCGATCCGGGTCACCTCGCGCATCGGCAAGGCGAAGCCGGCGCACGACTTCGAGATCCAGATCGACACCCGCAAGAACAACCCGGTCGTCACGAAGGACGACGAGCTCGAGGGCTGGCCCCCGGAGCACGGCACCCGGGTCGAGCTCGAGATCGTCGCGAACTGGCAGCAGGGGCAGCGGTTCGTGAACCGCTACGTCGAGCACACGGCGCTCTCGAACCCCCACTGCACGCTCCACTACCTGCGCCCGCGCCAGGCGCCGCTCACGTTCCCGCGCGCGACCGAGGAGCTGCCCAAGGAGGCCGTCGAGATCAAGCCGCACCCGCACGGCGTCGAGCTCGGCGCGCTCATGATGATGGCGGGCGACTCGAAGGCGCACGACGTGAAGGGCTTCCTCCAGACCGCGTTCTCGCGCGTGTCGGCGACCGTCGCCGACGAGATCGTCCAGCGCGCGGGCCTGAAGGGGAAGGTCCGGCCGCGCGACGTCGCCGAGGACCGCGAGCTCGCGGAGAAGCTCCACCGGGCGATCGGCGAGACGAAGATCATGAACCCGCCGACGAACTGCCTGTCGCCGATCGGCGACGAGCTGATGCGCCGCGGGCTCGTCTCGTTCCTCACCGTGATCGAGAGCGAGGGGCCGGAGGAGAACGGCGACGCGCAGCTCGACCTCGACGCCGCGAAGAAGAAGAAGGCGTCGCGGAAGGAGAAGGAGGCGAGGGCGGCCGCGCCCGAGGTGCCCGACGCGCCCCCGGAGGAGGGTGTCGAGAAGATCAAGGGGCACAACTACTTCATCGCGACCGTCACGCGGCCGCCGAAGGTGTACCGGGGCAACCCGTTCCAGATCGAGGTCGGCCTCGCGTACGGCGGCTCGTGGCCGGCGGACAAGCCCATCGAGCTCTTCCGGTTCGCGAACCGCGTGCCGCTCCTGTTCCAGAGGGGCGCCTGCGGGACGACCGAGGCCATCGTGAAGACCGACTGGAGGAACTACCTCCTGTCGCAGCCGAAGGGCTCGCTGCCCGTCGGCCCGATGGCGCTCCTCGTCCACATCGCGTCGGTGTGGGTGCCCTTCACCTCGGAGGCGAAGGAGGCGGTGGCGCACTACCCGGAGATCGAGCGCGAGGTCCAGCTCGCGGCGCAGGAGTGCGGCCGCAAGCTCGCCGCGCACATCCGCAAGAAGCAGCACGCCGACTACCAGGCGCAGCGGCGGTCGATCTTCGAGCTGTACATCCAGGAGGTCGCCCACTCGATCGGGAAGATCACCGGGCGGAGCGCCGATCCCATCAAGCGCGAGTTCCTGCGGATGGCCAGCAAGATGACCGACGCCGAGCTGGCCGCGCAGGAGGAGGCGCTCGAGGAGCAGTCGAAGAAGATCACCAAGCGGCCTCGGCGTGCCGAGGAGGAG